>CABRFG010000062.1 GCA_902470095.1 uncultured Collinsella sp.
GGGTTCCCACATTCATCCGCACATGTGCGGATGAATGTGGGAGGTGTTCGGATAAAGTCGATAATCAAGGATCCAGTCCCGACCGTTTGCCGAGCAATAGGATCGCAATCGGCGCCGAACATGTACTATGTACGGGCATTGTCTAAACCCGCAACCCAAAGGACCCCATCTTGCCCGTCGTCGCCGCTATGACCGTTACCCCACATGCCTCTGATGCCATGGTCGCTATCCCCTTTTGGCTCGAGATGTTCGCCGTTGTCGCTGCATCGATCTCGGGTGTGCTGGTTGCGCGCGAGCACAAACTCGACCTGGTGGGCGCCGTCGCGCTCGCCGTGGTCTGTGGACTGGGCGGCGGTCTTTTGCGCGATATGACGCTGCAGGTGGGCAACGTCTACATCCTCAACCAACCGATGGCGCTCCCGCTCTCCATCGCCACCGCGGCCATCATCTACATCTTCCCGGCAATCGTCGACAAGCCCGAAAAACTCATTCCCCTGCTCGACATCATCTCGGTCGGCATCTATGCCGCAACCGGCGCGGACAAGGCACTGGTCTACGGCTTTGCGCCGGCGGTGTGCATCATGATGGGCTTTTTCACCGCGGTGGGCGGCGGCATGTTGCGCGACGGCTTTATGGGCGTGGTTCCGGGCATTTTCCAACGTACTAACTTTTATGCCATCGCCGCCATCGCCGGATCGACAAGCTATGTGTGTCTCGTTATGAGCGGCATCATGAGCAATGTCGCCGCGCTGGTCGTATGCGTTGTCGTGACCATGGGTCTGCGCTGGCTCTCGCTGCGCTTTGACATCAAAAGCCCCACCGAAGAAGACATCGCACGCTTCTTGCACCGTAAAAAGTAGGCAGCACGGCACGACCCTTCGAAATGCAACCGAGAGGTTCTTTTAGAGCGCCCACGCGTTGGGTACCCTGTTAGGTATATGCCGAACACCTAACAAAAGGATCAACCATGGCTCTCAATCAAACCGCGGCGGCGCCGTCACACAAAATGCGTCGCTGCCTGCTTATGGCATTCGCGCTCATCGCACTGGCGATTACTGCACTTCCCACGGCGTCGTTCGCCGGCACGGACACCGCAGGAAACGTACTTACGACCGACGATGATGCCAATCCGTCCGGCATCGAAGGTGACCTGTACTGGGCCGGCCAGGCCCTCAACTTGGACGATGCGTCCATTGACCGCGATATCATCGCCGCGGGCGATACCCTCTCTATCCGCGACTGCACGGTGGGCGGCGCCATCCGCTTGGCGGCACGCACTATCGATATCGCCAAGACCACGGTTGATGGCAGCGTCACGGTCGTCGGTCAGCACGTTGTGCTCAATTCCGACAGCACCGCCAACTGTTTCTATGCGATAGGCGAGACGGTTGCCCTACGCGGCTCCACCAAGTCGGCAGCGCTTGCGGGCGATACGGTGACCATCGATGGCACCGTCGAGGGCGATGTCGAGGTTTGGGCCGACAAGCTCATCCTGGGCAAGAACGCCCACATCTCCGGCACCGTGAACGCGCACGTCTCCGAGGACCCCGAGCGTGCCGCAGGCGCCGAGGTAGGCGCGCTCAAGATCGACCGCACCGAGAACGAGGATACTTCCACCGTTAACGATGTCATCGGCGGTATCGTCGCCGCGGCACTCTCGACCTGCTTTGTCGCTCTGCTGCTCGAGCTCGTCTTTCCGCGCGCGACCGCCAGCGCCGCCGGCATGCTCCACCAGCGCCCCATGCCCCTGTGGGTGAGCGGTCTTCTGAGCACGATTGCTATCGTCCCCGCCGTCCTACTGCTGATTATCTCTATCGCCGGTCTGTCGCTTGCCGGAGCCCTCTTGTGCGGTGTTATCGGCATCGCGTTGGTGTCGAGTGCCTTTGCGGGGTGCGCGATTGCCCGCATGGTCGGACACAGCCAGAACCGCTACGCCATGGCAGCCGTTGGTGGCGTAATCGCAGGCGCCCTCACGGGGCTTCCCCTCGTAGGTGACTTCATCAGCGGCGTAGCCTTTGTCTTTATGCTCGGCTACGTTATCCAGATCATCTGGCGCAACGCCCACCTCAAGCCGCAGCAGCCGGCTAACATGCCAGGACTCCCCACCGCTTAGCCACCAACCACCACAAAGGTGCCAGGTTACTTTGCACCAACAAACGAAGCGGGGCACTCGGTCATGTCGACCGGGTGCCCCGCTTTTCTTGGAGGGTTCTCTAGTAACTTTTTCAAAACCAATGATCATCAGGTCGGTAGGCCTGTGCGTCACTCGCTACGGAGGCAGTACGCCATTGAGCAAGAAGGGCAATTATATTTCACGGCGACCTCCTCCCCGCTTGATGACGAGCGCGACAACAATAGCCGCCACTCCGATGGCAGCCAAAACCGCCACCAGTACCAACGTTCTATCTCCCGTCGAGGGCATAAAGCCTCGACCTGCTTCTTTGCTTGGGGTGTTGAGCACCGACAGCTCAATCGAACCCGTCCTGGCATCGGCGGTATCAACCCGCAGAGGGCTTTCGACCGATACGGTCACCTTGGGCTTCGCGGTCGCCACTTGTTTAACGTCCAGACCCTCAGCCGTAACCGTCACCGTACGCTTGCCCTCAAAGGCGGTGTAGCCCTTGGGTGCCGCGATTTCCTCGACGGTATAGACACCCGCGTCCACACCGCTCAATTCCACATGGCCATCCGCGTCCGTGGTGATGCACGCGTCGGCATCCGTCGACCACGAGCCGTCAGTCGTTAGGATGCGACCGCGGTCGTCGATGATGCGCAGTTTGGCACCCGCGAGCGGCTTATCGTCCGAGCTTGAGCGCTTGATCAGACTGAGTCCCCAGGTGTAGGCGCACGCGTCATCGCTCGGCGTGCGGGTGAAGCCGGCGTCGCCGGACTGGTCGGCAAAGGGAGAGCGCGGGTAGCGCAGGTAGACCTCGTTGGGGTTGCCCTTCGCGATGCCGTGGTTGCATGCGCTGTTGAGCGGCGCATTGTACACGGCGACCACGCGGGCGCCCGCGGTGAAGGCGTCGGCCCCGCCGAGCGCGGCAATCAGGTCGCCGGTGCGCACGGTGAAGGTCTTGCCGTCGACCGAGACCCCGCACTGGGCCGTGATGTCGGTCCAGCCCTTCGCGGGCTCAGTGCCGACGCGCCCGTCCTCACCGGCCGAGACGGCGTCGAAGCCGCCGTCCGCGCCCGCCGCCACGTACACGCGCATGCTCTCGGCGACCTTGGAGGGGTCGAGCCCCGCGCCCATGGTGTCGACGAACCGCACCGTATAGGTGTCGTAGGCCGTGAGCCCGGCCGGGACCGTAGCCGAGAGACGCCAGTACAGGTCGTCGGCGACCGTGGCGTCGGCGGCCTTCTGCCATGCAGCGGTGCTGTCCTCCAGCACGTGCTTGGCGACCTTGGGCGTCGCAGCCTTGGGCTTGACGGTGACGGCGCTGCCGCCGACCAGGGCCATGATCGGCGCGGTGCCGGCCTCGCCCTGGGCGATGGCGTCGTCGTCGGCGACGATGAGCCAGTATCCGCTGGGCAGATCGGCCACCGTGCCCGCGTTAAGGGCCACGGAAGGGACGCCGGATCTGCAAATTGCTCTGGCGAGTTTTGTCGCCAGCGCGGTCGTCATGTGTCCGTCGCCATTCATCCATTCGGCAGCCTCTTGCGCCGTCGATGCCGAGTTATCAAGCCCTGCATCATGAAGCACGGGAAGGGCAGCTTGGCGAACCGTGTCATTCGCCCACGCTACATCAGTTGCGACCTTTTGGTCGGCATCGGCATCGTCGACAACGGTCGCCGAAAAGAGCTGGTACGCGTCATACCGCGTCGCAACCGTACCGTCCACCGTAATGGCTCCAGTGCCTGCCGCGCGGGCCATCCCGGGCAACATCGCAAAAGAGAGCATTGCGACCGTAGCTATTGTCGCGATAGCCAACAAGCGGCGGCAAAGCCTACTCACGGCTACCACCTCGACCTTGATCGCGATGGCGACGAGCATGCATCCATGTCGCAGCAAAACACAGCATCGAAGCACCAGCTAAATACGTCATAGTCAAACCAGCCCCGCCCGCCTCAGGTAGCGTAGTCGAGTACCTGTTGGTAAAGGTCGGCGGGGTCGAGGAACCCTCGCCATAGGTGACGGTGGTGTCGAGCTGATTCGTACCGTTGACCACGTTAACCGTGACCCTATACTCGGTCCTGTCATAGGTGATGTGATCCTTGACATTGTTCTCGGCGCCCTCGGGAACAACCTCGGAGATGATGTAGCGATACTCGCCGGCCTTGTTGTACTTGACGTTGAAGGAGACATTGCCCTCTGCGTTATTGGTCGCCGTCTGGAGCACTTTGCCCTCGGCGTCCTTAAGCGCGAACGAGAACTGACCTTCCCTGAAGGTTCCGCCTTTAAGCACTTTATTTGCTTTTATCGTCGCTTTGCCTTCAAGGGGCGCGTCATACACCCAAATCTCTACATCTGACGTTATCTCCGTATTGGCATCAAGCAGAGATTTCGCCCTGTTCATGGCTCGCTCGTATTGCTCCTCGTCCGCGTTGCCTTTGAGCAGAATCCATGTTGGTTGGGCGACGCGATATCCAGCAGGCGCCGTCGTCTCCTCGAGGCAGTAAAGCTTGCAGGAAGCCATGGCGTCCGAACTCGTTCCAAAAGTCGCGTTTCCGTTAGAGTCGGTCGTTTCGGTAGAAAAAGCCGTCTTTGCGTCATCAACACCGGCACCGCTCTGCACCTTGTCCATGTCAATCGCATAGAGTGTGAACGTGGCCCCAGCCAACGGCGCAGTAACGTCCTTTTCATCCACTTTGTGGACCACAATGCCGTACCCCGTTCCGCCTCCCGATGCGCCGGCATCTATGTCATATTTACGCTCGTGTTTAACATACCCGTCTGCAACACCTTCAAGCTGAGCCTCGTTGGAAAGGGAAACGTTACCAGACTCACCGGACAGAACTTCATATTCGACTTTCAGGTATTTCTCATCGGGAAGCCTCAACGTCAATCGCTGCTGCTTTCCAGCGCCCTCATCAACCAAATCGAGAGCTGTCTTGTATTGCTCTTTCGCCAACTCACGCCAAATGCCATTGTCACACTCAGACACGCTAAGCGACGAAGGCACAAACGTGCATTTGGAGTCCATCACATCGAACAGATCAAGATAGTCGGTTCCACTTTTTAGGTCCAATGCCGATTCGTTAACAAAAATGGTGTAGTGAATTCGCTTGCTATTACTTACCGACGCACCGGTCTTTGACAATACGTCGTTCTTGATCTGTACGGTATCAGAGCCCGCCTTAAATTCCTTATTATCCGAGCTCGCACTCGCCGAGTTCGTAAGCTCGCCGAGGTTCTTTGACGTGTCGACCACTGACCTCTTGACAGCAGTTGCATACGTCAGCTTCACATAGCCTGTATTGTTACCCAACTTTTCCGTTGGAATCGAAAACGTAACTGCTCGACGATCAACGGCAGGCGTCAGCAAGACACCCGAAGCCTCGGTTTTTTCTCTCTCATGTTCCCATTCGTGGCCGGGCACCGCCGTCCTGTAGGGATTTGAATACAAAGAATATTTAGCCGAACCGGGGATATAACTCATTCCATCAGGAAGCTCATCTTTAACAACGACATCCTTGCCATTGAGCCTGCCTGCGCCATAATACTCACCGGCAGGCGTCTTAGCTCGATTGGCATAGACAGTCCAGTCGACAATCCACGCACCTTTGTCGTTCGAGCCATCCACTGATTTCCAGTCAAACGTCTCATCCCACCGTGCTTGCGAGCCGTCTTCATTTATTTTTACGCTCTTCTCAACCGAAGGCTCCGTTTCGTCTTCAACGTAGTAAAAAACGAAATCAGAATAGCCGCTAAACCCGTCGACAGAGGCGAAGTTGGAGTACCAACCAGGAAGTGCGTCGGTCACCGTTTTATACGCAATAACCACTTCAGGGGACTTATCCAGTGCTTCTTTGACTTTATCCGTAATGGTTATTCGGATATTGCAGTTATGCTTGTTGCTGCCCTGTGACGGATCTGCGCCTCGCTCAAAGTCCCAGTCGACACCTTGGTCCAATTCGGTGTCCCCGATGGCAACTACATACGATTGACCGCCAGTGGTATCCGGGCCCATGGTCTGCTTCCAAGCCGCCAGCATGGTATCTTTGATAAGAACGGATTCTGGGTTTTTCGCATTTACGTAATCACGGAGCTCTACGCGTAATTGCCAAGTTGCCCTTCCGGTCCGCGACGCCTCATCCTTATTAAGCAGTTTTTTGCTTATGGTCTTGCCCGTCCAAGGGCGAGCATAGTATTCGGTACTTTCTCCAGAGGGCTGATCTGAATCTTCTTTTTTCACGGTTGCCGTGTTGCTTACCTTTTCGTAGGATTTCTCATCTTTCAGCTTGGTTTGATAGACGATGCAATAGGTCGCATACCGGTCGCCCTCTTTTGGATTAAACGTATAGCTGAATGAATCCTCCGACTCACCCGGTGTTCCCTCGCCGACCTTTTTAGCTTCGTCAGCATTCTCGCCCTTGTAGACCGCGTAGTTGCCAATATAAGTTTGTTTGCCATCGAGCCTATCAGTGAAGGTATAGCCGGTCATATCGGCCTTGAGAGACCCCTTGTTGAGTACAACCTTCCAAGTAATAGCAGACGGCGTTCCGGAGCCGGCCTCTTTTTTAATCATGTCATACTGAAATGAATTCGAGGCACCTTCAATCGAAAGAGATTGTCGAGGATTTGCCTTTCCCCAGGTTGCCTGCACGCCGTTCTTGCCTTGCATAGGCATACCATTAGTGGACGGTAGGTCCGCACTAACTGTCGTTTCGTACGTAACGGTATGGTCGCCCTTAGAAAGGCTACCCAGCGACAATGTTGCCTCTTTCCCCTCATTACTCACGGACGAACCAATCGGATTTCCATCAAGCTTGAAGCTGTTTTGGTCAAATTTCAGGTAGTCGCCGAGTGTATCAACCAGCACTACATCCGTTGCATACGACTTAACACTCAGATTGATAGTCCAAGTTATCTTGGCAATTCCAGTAGTGCCATCTTGAGAAAAGACACCCGACTTACTTCCCTCGACCGCGCCATCTTGAATCTCGATAGGTACAGCTTCGCCAACGCCCGGAAATCTCAATTCGACTTTTGACCCATCATCCAGATTTTTGTCTTTGAGCTTGAATTCGAATTTAACCTTTACGTAAAGTGAAGATGGATTGGCGTTGAGATAGCTGGGGGCGTATTTAAAAATGACCTTGTTCTTTTCGATGCGCCAAGTTCCCATCTTTTGCGCATTCTCGGTATCATCAGTCATCAAGTCGCCGCCCGCGTTGTCCTTCACGACAATCGACTCAGGAAAGGTATAAATCGCCTCAAGCCTTTCAGGTGTAGGCCCACAATTCTCATGAAAACGAGCTTCCATAAAACCGTAAATTGTATCGGTTGTCGTAATCGAGGGTGAGCCCTCTTTACCGAGAGGCTGCTGACGATCCTTATCGGCATACAGCCCAACCGTAACGTCCGCCGTATTCTCATTAATCACAATCGGCGTCGGCGTCGTCGCACCCTCAGCGCGCACGGGGGCTGCACCGTGAAAAACTGCGGCGGTGAGGCTAATCAAAATGAAGATCAGGGCCGCCATACCCAGCGACCGTGAGCGGTGTGCGTCCATAGTTGTCCCCTAATTCCTACAACACAGTGTGGAATACGGCGAATCGTCGGATCGAACACAAGCCCCAACATCAACGAGAACCTACCTAGCGCATTGCAAGAACCCATTGGGGAGCACCTTCTAAGACGGTTCGTCTATGCCACAATGCATAAAATAATATATAGATACCAATCATGTAAACCGCAGGTCAATAGGTCTTTTAATTTAATACCAGTTGATATTGCTCTGTTAACAGTTTTGCATCATACCGGCTATATTCAGTGGAATTATGTATATGTTTAAACAACTTAACTTTGGCTGGAAAGCCGATTGGGGGGATAGCCGCCCCAGCTGTGGTGCAAACGAACCCGTCCCCTTACACCAAAGAAAGGGCGCCGACCATCGCGGTCGACGCCCTTTCTTATTGGCGGTTATAAGCCCCAGCGCTTATTTGTTGACCTGGCCGGCGCGGACGGCAGCCTTCTTGCGGTCGGTGGCGTTGAGCAGACGCTTGCGCAGGCGAATGTTCTTGGGAGTGATCTCGACCAGCTCGTCGTCGGCGATGTACTCCAGCGCCTCCTCCAGCGAGAAGGTGCGCGGCGGCACCAGCTGGACGGAAATATCGGAGGTCGAGGAACGCTGGTTGCCCAGGTTCTTGGTGCGGGCGATATTGACGACCATGTCGCCAGCTTTGCTGCGCTCGCCCACGATCATGCCCTCGTAGCACTCGGTGCCCGGCTCAACAAACAGCTGGCCACGCTCCTGCAGCGTACCCAGAGCGTAGGCAACGGCCTTCTCGGTGGTCATGGAAATCATGGCGCCGTTCTGGCGGTTGCCGATCTCGCCGGCATAAGGACCATACTCCAGGAAGGTGTGGTAGAACACGCCCTCGCCGTGGGTAACGTTCATGATGCGGTTCTTAAGACCCATGATGCCGCGGGTCGGGATCTTAAACTCGAGGTGCGTCACGATGCCCGAGGTATCCATGCTCGTCATGATGCCGCCGGAGGTGCCGAAGACCTCAACGACCTTGCCCGAGTACTCGTCCGGGCACTCGACGACGGCCTGTTCGACAGGCTCCATCTTGTTGCCGTTCTCGTCCTTCTTAAACAGAACGCGGGGACGGCCGACCTGGAACTCAAAACCCTCGCGGCGCATGGACTCCATCAGGACAGACAGGTGCAGGATGCCGCGGCCCGAGACCTCGACGCCGCTCTTGTCCTCGAGCTCCTCGATCTTCATGGTCACGTTGTTCTCGGCCTCGTTGAACAGGCGCTCCTTGAGCTGACGGGCGCCCACGATGTCGCCGTCGCGACCGACGAGCGGGGAGGTCGAAGCCTCAAAGACGATGGACAGGGTCGGCGGGTCGATCTCGATAGGCTCGAGTTCAACGGGGTTCTCGGGGTCGGTGTAGACATCGCCGATATCGGTGCGATCGATGCCCACGACGGCGGCGATGTCACCGGCGCCGACTTCCTGGCACTCGGTGCGGCCCAGGTAGTCGAAGGTAAAGAGCTGCTTGACGGTAGCGGTGGCGCTGGAACCGTCATTCTTGACAACCAGGATCTGGTCGCCCTGGTGAATGGCGCCGGAATACACGCGACCGATGCCGATACGGCCAACGAAGTTGGAGTGGTCGATGGTCACGCACTGCATGGCCAGCGGGGCGTTCTCGTCAACCTCGGGCGCGGGCATGTCGTCGATGATCATATCGAGCAGCGGATACATGTCCATGTTGCCGTCGTTGGGATCGAGGCGGGCAAAGCCATTCATGGCGCTGGCGTAGACCACGTGCTCCATGGCGAACTCAAGCTGGTCGTCGGTGGCGCCCAGGTCGGCCATAAGGTCGAGGCAGTCGTTGTAGGCCTTCTCGGGGTTAGCACCCGGACGATCGATCTTGTTGATGACGATCATAATCTTAAGGCCGGTGTCGATAGCGTGACGCAGCACGAAGCGGGTCTGGGGCATGGGGCCCTCAAAGGCGTCGACCAGCAGCAGGGCGCCGTCGGCCATACGCAGCACGCGCTCGACCTCGCCGCCAAAGTCGGCGTGGCCCGGGGTGTCGATGACGTTGATCTTAACGTCCTTGTACTCGATAGAGATGTTCTTGGCGAGAATCGTAATGCCGCGCTCGCGCTCCTGGTCGTTGGAATCCAGGACGCGGTCCTCGACCTGCTGGTTGGCACGGAAGGCGTCCGTGGCACGCAGGAGCTTATCGACCATCGTCGTCTTGCCGTGGTCGACGTGGGCGATGATGGCGATGTTCCTCAGATTGTCTACGCGCATGTAGTTCCCCTATCTTCTATCCATATACAAACGGCACGCGTATGCGACCCGCCCAGCGATGCAACGCTCAGCGGGAATATTGAGCCTTTTACCGAAAACTCGTTTATTTTAGCGATTTTAGATGAGAGGGGTTTCCTCACCTGCAGGTTCAGGGTCGCTCCACATAAAACCATCGCCGGCGCCCATGCCCTCATACAGCACATATGCCGAAAAACCACTCTCGAGCGTGGTTTCGAAGAAGCTCACGAGCAGAGCATCGTGATAGCCGCCGTCAATCTCGACGCAGCCGGTGTAGCCGATGGCATAGCGGGCGATACGGCCCAGGCCCTCGTCCTTAAGACCCATCTTGTGCTCGGAAATAAAGTTGGTAGCCGCCTCGAGGCACGCCTCTTCGCCGTCCTCGTCGAGCGCCGCCAGATATCGGTTGGAAGCAGCGTCCTCAATCGCCACAACTACGCCCGGATTCTCGCCGGCGGCAAGGTCGTCCAAGAACGCACCAATCAGGTCGCACACCATGGCGTCGAGCTCGGCGGAGACGTTACCGGCGTCCTGCATATCCTGTGCCATCTTTAGACCTTCCCATCGAGTCTGGCGTCATTACAGTTCTTGTGCCTCGGCGGCGATCCTGGCGGCAGCGTCGCGGGCGCGCATCATGTCCGCTGCGCGCTTGTCGAGCACCTTGATCTGACTGGTCAGCATTACCGCATCGACCACACCCCAGATCACGAGGCCCGTAGAGATCGAAAACCCAAGCGCACCAACTGTACCACGAAGGCGCGAGCAGATTGCCGCGACAAGGGCGGAGACGACAACCATCTTGATAAACGAGCCGCGGCGTTCGCGAAGCGTGCGGGCCTGCGTCACATAGGCAATGCGAGCCGCCTCAGAAGCCTCCGAGCGCATCTGGGCCTCGCGCGCGATAGCCGCCGCCTCAGCCGACATACCGCCGGCCATCAGCGAACGCTCCGCAGCCTGGCCGCCCCACATTTAGAAGTCATCGGGGGAGAGCGTATGGACGAACTCGTCGAACTTCTCGAACTCCCGCTCGTCGTCAACTTCCTCGGCATGGGCAGAAACGGTGCCTAGGCGATTCATGATGTCGTCCTCCACAAACATGGGGGCATTGCTGCGCACGGCAAGGGCAATGGCATCACTGGGACGCGCATCGATCTTATGCTCGTTGCCATCGGCCAACACGACAACCGTCGCGTAAAACACGGGCGGCTCGGCGCGAACGATTTCGATGCGTTCGAGCTTGGCACCCAGGGCGCCAACAGTATCGAGCAACAGGTCATGGGTAATCGGGCGCTCGGCGCGGCCGCTATCGATGCCGCGGCTGATGGCAGCGGCTTCAAACGAACCAGTTTGAATGGAAAGGGAACGCAGTGGCGCGGGCGAGTCCGATTTGCTGCAGCGCTCGCGAAGCACGATAAGCGATGGCACGGGACCGGCGGCCATGACGATGGTCTCTATGTCGACACGAACCATGGAACACCTCCGGTACGTAGCGGTTAACACGCGGCAGCTCCACCGCATTGAATAGCTATACTACCCAATCTTTCGCACAGCACACAAAACCAAAATGAGATTTATCGCAGACAAGAAAAAAGCCCCAAGGCAATGCCCCAGGGCTCTTCACAGTTTTGATGGTGGACCTGACAAGATTCGAACTTGTGACCTCCCGGTTATCAGCCGGACGCTCTAACCAACTGAGCTACAGGTCCATCGCGCAAGGGATATATTAGACGAGTCGTTACGCGCGCGTCAACAACTTTTTTGAAAATCTTTGGGAGGGGTGGTCGCTGGGCTGGCGAGATGGTTTTGGTTTGC
>CABRFG010000063.1 GCA_902470095.1 uncultured Collinsella sp.
GTTAGAGCCTGTATTGATCTCCCAAAACACGCCGTTGATGTCGTCATCGAAATCAAACTGGCGTCCCTCGACAACGGTCAGCGAGCCGTCGGCCTCGACCGTGGCACCGATATAGGTTTGGGTCATGGAGTAGCCGTCGGCACGTGCAACGGCGGGCAACAGCAGCAGTGCGCACGCGACGAGCGCGCAAATGGAAACAAATCGCGCAAACGGGCGGCGCTGCCGGCTGACTTTGGCGGCGAGGGTGTTCATAGGCACATCCTTTGTCTGTAAAACCAACAGCGCCATTGTCCCACGTTTGCGGGTACGCATGACGAATATCTGGGCCAACGGAACGTCAAATGGGACAAAAGTCCCACCCGAGTCTGGCACTTAGGGACGTTCCTAATGATCTATTGGGGACGGAGGAAAACGGATCATTGGGTTGAACCGACGGACTGCAACAAATTTGTCGTTTGGGACGCTCTTTGGCCGAGTCCTGCGCCAGCAATAGATACCACTTCACAGCTCCGTCACAGGTGTAGCGGCTTTGTGTGGGCGCGGCATACGCTGATTGAGCCGCCAGTCGAGGGGCATAAAACAATTGAGCGAAAACGGTTTGCCCCTTTGCCGTTCGCTCGAGGATCATGTCCCCCTTTTCCGCGGAAACCCCGGCAGTTGCGAAGAGCTGCCGGGGTTTCTGTCGTTTGTGAGGCCGAGTCGGCGTACGGCGATCGAGACGTTGGGCCGCAGACCCACCGTGCGCAATGCGCAGCGCCGCCAACTTGCGAGCCACGGAAACGCCTTCCCTACCGTGCCCCGCGCTATACTCGTCCGCATGGATATCAAAACACGCAACATAGTAACGCCCGCCGCGGATGCGCCAACGTCGCAACCCGCCTCCGTTCCCGCACCTGTCGTGGGCCGTTTTGCCCCGTCGCCCTCGGGCCGCATGCACCTGGGCAACGTGTTCAGTTGCCTGTGCTCGTGGCTTTCGGCCCGCAGCCAGGGCGGCAACATCGTGCTGCGCATCGAGGACCTGGACGATCGCTGCAAGCGCCCCGAGCTTGCCGCTCAGCTGATTGACGATCTGGCCTGGCTAGGGCTTCAGTGGGACGAAGGCCCCTACTACCAGCACGATCGCCTCGACCTGTACGAGAGCGCCTTGCACCAGCTGCAAGACGCCGGCCTCACCTATCCCTGCTTTTGCACGCGCGCCGAGCTCCACGCCGCCAGCGCGCCGCACGCCAGCGACGGCACGCCCATCTACCGCGGCGCCTGCCGAGGCCTTTCGGCCGAAGAGGTCGCCCGCCGCAGTGCCCTGCGCGCCCCGGCCACGCGCCTACGCGTGCCCGACATCGACGACCTCGCAGGCGACGTGGTCGAATTCGTGGACCGCACGTACGGGGCCCAATGCGAGGCACTCGCCACCGAGTGCGGCGATTTTTTGGTGCGCCGCAGCGACGGCGTTTTTGCCTATCAGCTAGCCGTGGTGGTCGACGACGCTGCCATGGGCGTCACCGAGGTCGTGCGCGGATGCGACCTGCTGGGCTCCACGCCGCGCCAAATCTACCTGCAGCATCTGCTGGGACTTCCCACGCCGCACTACGCACATATTCCGCTGCTCATGTCACCGGACGGCCGCCGCCTTTCCAAGCGCGATCGCGATCTGGACCTGGGCGAGCTCCGCGCCCGCTTTGGCACACCCGAGGCATTGCTGGGCTGGCTCGCCGGGCAAACGGGCATCGCACCGGACACCACACCGCGCTCTGCCAAGCAGCTGGTCGAATACTTTAGCTGGGACGTCATCCGTGCGCATCGCGAGAACATCACTGTAACTGCCGAGTAGCCAAACGCCTCGCCCCTACGCAACATCCCAGGGCTGGAGTTCGTCGCCCAGGCGAACGATGCAGTCGTAGAGCACGGTGTGGCGCTCGGCCGGGTTGGCATCCCGATGGAAATGCCCGTAGTACCAGCGTTTGTAATCCAAGTGGTCTTCCAGCTCATCGAAAAATGCCGTAAGCCGATCAACGGCGGGGTAATTCCAGCCGGGTGCCGGATAAAGCGTGGGCGAAAGCATGCGCGTAGAGCAGGTGTGGGTGATCACGTAGTCGACCTTCCAGCCCACGCTGTCGAGCTTTGCCCGCGCCTCCTCAAAGTTGCGCTCGTCCGGCAGCTCCTGTGGCCACCAGCTGGAATACGGTATGCGGTATTCCTTGTCCACGCTCGTGGCACCGCCCATAGTAAAGATCGTTGAGTCATCGAGCTCAAAAACCTCGCCGCGCGTCAGGCGTCGGATGGGAGAGGTATCCGATAGGCGCTGCGTCAGCCCACCGTGCCACAACTCCATGGGGCGCTCCGCCCAATGATCGAAACGCTCGTGGTTGCCGTCGACGAACAGCGCGGTATAGGGACGCGATTCCAGCCAGGCGATGTCGGCGCACTCCTCGGCAGAGAAATCCCACGGAAAGCCAAAGTCGCCCGCGACAATCAGATAGTCGTCGCTCGTCAGGCTATCCCCAAGCTCCCAGTCGCGGAGCTTTTGCATGTCAGCGCCGCCATGAATATCGCCTGTTACATAGACCGTCATCGGATTACCACTTCCCTGTAAGTCGCTAGCCCACATTCTGCACGATCACTAAGCCAACCGTTCCAGCCCTTAGGGCTTACCCTTCGTTCTTCCATCCAAACGGGTCAAGCACCCAAAAAACCAGATCGAGCACGCCGCCGGTCATCATGGCGCCGGCAAGGGCCATGCAAACGTGCAGAGAACTGGCACTTCGGAGCACGTCGAATGGCCCCAGAACAGCCAGCAGCGCGACCGCTGCGCCGGCAAGGCACAACGCGAGGCACGGCCCCGCGTCCTTGACGCACTTCTTTGCGAGATGCTTGGTGTTATCGCTCATTGGTATCGAACTCCTTAGAGGGTCGTTGTTTGGGTACATGCCGCCGAGGCAGAACAGGGCGGTAAAGTAAGTGTCACATGCCGTGCGGACATCAATGGGGAAACCGCTTGCTCGACCAACCCTTGACGCCGCTTTGCTACCGGCACCCCATCCTCTGCTATCGAGGTCTAATACTTTTCCGCGAAGTGAACGTCTGTTTTTGGACCCCTGAAGCATCAGCATTTTTCAACGGCATAAACGCAGGATTCTGGCATCAAAACCGCAGGAAACGGTACCTCTAAAGTGTCGATGCTTCGGGGGTCCGTTTTCACTCGTTCACTTCTCGGGAAAGTATTAGACCTCGCCATCAGCTGTCCCAAAGATCAGACCGCCCCTCCTTCTCGCCACGCAAAACCTGCCTTTTCTGCCCCAGCCCGCCTCCGCACCACCCAAAAACTCATCCAACATTAATCTTGGCTCAAGAATCGCTTAATCTATAACCTGCACTATAGAGTTCGACCAAGGGCGGGGCGGCGCCGCGCAACGCAGGCCGCCGAACGCAACGCTCGCGCCCGGGCAGATCGCCCGGCGTCGCGCCCATCGAACGAAAGGACAGGTCATGGACGACCTCGAAAAAGTTGAAACCATCCGCACCAAGTGCAACGTGAGCTACACCGATGCCAAGGCAGCACTCGATGCCGCCGACGGCAACGTCCTGGATGCCATCATTTGGCTCGAGTCACAGGGCAAAACCCAGACCACGTCGGCGCACGCCGCCACCGAGTCCGTGCCGGTCGACGAGCCCTCGGCCGAGATGGTCGCCGCGCAGGCCGCCTAAGAGAAGTCGAGCGAGAAGACCGACTTCTCCAAGAAGATGGACAGCGTGTGGGAGTACCTCAAAAAGCTCTTCCGCTTGAGCCTGGACACAAAGTTTATCGCCACGCGCCGCGATGCGATCATCCTCAACATTCCTATCCTGATCCCCATCGTCGCGTTGTTTGCCTGGGGCGCCACGATATGGCTGATGCTGCTTGGCCTATTCTTTGGCATGCGCTACCGCATCGACAGCGATGGCGACGTGCCCGGCAGCATCAACAACCTGATGGATCACGCCGCCGATGCCGCGGACGGCATCAAGCAAAATCTGAACGACGACAAGTAATCGCAGATAGGGGCACGTATGGCACGAATCCTGATCGTAGAGGACGAGGAGAAAATTGCCCGCTTTGTGACGCTCGAGCTGGAGCACGAGGGCTACCAGGTGGAGCACGCCGCCGACGGCCGCACCGCCGTGGACCTGGCACTGGAGCGCGACTACGATTTGATTCTGCTCGATGTGCTGTTGCCGCAACTCAACGGCATGGAGGTCCTGCGGCGCGTACGCAAGCACAAGGATGTGCCGGTGATCATGGTCACCGCTCGCGATGCCGTTATGGATAAGGTGGCCGGGCTCGATGCCGGCGCCGACGATTACCTGACCAAGCCATTTGCGATCGAGGAGCTGTTCGCACGGATCCGTGTGGCGCTGAAGCGCTCGGAGGCCGTGCGGGCGGCTTCGAGCGTTGGCGGCGCCGGCGCCGGGACTGGCGTAGCGAGCGGCACAGTCGGGAGCGCCGCTGCGATACCCCCGACTGGCGACTCGGCCAAGACCTCTGCCGTGCCCTCCCCCGCCGCGCTCACCGTGGGTTCGGTCGCGCTCGACCCCGACCGCCGCGAAGTCACGGTCGGCGGCTCGCCCATCGCGCTCACGGCCCGCGAGTTCGATGTCCTCGCCCTGCTTATGGCACATGCCGGCACCGTGCTCACGCGCGAGCGCATTGCGCACGAGGCGCTGGGCTACGACTATGTAGGCGACACCAACAACGTCGATGTGCACATCGCGCACTTACGCGCCAAAATCGAGGACGGCGGCAGTGCCCGCATCATCCAGACCGTGCGCGGGGTAGGCTATGTCTGCCGCGCGTAACGCCGAGACCAAGCGCGTCACATCCATCGCCCGTGCCATCAACTGGAGCTATATGTGGCGCCGCCTGATGAGCTACGTCTGGCTCGATCTGCTGCTGGTGGTGATTGCAGCGGCAATCCTCGTCTATGGATACAACCAGACGCTGCCCGACGGCGTGTTTGCCGCGGGGTGGATCCCCGGCGCCACCGTTCACGGCATATCGCTGACGCCCGCGCGCGGCTGGGACCTGGCCACGCTCACCTATACCGTCGAGCTTGCGCGCACCACCAAGACCTTCCCCCTCGCGCAGGACCTCGTCACGCTATGGCCTCTCTACCTTGTCGTTGTAGGTTGGCAGGTCATCAGCGTGCTCAACATGCTCGGCGGCGCGAGGCGCGTACGCCGCACCATGGCACCGCTCAACGACTTGGCACTGCGCGTGGATGAACTCGGCCGCATGCAACTCGCCGGCGGCAAGATGGAAACACTGGAGCAGGCCATCGAGCGCGCAAGCGTCGACTCGCCGAGCGTCACCACCGGCGACGCCGACCTGGCAAGCATCGAGGTTGCACTCAACCGCCTGCTGCGCCAGATGCAAGAGGCCAAGCTGCAGCAGATGCGCTTTGTCAACGACGCGAGCCACGAGCTGCGCACGCCCATCGCGGTGATTCAGGGCTACGTGAACATGCTCGATCGTTGGGGTAAGGACGACCCGGCCGTGCTGGCAGAGTCCATCGCCTCGCTCAAGGCCGAAAGCGAGCACATGCAGGAGCTCGTGGAACAACTGCTGTTTTTGGCACGCGGAGATGCCGGCCGCACCGTGCTGCGGCGCGTGAATACCAACCTGGCTGCACTGGTCGGCGAGGTTTGCGAAGAATCAAAGATGATCGATGCCGGGCACACATATCGGCTGGCTTTTGACGCTGCGTTTGCCAGCGACCCGCGCTACGACGCATCCGTCGATGTCGCGCTCGTGAAGCAGGCTCTGCGCGTGATCGTGCAGAACGCCGCCAAGTATTCGGACGCGGGCACGCCCATCTCGTTTGGCGTAGCGCCGGATGCGGGCACGGTCGACATAGCCGTTGAAGACGAGGGCATCGGCATGAACCAGGAATCCGCAGCTCACGCGTTCGAGCGGTTCTACCGTGCCGACAACGCGCGCGATGCCGGCGCGCAGGGCTCGGGTCTGGGGCTCGCCATCGCCAAGTGGATCGTCGATAGCCACGGCGGCGTCATCGGCGTGACCTCGGTCGAGGGCGTCGGCAGCCGCTTTACGATTCGCCTGCCGCGGTAGGGGCGCCTCTCACGAATCGAAGGTGAATGCTTTTCCGCGAAGTGAACGACCTATTTTGGACCCCCGAAGCATCCGCACTTTTTGGCGCCAAAACCGCAAGAAAAACCTGACAAAACCGCAGGAAACGGCGTCTCCAAAGCGTCGATGCTCCAGGGGTTCGATTTCACTCGTTCACTTCGCGGAAAACCATTCACCTTCGATTTACAGCAGCCCGTCAGTCACCCTCTCGGCATTAAAAATGGGGCAAGGCCACGCGCCTTACCCCATTTTTTCGTTAGCTAAAGCAGCTTGCGCGCTATTCGCGGCACAGATGCACGGCGAAACCGGCGAACTCGCGCTTAAAGTACACGAGCTTGGTGCCGCCGTCGGGCAGCAGTACGCGCGACTCCTCGTTGACCTCGAGCCCGCGCTCGGCAAACCACTTCTCGGCCGCATCGATGTCGTTGACGGCAAAGCCAATGTGGCCCTTGGTGCCACGACCGTTCTGCTTCATGACCTCGACCAGCGAATCGTTAAAGTACGAAACCGGGGTCTCGATAACGGGCAGGCCCATCATCGTCGAGAACAGCTCCGCAATCTCCAAGGCGTCTGCCGGGTCGGCGGCGTTAATGCCCACATGGGCAACGCGCATACCAAAGAGCTCTACCGGATTGGCGTTCTGTTCACTCATGCAGTCAGCGCCTACTGAGCCATGACGTCGAGAACGGCCTTCTCGGCAGCGACGCGGTTCATGCCGGTCATGAAGGGCACGCCGCTCACGTACGGGCAGGTGAGGCCCTCGGGGGCAACGGTGGTGGCGATCAGCAGGTCGGCGCCCTCGTCGCAAACGTCCTTGGCCTCGGAGATGGCGCACTGCACGATCTCGTACTTGTCGGCGTAACCGTTGGCGTCGAGCAGGGTAGCGACCTTCTGGGCAACGAGCGTGGAAGTAGCAGCGCCAGCACCGCAAGCCAAAACGATCTTCTTCATAGGTAATGTCTCCCTTCGTGGTTTACTTTAGGTAAGTGTACCGCAGCGAGCGATGGCACTCAGCCTCGATGAGCTTTTATGCCAGTTTGCTTGCGCGCTGCGTATAATACATCTAGTACGTGTTGTCATACCGCTCGCTTTATGAGCGACTAAGGACCCCAATATGCCCGATTCCCGCACCCTCTGGACCACCGTCGTTATCATCTGCATCGCCGTGTCGGTGTTCTTTAGCGTCAAAAAACGCACCACGTTTAAGCGCCTGCAACAGCTTATGGCTGCCAAGCAGTGGGACGATTTCGATCGCTTGCTCGACAGCAAGCTCACCAGCATGCTGTACCCGCGCTATAACCGCGACTACCTGCGCCTGAACTCCTATCTGCTGCGCGAGGACCACAAGCGCGCCGACGAGATGTTCGATTTGCTGCTGGGACTCAATCTGCCCAAGATGCAGCGCGTCGACCTGGTGATTAAGGCCTTTAACTACTACGTTGGCCAGGAGGACCGCAAAAAGTCCAAGGAGCTGTTGCACGAGATCGAGGGCTTTGAGGGCGGTCAGGCCGAGGCAGTCGCACACGAATGCCAGCTGATGTACGACACGATGATCTTGAAGCGCCACAACGACATTCCCGAGCTGGAGCGCATGCTCAAGGAGGCCGGTGACGACAAGGTCAAGAGCTGCCGCCTGGAATACCTGCTGGCCCTGCAGTACAAGAACAAGGGCGACGAAGCCAAGTTCCAGGAGTTCCTGGAGAAGTCGGGCCAACACTCGATGGCCGTCAACGCGTAACGGACGGCTTGTGCTAGACTTCTAGTCTCACGGGGGCGTGGCGGAATTGGCATACGCAGGAGACTTAAAATCTCTCGCCGCAAGGATTGTGGGTTCGAGTCCCACCGCCCCTACCATGTATTGAAATAGCAGCTCAGGGCATCTAATCGCTCTGGGCTGCTTTTGGTTTCAGTTTCGTTCTCGGTACCGTTGGTACCGAATCTGGTACCGAATCGGCTCAGGAATCGCCTTCACGCCCCAAATCGAGTGAAAGGACTGGGCATGAGCAAGAGACGCAACAAGAGGACCCCGCTGGCTGAGGACGAACGCAAACTGCTGGGCAGCTACCGCGAGCTAAGCCCCGAGGACAGGAAGGACCTCGTTGGATGGGCTGAGCATCTGGCGCTCAACACGGTACGGCTCAACGGCATCCGCGACGCCTACCGCAGATGCAACGCGCACCGCCGCGAACTCATAGCCGTGTACGCAAATGAGCAGATGGAGCTGAGCGGCATGGAGAGGCGGAGCGAACACGTCCCGTTCACGTCCAGTGAGGGCTAGAATCGAGTCAGCCGCTATCGCAACAGGAAAGGAAGGTCGATAGCCATGAAGGGCACGCTTTGGATTTACCTACTCGGGATTGTCCTCGCCCCGGTCATTCTCCCGATTGTCGTCCTCAGGTTCCTGCTCGCAAAGTAGACGGGCAGCGCCCGACCCCACCGGACAGGCGCCGGCGCTCCGGCATGGGCGCTACTAAGCCCCTCGGGGACGCGCGAAAACAAAAAGGCCTGTCAGACGAGTTGAGCACAACACCGATACGTAGTTGCCCGGCAGGTCGCAGATAGTGCAGTTTAGAAAGGGCATTTATATGACCTCAAAGAAAGAGCCGCCGTTTCTGGTGGAGTTAATCGTCCTGCTGCTTGGCGGCATCGGATTTCTCGTGACACTGCCCGTGGCTGCGTGCTCGCTTATCGTCGAGGACTACAGACAGTATGCGCCGTACTGGTGCGCCGCGTTCGCCGTCTGCCTGGTCTGCGCCTTGGTACTCAGGAATACCGAATGGGGCAGGCGCGAGCTTCAGGACGACAAGAAGAAGCCGACCTCAACGACGAAGCCCGAAACTGCCGAAAAGCCGGTCGCGGCCCCAAGCCAAGAAACGCTCGACACGACCCCCGATAAGGTGAAGAAGGCCCAGCGCAAGGCAGGACTCCGCTGTCCCAAATGCGACTCGACCGACGTCACGTTCCTCAACAACACGTCGAAGTCAACCAGCGCTGGAAAGGCGCTCATAGGCGCCGAGACGTTCGGCCTTGAGGGCATGGTTGTCGGTGCCGCCATGGGCAGGAAGGGAAAGCGCGAGTACCTTTGCAACCACTGCGGGAAGCGGTACTCGGTCAGGAATTAGAGAGCGGGGCGTGGGTCATAAACCACGCCCGGAGAACGAAACGAAAAAGGCCGCAAGGGTTCGCCCCCCCTGCGGCCTTCTCTATGTCTCGGCGTCGTATTCCCTGAACGCCCTGTACGCTATCTTCTTGCACTTGTCGTAGGCTATGCCGATCCTCGCGCTCAGGTCATGCCAGTCCTCGCCCTCTAGGTAGTGGGCCGTTATGACCTCCACCGCCCTCTCGCCGACTGCCGGGGCCATCTCGCGCATGTCGGCGTAGGCGCGGTCCAGCACCTCCTCCTGCCTCTCCATGCAGTAGAGCGCCCTCTCCCTCCTCGGGTCTCCCTCGGGGCGCATGAGGTCAATCTTTCGCCGCGTTTTCTGCCGCTCCATGTCGAGCGCCACGAACCAGTAGAGCCTGAACCGCGCCAGCGTCGGGCTAATCTCTCCCCGCCTCAGTATCTGAACCACCCCTAAAGCGAATCGGTCGGCTATTCGGAAATGCCCCTGAGAAGCCGCAGGACCGCCCTTAACGGCTGTCTGGTGGCTGGCGTGAGAGCTAGGCACTGCAACCGCCTTAAAACTAAAAAAGGGCATCTGAGAGCTTTAGACGGCATATCCGCAGGTCATCGCATATGCGCCTGCCGTGTCTGGCGCGTCACGCTGGGCAGTTATATACTAACCCCCTCAGCCGCAAAGGTACTTAAAAATATGCTACGATTCAGGCAGCATTGTCTGCCCTGAGCAGCGGGGCGCTGTCGGCGCGGCCCTACCTCCCGCGCCGCGCCTTCCTAGAGGGTCACGCCCCGCACTTCCATCCAGTCCGCGAGCTGTTCGGAGAACATGCCCACGAACGAATCGAACCACGGCTCGCCGTCCTCGATAATGGTCCTCGTCACGCCCTCGGGGGCGTTGGCCTTCCAAGCCCTCCTGCCGCTCTCGGTCGTCAGGTCGTAGACCCCCGAGTCTCCGGGTTCGTAGACGGGAGCGCCGTCCCCTGCGTAGACCACGGTCCCCGCCTCAAGCGCCTCCCTGCCGTACTCCTCGACAGTGAGGGCGGCGTTGACAGCAAACGTCATCTGGTTAGTTGTTCTCATTGCTTATTCTCCATGAACTCTAGAATCGGACGGTCGCTCGATAGTGCCCGTATCTATGAGGACTTAGTTGCCGTCCCCGTTCTTTGCTGTTGCCCTGTTATCGGGCAGCGGCGCGGCTACCTCTTCCATGCATTTCGAACAGGTACCGAACGGTCTGCCGTCATCGTTGAACCTCGCAACGAACCTCGACCCGCATTGTGGGCAATCGGCATGGAACATCGTTCGATCGACCTCATACAAAGCCTGTTCACCGGAATCGAAACCTGAGTTGCGCATATCAGTTTGGTTATAAGTACTATCAGTTCTATAAGTACTATTAATTAAGCTGATGCTATCCGAATAGCATTCCTTTGCTAAAGCATCAGCATTCTTTGCTACAGCATCAGCATTCTTTGCTACAGCATCAGCATTCTTTGCTACAGCATCAGCATTAGGTGTTACAGACTCCTGCTCGGCTGACAGCTCCGGGATGAACAGGTTTGTTTCCGAGAGCGGCGCGTTCAGCGCATGGACTATATAGACGGCAGCTGAGCCGCGCTTGCCGCTCTCGCCCTCAACAGTCTCAATCAACGGCCTTTCCTCATAGCCCTCCTCGTTGTCGCAGGCTATTTTTACCGTCCTCTTCTTGAGCCGTTGGAGAGCTTGATAGACGCTGTCCACGCCGATGCCAAGCTCTTGAGCAATTTTGCTGGCTGGCATGCAGACCACATAGCGGTCATCGACGTCTGGAGGAACTCTATACGACATCCAGCCCGACCCGCTGTCCTTGCCTTGGTAGCGGATAAGGCAGCAGAAAACCGCAGCCTGAACACTTATGCTCGCGAGCACTCTCAGACCGCCAACATGGAGCCTTGTGTACTCCTCCACGCCCCCACGGTCTTTACTCGCCATATGCCTCCCGAGAAGCAAACCTCATGGGGTCTGCCGCCTTTCTCGCAAGCCTTCCGCGCCGCTTAAGTTCGGCGTCCATGCGCTCGATCCTGTCGGCAAGCCAGTCAGAGCAGCGGACCTCAAGCTCATGCCCGCTGTCGGGCGCGGCAATGTGCAGGATACAGTCCCCGTCAACGTCCTCAGCGGACAGGAGCGCCTGCTCGCGCTCCATGCCAAGCCCGAACGTCCCCATGCCGTAAATGTCGGCGTTGCATAGGGTCGCGCCGTTGAGACAGCCGACTTTCGCGGCCTCTAGCGGGTCGGCTCCCCGCGACAACTCAACGACCGCCCTTGTATTGTTTGACATGAGGGCCGCCTTAGTACCCGAGCATCTTGAGCGACTCGGGGACGTTGATACGCCACTGCTCGCGGATACGAACGGCCTTGAGCTGCCCATCGCGCACCATGCGATAGACAGTGCTATAGCTCAACCGCAGATAGGCGGCGAATTCCTCTGTTAGCGTCGGATTATTTTAGCCAAATATAGTCGGCCGAGATTGACCAATCCCG
>CABRFG010000064.1 GCA_902470095.1 uncultured Collinsella sp.
GGATTGGCGGCTGGCGCTGCCGTGGCTTACTGCTAGGAGGGTTTCGATGCCCTCGGCGCCCATGAGATTGGTGAGGGTGTCTACCATGCGCTCTTGCAGCGCGCGGCTTCCTTCTCCTCCGAAGGGGACCAAGTCCTCGCCGGGATCCCAGACGTCGGTAGGCAATGCGTCGTGGGGGCCTTCTTCGAAGGTGCCGTAGCAGCGCTCGATGATGCCTTCGCAGGGCTCGACTGCTGCGTCCGGGCCGAGGAGCTCGCATGCGACGAGTTGAGCAGTATCCATGGCTCGACCTAAGGGCGAAGAGACCACCTTGTCGGGAACGACGTTGTGGGCTTTGAGCCATGCGGCTGCCACCCGTGCCTGCTGACGGCCCAGGTCGGTCAGCGGTGAATCGCAGCGGCCCTGGACCAGCTTTTTGACGTTGAACTCCGTCTGACCGTGGCGGAGTAGATACAGCTTCTTCATGCTCTCCCCTTCTGCATAACCTGCTTCGCCGGCACAGCCTTACTCGTGGGTATGTCCTACGTAGTCTTCGTCGATCGTAATCTTGGCAATCGACTTGGGATATTCCGATTCGACCCGTTGTGCCAGCGCGTGCTTTACGTCTTCGGCACTCATCTGCAGATCCGAGGGACGCACGCAGTCAAAGATCACGTTGGTGTGCGTAGGACCCGGCACACAGCGTAGATCATGAATCGAGAGGCGGTTATCGATCTCCTGAGCCATTGCGTTGATACGCAGGCGCATGCTCGCCACCTTTGGATCGTCGGTCACGATGGGGTCGTAGTGAAGTGTGACAATCATGCCGTCTTCGTTCCTAAACGACTGCTCGATGTTATCGAGCGTGTCGTGACTTTCCAGCGGGCTGGCCTCGGCCGCCATCTCGGCGTGCGCACTTGCAAACTTCCTGCCCGGGCCGTAGTCGTGAACCATCAAATCGTGAACGCCCAAAACGCCGGGATAGCTCATGATCTTGTCTCGAATGTGCTTGACCAGCTTAGGATCGGGTGACTGGCCCAAAAGCGGGCTCACCGTATCTTGAATAAGTTCAAGGCCGCTCCAGCCAATATAGGCGCCAACGGCAAGGCCAACCCATGCGTCAAGATTGATGTGCGTCACCTGCGAAACAATTGCACATGCCAGCACGGCGCCTGTGGCAAGAACATCGTTCTTGGAATCCTGGGCAGTCGCATGCAGTGTCTCGGACTCGATACGGTCGCCGAGTTTTTGGTTGAGCGCCGCCATCCACAGCTTAACAACCATCGAAAGCGCCAGGACTGCCACCAGGGCAAGCGAGAACTCGACAGGTTCGGGGTGGATGATGCGCTCAAACGAGGACTTCACCAGTTCAAGGCCAATGAGAAGCACGAGCGCCGCCACGACAAGACCCGAGAGGTACTCGTAGCGACCATGGCCGTATGGATGCTCGGGGTCGGCGGGCTTGCTCGCCAGCTTAAAGCCCAGCACGCTCACGATATTCGAGCTGGCATCGGACAGGTTGTTCATGGCATCCGCCACAATCGAAACCGATCCCGAAACCACACCAATTGCGCCCTTCGCAGCACAAAGCGCAACATTGGCGAGAATACACACCACGCCCGTCAACGTGCCCACGCGCGCACGGTCGCCCTGCGCACGTTTAACAATCCACTCGACCATCTACATCCGCCCCCACGGTACTACCTATATATCTATTGCTCAAACGGATTGTAGTGTAGCCACTTTGTCTCCCAGATACAAAGAGGCCGCAGCCCGCACGGGCCACGGCCTTGGAGCATGACAAAAGAATCGTCCTTTTGTCGCACAGGTTTATGCGCTTACTTCAGCAGCGCTCGCCACTGTTTCGGGCGAATCGGCTCCGTCTTCTGCCGTCTGCCCCTTCGTCGGCACCACACCAAAGCAGTAGCTCAGCGCCGCAGACACCGCAAATGCCGTGCCGCCGGCAGCGCAGCACCACAGCAGGTTCGAGATGCCGCCCGTGGCAAAGCCAATGACCATGAGGACATTCGTCATGCCGATGGTATAGGCCGTAACGTGGCCCACGGCCGCAACAAGGCCTCCGACGGCGCCGCCAATGGCCATGCACGTCAGGCACCTGCCATATTTAAAGCCGCAACCGTACAGCGCCGGCTCGCTTACGCCGCCAAGAACACCCGAGATCGAGTAGCCCAGCATGAGCGCCTTCTCGTCCTTATCCGCAACGCGGAGCGACGCGCCAAAGGGCATGCCCCAAACGGCGAACGTCGCCATCGTCGCGGCGATCAGGATGCACGAATCCGTTCCCACACTCATGAACTGCGCGTAGGCAAGCGATAGGACAACGTTGCTGACGCCGGCGATCTTTAGGAACTCCCAGCCCGCGGCAAGCCCCATGAGCGTGAGCAGCGACACGATGCCACCGGAATTGCCAAGCATAAACATAAGCTGGCCCAACAGCATGCCCAGATAGCTGCCCGCCGGCGCCGTAATACACAGCGAAACCGGAACCATGACAAGCATGGTTGCAAACGGAACGAACGAAAACGCCACGGCCTTAGGGATAACGCGCTGAAAGAAACACTCCACTCGCCATAGCACGGGCACCGAGATGAGAACCGGAATAACAGTCGTCGTGTAATCGTTGACCGGCGCGGGAAGCAGACCATACACGGAAGTCATCGATGCCCCCGTCGTCGAGGCGACATCGACGAGCTTAAGCAGATCGGGTGCAATCAATACGCCGCCCAGCATCATGCCCAGCTGCTCCGAGCAACCGAGCTGGCGGGCGGCCGCCCAACCAAGATAAATGGGCAAAAAGTAGTAGCCGGCGTTATAGAGCCAACTGTAGAACAGACGATAGATTTCGGAATCGGCAGACCACAGGCCCAGCATGCCTTCGCCCATAATGACGGCGACGGTGCGGAACAACGCCGCGCAGACAATAAACGGCAGGGCCGACATCATGCTTTTGGACAGATAGTCCACCACGGCCATGGCGTTTGATGAAACCGCCGTTGCAAACGAGGTGTTAGAAACTTGTGACATGGAACGCCTTTCCCAATGTGACATGTGGGCTGTCCCTTTGTCACATCGTGCGGTACTGACCGATTGCGCGGTACTTTTTGTAGCGGAGGTTTGTGAGGGTCGCGTCGTCGAGCCGCCCAAGCGTATCGAAGGCATCAAATGCCGAAGACATGGCGGCGCCGGCGATCTCCTCATGCGACAGGCCCCTATCGTCAACGATGCCGTCGATGATGCCGAGCGCCAACAGGTCGGGGGCCGTGAGCTTAAGCGCCTCGGCGGCCTCATCCGCGTGCTCGGTATCCTTCCACAGGATCGACGCACAGGCCTCGGGACTCACGACCGAATAGGCCGAGCTCGAGAGCATCAGGATGCGGTCGGCCACGGACAGCGCCAGCGCGCCACCAGAGCCGCCCTCGCCTGTCACCACCGAGACAATCGGCGTCTTAAGGCCGCTCATCTCCATGAGATTCTGGGCGATGGCCTCGCCCTGACCGCGTTCCTCGGCACCGATGCCGCAAAACGCGCCCGAAGTATCGACCAGGCACAGAACCGGTCGACCAAACTTTTCGGCCTGGCGCATCAGGCGACGCGCTTTACGGTAGCCCTCGGGATGCGCCATGCCAAAGTTGCGGCGCATACGCTCTTTTGTCGTGGTGCCGCGCTCGATGGCGATGACCGTTACGGGGCGCCCGTCCTTCCAGCCAATGCCAGCCACCACAGCGGCGTCGTCGCCAAAGTAACGGTCGCCGTGCAGCTCCACAAATCCGTCCAGGCCTAGCGAGATCATCTCGCCCGCCGTGGCGCGATCTGCCGAGCGGGTCTGCTTGACAATCTCGAGCGCGGTTTTTGGTGCCGTCGAGCGCTTGAACAAGTGTCCCAGCTTTTTGCCGCGGCGACCCGTATGCACAATCTCGTGCGGTGCCCCCAGGCCGGGCGCGTGCCCTTCGTGCAGCGCCAGCAGCTCGCCTACCGTGAGCGCAATCTCGCCACGCGGAACAACGGCATCGCAAAAGCCGTGCTCCAGCAAAAACTCGGAGCGCTGGAATCCCTTGGGCAGGCGCTTGTGCATGTTCTGCTCGATCACGCGCGGGCCGGCAAATGCCGTCAGGGCATCGGGCTCGGCCAGGATAATGTCGCCCTCCATGGCAAAGCTCGCGGTTACGCCTCCGGTCGTGGGGTCGGTGAGCACCGTGATATACAGGCCGCCCGCCTCGCTGTGGCGCCTAACCGCCGCAGAAATCTTGGCCATCTGCATAAGCGAGGTCACGCCCTCTTGCATGCGAGCACCGCCCGAAACGGTAAAGCCGACAACCGGCAATCCCAGCTCGGTCGCACGCTCAAATGTGCGACAGATCTTCTCGCCCACCACGGAGCCCATCGAGCCCATCATAAAGTTGGCGTCCATAAAGAAGAGCGCCGTATCGCAACCGCAGATTTTGCCCCTGCCGCACACAACGGCATCGCGCTCGCCCGAACGCTCGCTCACGCTCTTGAGCTTGTCGGCATAGCCGGGAAACGAGAGGAAGTCCTCCGACGCCAGATTGGCATCCCATTCCTCAAACGTGCCCTCGTCAACCGTCATGCGCATGCGCGCGCGACCGCTCACGCGAAAGTGTTTGCCGCAACGAGGGCAGACCTCGAGGTTGTCGTGCAGGCGCGCCTCATCGATCACGCGGCGGCACTCCGGGCACTTGATAAACACGTGGCGCGCGGGAAACTCGGCGCACGACTCGGTTATCGGCCCCTCAAGGACATTGACCGTCTTCGCTTTTCTATTCATCAGCATAGAGATGCCCCATCAGATCGGTGTGATACATGCCCGACAAGAACTCGTCGTTTGCCAGCACGTCGAGCTGAAGCTCGCTGTTTTCGCTCACGCCCTCAATCACGAGCTCGCCCAGGGCCGAGCGCATCTTGCGAATGGCGCCGTCACGCGTGGGCGCACACACGATGAGCTTGCCGAGCATGGAGTCGTAGTACGGCGGAACTGTCGCACCGGTAAACATGGCGGAATCCCAGCGCACGCGCGGACCACCCGGCACACGCAACGCGGTGACCGTTCCACATGACGTCAGAAAGTCCGGCGTTTCGGCATTGATGCGGCACTCCATGGCATGGTTGTGGACCGGCATGTCCTCCTGCTCAAAGGGCAGAGGCTGGCCGGCTGCCACGCGCAGCTGCCACTTGACCAAGTCGGTATCGGTCACAAACTCCGTAACCGGATGCTCCACCTGCAAGCGCGTGTTCATTTCCATAAAGTAGAAATTGCCGTCGTCCGAATACAGGAACTCGATGGTACCGGCTCCTTCGTAGCCGACGGCACGAGCCAGGTCACGCGCTGCCTTGTGCATGCGCGCACGAATGTCATCGTGTCCGTCGAGGCACGGCGCGGGGCTCTCCTCGATCAGCTTTTGGTTGCGGCGCTGCACCGAGCACTCGCGCTCGCCGAGCGAAAACACATGGCCCTGCTTATCAGCCATAATCTGCACCTCGACGTGGTGTGCCGGCGCGACGAACTTCTCCATGTAGCACTCGCCGTCGCCAAAAACGGCCTCGCCCTCGGCACGCGCCTCGATAAACGCCTTTGCCGCATCTTCCACGCGCTCGACCTTGCGAATGCCGCGACCGCCACCACCGGCACGCGCCTTAATAAGCACGGGGCAGCCAATGCGTTCGGCCTCGGCCGTTGCCTCCTCGGGGCTTTTGAGCAAATCGCAGCCCGGAACGATGGGCACGCCCGCCGCGGCAGCCGTTCGACGTGCGGCGTCCTTGTCGCCCATGCTGTCGATTACCTCGGCCGAAGGACCGACAAACACCAGGCCATACTTGTCGCAGTCGCGCACGAAGCTCGCCTTCTCGGAAAAGAAGCCATAACCGGGATGAATTGCCTTAGCTCCCGACTTTACGGCACAGGTGAGCACGGCATCGTCGTTGAGGTAGCTCTCGGCAAGACGCGGGCCGCCGATGCAATATGCCTCGTCGGCAAGCTGCACGTGCAGCGCGTCCGCATCGGCCGTGGAATAAACGGCGACGGTCTTGATGCCCATATCGCGGCACGCGCGGATAACACGGACCGCGACTTCGCCGCGGTTGGCGATGAGCACTTTGTCGAACATGAAGCCTTCCTTAACTTTCGTGCATGAGTGCAAAAGACATATCGGCGCGGCAGCAAACCTCACCGTTGACGCTCGCAGTACCCGTCGCAAAGCGGAACGGCCCGCGCGCACGCGTGATGGAGCACACCAGATCCACCGTGTCGCCCGGGCGCACCGGACGCTTAAAGCGCACCTTGTCCAGACTCGTGTAGAACGGTGTCGCACCGCGAGCTTCCTCATCGCCCATCAGCAGCACGCAGCAGTTCTGGGCGAGCATCTCGCACTGAATCACGCCGGGGACGACCGGGGTTCCCGGAAAAAGCCCCTGCAAAAAGTACTCGTCGCCCGTAATCGTGATCTTGCCGTGGGCCTCGTCGCCCACCAGCTCGGCTTCGTCAAGCAAAAGCATCGGCTCGCGATGCGGCAACAACTTCTTGAGCTCTTCTTTGTTCATGGATATCACCTATCCGATCCTCATGAGGCAGCTGCCAAACTCCACGAGGTCGCCGTCGGCCACGCAGATCTCGAGCACCTCGCCATCCGCCTCTGCCGTCACCTCGTTGAGAACCTTCATGGCCTCGATGATGCAGAGGGTCTCGCCGGCCTTGACCTTGGAGCCCACGTGCACAAACGGTTCGTCGCCCGGCGCCGGGGCAGCATAGAAAACGCCGACCATGGGAGCGGTCACCTCGGTGCCCTTAGGCTCCGACACGGCGGCAGGTGTCTGCGCGGCGGGTTCCGGTGCGGTGGCAGGCATGGCGACAGGAGCCACCGCCGGAGCAGTCACGGCACCCGGCATAGGCATGGGCACGGCAACCGGCTGCGCGGCACTCGCGCGCTCGAGCTCGACCGCGGTGCCATCGGGCTCCTCAACACGCACGCGCGTGAGGCCGCGGTCCTCCATCACATCGGCTATCTCGGCAAGTCTTTTGGAATCCATGCTCTAGCTCCTTGCATATCTACGCAGCGCGATGGCGGCATTGTGTCCGCCAAAGCCCAGATTAGTCGAAAGCGCCCAGGTAAGGTCGGCGCGAACCGCGCGATTAGGCGTGTAATCAAGATCGCAGACGGGATCGGGCGTGTGGTAGTTAATGGTCGGGGGCACCACGCCTTGCTCGAGCGCCATCGCACAGGCCATGACCTCGATGGCACCCGTAGCACCGATCATGTGGCCGGTCATCGACTTGGTCGACGAGACGTGCGCGGCTCGTGCCGCGTCCTCGCCGAGCGCACGCTTAATGCCCGCCGTCTCGGACGAATCGTTGAGCTTGGTCGAGGTGCCGTGAGCGTTGATGTAGAGGCCCTCGGAAGGCTTAACGTCGCCCTCGGCCACCGCCAGCGATATCGCACGGGCGATGCCGGCAGCCTCGGGATCGGGGCTCGTGATGTGATAGGCATCATCGGTGTTGCCGTAACCCACGACCTCGGCATAAATGTGCGCCCCGCGAGCCAGCGCGTGTTCCATGCTCTCGAGCACCAGCACGCAGGCGCCCTCGCCCATCACAAAGCCGTCGCGGTCCGCATCGAACGGACGGCATGCCGTCGACGGGTCAGGATTAGTGGTGAGAGCACGACAGGACGTAAAGCCTGCAACGGCATCGGGGATAATGGCCGCCTCGGCGCCGCCAGCCAGGATTGCATCGGCATAGCCATGCTTGATGGCGCGGAACGCCTCGCCCACGGCATGGGCCGAGGTCGCGCAGGCGGTCACCACGGGCAGGGTCGGGCCCTTTGCCTTGTGGCGGATCGCGATATTGCCCGAAGCCATATTGGGGATCATCATCGCGATCATATAGGGCGATGCGCGGCGGGGCCCACGGTCGGCAATCGTGTGGACGTTGTCGACGAGTGTCTGCATGCCGCCCACGCCCGAACCCACGTAGACGCCCAGGCGCTCGCGATCGATGGCGCCCTCGACATCAAAGCCCGCATCGTGCATGGCCTCGTCCGACGCTGCCAGGGCAAACTGAACGCAGGGGTCCAGGTGCTTGGCGTCACGCTTGCCAAAGTACTCGTTGCCGTCAAAACCCTTGACCTCGGCCGCCACCTTAACGGCAAACGCATCGGTATCGAAGTGCGTGATCGGGCCGATGCCGCACGTGCCGGCGCACATGGCCGCCCAGGTAGCAAGCGCCGTGTTACCGAGCGGCGATACGGCACCGATACCGGTGATTGCAACTCTCTGTTCCATCATGGTCTCCTCATTCAAGCCGTTGTTCGGCCCTGGTTTCTACATCGCCATTCCGCCGTCGACGCGTATGACTTCGCCCGTAATGTAGGCAGCCGCATCGCTCACTAAAAATCGCACCACACCGGCCACCTCTTCGGGCTGCGCCATACGCTTAAGGGGAATCTGCTCCTCGGTTGCCGCGCGAACCTTTTCCGAGAGCTTTGCCGTCATATCCGTCTCGACAAACCCGGGGGCAACCGCGTTCACTCGAACGCCGCGGGGCGCAAGCTCGCGCGCCACCGCCTTGGTCAGGCCGATCACGCCCGCCTTGGAGGCAGCGTAGTTGGCCTGCCCGGCATTGCCCATCAGGCCCACAACCGAGCTCATGTTGATGACGCAACCGCCGCGCTGGCGCATAAAGGTCTTGGTGAGCGCGCGCGTCGTATTGAACGTGCCCTTGAGATTGACATCGAGCACGCGGTCGAAGGCATCGTCACCCATACGCATGAGCAGGCCGTCGCGCGTGATGCCGGCGTTGTTGACGAGCGCCCAAATGGAGCCAAAGTCGTAGAGGACCGTTTCCACGCACGCGTTGACGGCAGCGGGATCGGCCACGTCGCATTGATATGCGCGTGCCGTAGCGCCAGACGCCTCGCAGGCTTCGCACGTCTCGCGCGCTGCATCGACGCTACCGGCATAGACGACGGCGATATCAAAGCCGTCCTCCGCCAGACCCACGGCACAAGCGCGACCGATGCCGCGCGAGCCGCCCGTGACCAGCGCCACGCGGCGCGATCCATCGCGCTCGAGCGCGCCGTTGTTCAAGTTGCCCATGTCATTCCTTTCGGGTTACAGCCCTGTGGACTATGCGAGCTCGTCGGCAATAGCTGCGACCTGCTCGGCCGTTTCGCACGAATACACACGAACGTCGCTCAGCGTACGCTTGACCAGGCCCGACAGCGTTTTGCCGGGGCCGACCTCAATAAACGTGTCGATGCCTTGATCCTGCAGAGTATGCAGCGTGTCGACCCAGCGCACGGCATGACTCACCTGGTTGGCCAGCACCTCCGATGCCGCCTGCGGATCGGCCGGATAGGGCGCCGCCGTCATATTTGCCATAACAGGAATGAGCAACGGGGACGGCGCGTGACCGGCTTGGATATATGCAGCAAGGCCACAGGTCGCCTCGGCCATATAGGGGCTATGGAATGCACCCGACACCGCGACCTTCATGGCGCGACCGCCAGCCTCTTTTACCAGGACGTCGAGGGTCTGCAACGCATCGGGCGCTCCGGCCACAACCGTCTGCTGGGGGCTGTTGTAGTTGACCGGCCAGCAGTCCTCGCCTGCCTGTTTTGCCAAGCCCTCGACCTGCGCCGCATCGAGCTTGATGACGGCGCGCATGCCGCCGGGGTGACGCTCGGCCTCCGTGGCCATCAAAGCCGCGCGCTCACACACGAGCTCAAAGCCCGCTCGCGAATCGAATGCCCCTGCAAAGGTGAGTGCAGCGACCTCGCCCAGCGAGAATCCCGCACAGGCGGCAGGCACCACGCCGCGCTCGCGCAGGGCGACAGCGACAGCCAAGTCGTGCACGAACACGCAAGGCTGCGTGTTCTCGGTCTGCGAGAGCTCCTCTTTCGAGGCGCTCCGGCACTGCTCGCTGGTCCCCGGGCGCACCTCGTCGGCAATGGCAAACACCTCGGCAGCCGCCGGCGATGCTTCGATGAGGTCGACGCCCATCGCGGGGTGCTGGGCACCCTGACCGGCAAACAGAAACGCTACGCTACCCATGCGGACGCACCCTTCAGGACATGCTCGGCGCCATCGACCAGATCGTCGACGATCTCGCGTGCGCTCTGGCGCTCGTTGACCATGCCGGCAATCTGTCCGCACAAATACGAACCCTCTTCGTAATTACCGTCCTTTGCGGCTTTACGAAGCGCGCCCGTGCCCATGGCCCCGAGTTCCTCGGGGCTTGCGCCCGCCGCCTCGTTCTTGGCATACGCGTTGGTAAAGGGGCTCTTGAGAGCGCGAACCGGATGTCCCGTCGAGCGACCGGTCGCACGCGTCGACGTGTCGCCCGCCTTGAGCACCAGCTCTTTGTACTGTTCGGATACGGTGCACTCGTTTGCGACCAGAAAGCGTGTTCCCACCTGGACGCCGGCAGCGCCGAGCATAAAGGCGGCCGCCACACCGCGGCCATCGGCGATGCCGCCAGCTGCAACCACGGGAATATCGACCGCATCGACAACCTGCGGCACCAGCGCCATCGTCGAGGTCTCTCCAATATGGCCGCCTGATTCGGTGCCCTCGGCAACCACGGCAGTTGCTCCGCGACGCGCCACGAGACGCGCCAACGCCACCGAAGCCACGACGGGAATAACCTTGATGCCTGCATCGTTCCAGGCCTTCATGTACTTGGTGGGATTGCCGGCGCCGGTCACCACAACGGGCACCCGCTCATCAATCACCACTTGTGCGACCTCGTCGACAAACGGACTCATGAGCATAACGTTGACGCCAAAGGGCTTATCCGTCTTGGCGCGCAGCTCGTGAATCTGATCGCGCAGCCAGTTTGCGTCGGCATTCATGGCCGCGATAATGCCTAAGCCGCCCGCCTCGGACACGGCAGATGCCAGCGAGGCATCGGCAATCCAGGCCATGCCACCCTGGAACACGGGTTTTTCGATGCCGAGCAGATCGCAAAGTTCGGTATGGATCATGGCTTATTCCGCGTGC
>CABRFG010000065.1 GCA_902470095.1 uncultured Collinsella sp.
TAAGGCTGCTGGCTCAGATAGTTTGTTCGCAGGTGACTGATATTGAGGAGTTTGTTCCCCAGCCGGGAGTGCGAACGGTCATCCTGTCCATGTATGCGCATCCGCGCTGCACGACGATCGACTCCGACCAGTATGGTTCGTGCGAGCTGTTGACCAATTATCTGCTGGAACATGGTCACTCGAATATGCGGTTTGTGGCGGGTCCGGAAAACTCGATTTCCTCGCGTTTTCGTGAGGCCGGTTGGCGCGATACGCTGGGTCGTGCTCATGTCGATGCCGCTCCGATGCTGCGTGGCGATTGGAGTGCGGACAGTGGGTACGCCATGGGCGAGCGGATTGCGGCCGAGGTGCTTGCCGGCGGGTCGCAGGCGCCGACTGCCGTGCTTGCGGCAAATGACCAGATGGCGCTGGGCGTTATCGCCGCGCTCGAGAACGCGGGCCTGTCCGTGCCCGACGACGTGAGCGTGGTTGGTATCGACGACGCACTCGAGGGACTTGTTCCTCACAATCGACTGACGACGCTGCGATTTGATTTGCGCGGTGTCGGTAAGCTTGCGTTTGAGGCGGCGATTGGAGAGAGCTCGTCTATCGAGGCGATTCATGTGCCGAGTACGCTGGTCGAACGCTCGACTGTTAGGGACATACGGGGTTAGGTCCTACTCCGTTTGTCTCGATTTGTAACAGGTAGACGGTCAAAAGCGGGCTACGTGTTACAGATTTAGATTCTTCGGAAAGAGCAATCCTGTTCGTCTCAATCTGTAACAGCTAGGACCAAAAAACTCGGCTAGATGTTACAGATCGAGACAAACGGCTCCCGACCAGCCCAAAAACAAAAGACCGGGGGCGGCGCGCCGTGTGACGTGCCGCCCCCGGCTGAGAAATGGGGACAGGTTATGTGAGCGGGCAACCCCGCCAGTCACTAGTCCAGACGACGGGTCTGCGCCACGTGCTTATACCAGTATGCGCTTGCCTTGGGCGTGCGCTTCTGGGTTTCAAAGTCAACGTAGAAGAAGCCGTAACGCTTGTTGTAGCCATTGGTCCAGGAGAACTGATCCTGCAGGCTCCACAGGAAGTAGCCGCCCACGTTGACGCCCACCTCCATGGCCTTGAGCAACCAGCGCAGGTGCTGCTCGATATAGTCGATGCGCGGCTGGTCGTCTACAAAGCCGTCCTTGTAGGGGTCCTTGTAACCCATACCGTTTTCGGTGATGAAGATCTGCTTGTAGTTGGGGTAGCGCTGCTTAATGTAGACGAGCAGATCGAACAGACCCTCGGGATAGATGATCCAGTCCCAGTCGGTGGTGGGGATGCCGGGCTTGTTCACATGCTCGCCAATGCCCTTGACGCGCCAGCGACCGGTGCCCTTCTCGCCCGTACCGTTGTGGTGCAGGTCGTTCTCGCCATCGTAAGCCTTCAAAAAACGGCACTGATAGTTGTTAACGCCCAGGTAGTCGTTGTAGAGCGCTGCCTCGCGCATAATCTCGAGGTCCTCGTCCAAGATCTCGATGGTGCCGCCCGAGACGGCAGCCAGGCGGTTGGCGCACTCGAGGGTGTCGGGGGCATACTCGCCGCGGAACGTCGCGTCGAGCAAAAACTGGTTTTGCAGCACGTGCTCGTTGTTGGCGGCTTTGATGTCGGCGGGGTCGTTCTCGTTGAGCGGGTACTTAAACTCCAGCGACTGGATGACGCCGATTTTGCCCTTAAAGCCGCCGTTGTGGAAGGCCAGCACGGCCTTGGCGTGGGCGAGCATCATGTTGTGCTCGCACTGGAAGGCCTCGGCCAGATGCGCCTTGACGCCACCGGGGAAGGTGCCCTCGATGTAGGTGTTGGAGGCGTCGGCCCAGATCTCGTTAAAGGTGAACCAGTAGGTCACCTGGTCGGCGTACTCCTTAAAGCAGAAGGTGGCAAAGTCCACAAAGGCGTCGATGGTCTCGCGGTTGAGGAAGTCACCCTTCTCAAAGAGGGGAAGCGGCGTGTCAAAGTGATGCAGCGTGACGAACGGCTCAACGTGGTGCTTGTGGCACTCGGCGAAGAGATCGTGGTAGAACTGGACGCCCTCGGGGTTGATTTCGCCGGTGCCGTTGGGGAAGATGCGGCTCCAGGCGATGGAGAGGCGAATGCCGTTGATGCCGAACTCCTCGCACAGCTCCAGGTCGACGGGGTACTGGTTGTAGAAGTCCGAAGCGGGATCGGGGGAGAAGCGCCCCTGGGCCTCCAGAAAGTCGTCCCAGGCAACCTTGCCCTTACCGTGAGTGCGGGTCTCACCCTCTACCTGGTAGGCAGCGGTAGCACCGCCAAAGACAAAGTCCTCGGGAAACTGCGCAGGCGGGTTGGTGACGCTAGCAGGATTAACGGACATGATGATCCAATCGTCTAAATCGAAGGGCCAGCCGGTCTTGGATGGTCGGCTGGCCCTGGGCGTTACTTACTTCGAAAGTTGCTCACTCACGAAGGCGAGAGACTTGTCGCCGTTCTGGGAGAGCTCGATGTACTGCTTGCCACGGCAGGCGACGCACTTGTTGCCCACGCGCTCACAGTCCTTCTGCAGGTCGGCCAGGTAGCTTGCGGCCTGCGGGGCCAGGACGACCAGGTCAAAGTCGGGGAGCATGTCCACGTGGTTGCCATAGGCCTCGGCAGCGGTCTCGAGGTTAATGCCGCGCTCCTTGGCGGCCTTGGCCAGCGCGTTGGCGAGCAGGCCCGAGGTTCCGCCGCCCTGGCAGAGCACGAGCACGCGCTTGCCGTTGAGGTCGCTGGCGGTCGTTGTCTCGGCAGCGGGTGCTGCGGAAGCGGCGGGGGAGTCGGCCTTCACGGCCTCGGCAGCAGCGCCGGCGGCAACGCTCTTGGCGTCAGCCTTGCCCTGGAAGGCATCGTTGAGCTTGGCGGCCTTCTCGGCGTTCTTGGCGGCGAGCTCCTCCTGGGAGATCTCGGCCTCCTCGGCGCACTTCTGGGCGTCATAGGCACGGAAGAACGGGTAGTACAGAACGAAGTCGACGACCAGGATAAGGGCGAGCATCACAAAAGCGAGCGGCTGGAAGCCCAGGCCCATGATGGTGCCGATGGGGCCGGGGACGGTCCAAGGCAGGGTGTACATAAAGCCGTTCATGCCCAAGAAGTCGATAAAGATCTTGAGGATCCAGATGTTGGCGATCGGGGCAAAGACAAACGGGACAAAGAAGACGGGGTTGAGCACGATGGGCGCGGCGAACAGCAGCGGCTCGTTGACGGCAAAGCAGACGGGGACGATGGCGGCCTTACCGACGGCGCGCATCTCCTGAGACTTGGCCAGGAAGCAGAACATAAAGACCAGGACGAGCGTGGCGCCGGTGCCGCCCATGCAGACGACGAAGTACTGGGCACCCTGGGTCAGGACAGCGGAAGCGTGCTGGCCGGCCTGGAACGCAGCCAGGTTGTCGGTCATGTTGGCAACGAGGGCGGCGGCGATGGCGGGCTCGACGATCGAGGGGCCGTGGACGCCCACGAACCAGAAGAGGCTCATAGCGCCGTAGATCACAGCGAGGCCGATGTAGCCGTCGGCAGCGGTGAACAGGGGCTGGAACACCTGGATGACGCCCTGGGCAAAGCAGAAGCCAAAAGCAGCGCGGAAGGCGATGTCAAAGACCCAAAAGACGGTGATGCAGACGGAGAAGGGGATGATGTCCTTGAAGGTCTGCGAGATGTTGGGCGGAACCTGCTCGGGCATCTTGACGGTGATGTTGCGCTTAATGAAGAACTTGTAGATGATGCCGGTCACAAACGCAGCGATAAAGGCGGTCAGCAGGCCTTTGGAACCAAGGTAGGTGGTGTTGAAGCCGCTGGCAGCGTCCGTGGCGATCGTGTCGCTCGAAAGGAGCAAGAAGCCGATGATGGCCGCGCACATGCACGAGATGAAGTTGATCTGGTTGTTCTTGGGCAGATCGCGGTTCTGAGCGTCGGCGAAGTGCTTGGCCGTGGTGGCGGCACAGGCGATGGCCAGGATGCCCATGGAGTAGTTGTAGCACTTCCATAGGGCGTTGTTGATGTCATCGGGCCAGTAGAAACCCCAGATATTGGGAACCGAGGCTACCAGGCAGAAGATGGACGAGAAGATGATGATGGGGATGACGGAGATAAAACCGTCGCGGATCGCCTTGAGGTACTTGTTGCGGGCGATCGCGTTGAAAAAGGGCTGCCCCTTTTCGATGATGGCGATGAGTTGCTCCATGCAAAGCTCCTAAGAGTCGGTGGGTTGGCAACGATGGTAGCTTTTGACGTTTGGTTGCCAAAATGTTGACGTTGCCATTTTGCGACACAAAATAAGACGCGAACCGATGGCCCCTGTGCCTGTGGACCGTCGATTCCTTGCGCGTAAACGTTTGAGCCGCCCGGTGGCTCTGTGTTTGCACAATGGCAACGTTAACATTTGGTCGACAAAAGCTGTTCGGGGAAGCAAAAATGTCGGTGAACGGTAGGTTTTGGGTGGTGAGCGTATGGTGGGGGAGGCGTTGGATATACTTGAAGGCGTTAAAAATGACTGCGTAGGGTGTCACCAATGGCATCGTTGACATAGAAAGATCGACCTATGGCCGCTGTTAAAAAATCGGTATCCGTTAAGGATGTGGCGCGTCTCGCGGGCGTCTCGGAACAGACGGTCTCGCGCACCGTTCACGATTCGCCCAGCGTGCGCCCCGAGACCAAGGAGCGCGTGCGTGCCGCCATGCGCGAGCTGGGGTATCGCCCCAATTTTGCCGGTCGATCGCTGCGTCGCGGTAAGTTTAAGACCGTCGGCGTCGCCATGTTCAATATTACCGGCACCGGCAACCTCGACCGTATGGAGGGCTTTGCCGCCGCCGCCGATAAGCACGGCTATGCCATCACTCTCACTAAAGTAGACGGGCATCCGTATACCCTCGAGGGCGCATCGTCGCGCATGAGCGCGCTGCCGGTAGACGGCATGGTCGTGATCATGAATCGCATGCCGGCGGACTTTGGCACCTTCGAGCCGCTGCCCGGCATGCAGACGGTGCTCGTTACGATGCTGGAGCACCCGCTGTGCTCGACGGTCGATAACGACCAGTTCGATTGCTCGCGCCAGGTTGTCGAGTACTTGCTGGGGCAGGGGCACAAGACCGTGCGCTTTATCTCGTGTCCCGAGCGCTCGCTTTCGGGCATGCGGCGCGAGGAAGGCTGGCGCGAGACATTGCGCGCGCATGGAATTGAGCCGCCGCGACTCGTCCGTGGGGATTGGACGGCACAGAGCGGATATGCCGCAGGCCAGGCTCTGGCGGATGATCCGACCTGTACGGCCATCTATGCCTCCAACGATGCCATGGCATATGGCTGCATTCGCGGGCTCGAGTCGCGCGGGAAGTGCGTGCCCCAGGACGTGAGTGTGGTGGGTGTTGATGACAGTCTGGGCGATATCGTGCCCGACCGTCGCCTGACCACGGTGCGCTTTGACAACAAGCGCGTCGGCATGTGGGCGGTCGACAAGATTGCCGGCGCCGATGGGGGTGCGTCTGGCGTGGAGCACATGCTGATCCCCGGTGTGCTTGTAGAAGGCGATACGGTGCGCGATTTGTGTTAGGGTGCGGTCCTGTTTGGGTTGCCGATAATTGTGTTCGATATTGTTCAAATTGGTTTAAAAACCGTTCACGGGCGAAAAGTGACCGTTCATAGCTCGAAATTACGTTTTGCGCTGTTCTTTTTTGTTTGAATGTTATTGTTTCTGTCATACACAACGCAGCGCGTATGCCCGGACGCGATGCTCTCCATTGGTTCATATGTGAAAGGAACGCAACATGGCAACCAAAGAAGAAATCTCGATGGTTGGATTCGAGATTGTCGCATACGCAGGTGACGCCCAGACCGATCTGCTTGCAGCGCTCGATGCTGCTCGCGAGGGTGACTTTGAGAAGGCCGAGCAGCTGCACAAGGATGCCAGCGATGCGCTTATCGGTGCCCACGACACGCAGACCAAGCTGCTTTCGCAGGAGGCCGGCGGTGGCGAGATGGAGATGACCTTCATCATGGCTCACGCTCAGGATACCCTCATGACCACTATGATCCTGGAGAAGCAGGCCCGCTTTACCATCGATGCCTACAAGCGCATTGCCGAGCTCGAGGCCAAGCTCGCCTAACGAGCCCTCACAACCAAGTCCCCTTCCAAAAGCTCTGCCGCTACCCGCGGCAGGGCTTTTTTCTGTTCTCCTCCAAGTTGCGGTGAAATGGGGACTGAATAGAGGCCGGCGGGCGCAAAACAGTCCCTATTCCACCGCAACTCATCCCGAGATAGTCATTGGGGACAGTCTTGGTGCGCTCCGTTCGTCCTCCCGTTCGATTTTTGCTCGGTGGGTATACTTCCTTTCGCATTAACCACCGGACTGAGGAGGTATCCAAATGCCGGATAACGGGTCAATACAAAAAAGAGACGCGCATGAGATGGCTCATGGGCGTCCTGTCCAGATAACCGAGCATACGACGGTAACCGAGCTGCAGCCCAGTCTGTCCGATGTCGTGTGCGCAAACAAAAAACTGCAGATTGGCTTTATCGTTGCGCTCGTGGTACTAGCGCTGTTGTCGGGCTTTGTAGCTCGTCCGCATTTTGCCGATACCAAGACCTGGGACTCCACCATCGAGGTCATCGATCAAAAGAAAGGTAACGTACTGGCGCTCACGACCTCGTGCGTGGCGCTGTCTGCGGGCATTACCGCGCTGCCGGGTGATACGGGAACGCCGGTTGCCGAGCAGCTCGCACAGCTTTCGGGCAACCTTGGTATCGTGCTTGCCGTGCTATACCTAGAGAAATATTTGCTCACGATTTTGTGGTCGGTTGGCCTGGGCATCTTAATCCCGTTTGCGTTGGTGCTCTTTGCGGTGTCGCTCGGCATTCACGGGCGCTGGAGCACGAGCGCTGTCCTGCGCCGTGTGGCGACGCGCGTACTGGTGGTTGCCGTGATCGGCATGGCGCTCGTGCCCGCGAGCGTATGGGTGTCGCAGAAGGTCGACGAAACGTATCGAGTGAGCATCGAGGCGGCCGAGCAAAAGGCGACTGACGCTGCGGGTGCGGCAGATGGCGACAGCTCCAAAACAAGCAAGAAAAAGACCGAGTCCACAGAGTCCAAGAATGTGCTTGAGCAGCTTGCCGATGGTGCCTCGAGCCTGGTCACGTCGGTGACCAGCGGTGCCAAGCAGATGACCGATGAAATTGTTCAGCAGGTGACCGATCTGATCGAAGGCGTCATCGTGATGATCGTGACTTCGTGCGTTATCCCGCTGCTGGTCCTCGCGGCGTTTTTGTGGCTGGGGCACGTGCTGCTGGGGATTGATATTTCCGGCCCGGCGAACTATTTGACGGGCCGCTTTCTGAGTGCTCCGTCCAAGCACGCCAAAAAGGGTGGCAGTTCGAGTAACTAAAACAACTGTATATACCGGGGCATACCGTCGAAGGGCGGCCGAGATGCGTTCTCGGCCGCCCTTTTTGTTTGTTGAATACGTGGCAGGCTAGGTTTTCCCGATCCCAAAGGCCAGCAATCATCCGTAAACGGTATTTGTTCAAAAAAGAACAAAGATAAACAAATAATTCTTGCAGTTGATGTTCGAATGTGTTCAAATAAACACGAACAGTGAAGAACCGCACATTCAGATGCCCGGACCTGAACGCGATTCAACACTTCCAAACAGAAACTACGCACCTGCGTATCTCTCAAGGAGGATGTCATGAGGGTTGTAATCGCTTCCGATGCCGACGGTATGTCGATGAAGGAGTCCATCAAGGAGATGCTCATCGCCGACGGTCACGAGGTCGTCGACTATTCTGAGACCCCTGCCGCGGACTTTGTCGATTCCGCGACCGCCGTTGCCAAGGACCTGCTGGAGCACAAGGATTCCCAGGGCTTCGCATTCGATAAGTACGGCGTCGGCTCCTATATGGCCGCCGTCAAGATCAAGGGCATGGTCGTCGCCAACATTTCCGATGAGCGTTCCGCTTACATGACCCGCGAGCACAACGGCTCGCGCATGGTCACCATGGGCCCGGGCGTTGTGGGCACCGAGGTCGCCAAGAAGATCGCCCGCGAGTTCCTGCGTGCGCAGTACGCCGGCGGCCGTCACCAGATCCGTGTCGACATGCTCAACAAGATGGCCTAACGAGAGCCACCGAGAACTCGAACTTCTACCTCAACTTGTGAATTCAGACGAAAGGACGTTCTGATGAAGAAGACCATCGCAATCGGTTGCGACCATATCGTTACGGACGAGAAGATCTATCTGGCCGACCGCCTGGAGCAGGCTGGCTACAAGGTGCTCGACTGCGGCACCTACAGCCACACCCGTACGCACTATCCCATCTACGGTAAGGCCGTGGGCGAGGCTGTTGCCAGCGGCAAGGCCGACTTTGGCGTGGCCCTGTGCGGCACCGGCATCGGCATCACCAACGCCGTCAACAAGGTTCCCGGCGCCCGCTGCGCCCTGGTTCGCGACATGACCTCTGCCCTCTATGCCCGTCGTGAGCTCAACGCCAACATCGTGGGCTTTGGTGGCAAGATCACCGGCGAGTTCCTGATGGCCGATATCATGCTTGCCTTCCTGGAGGAGCCCTACGAGAAGACTCCCGAGCACGATGCCCTGATTGCCAAGATCGATGCTTGCAATAAGGCCGACGCCGAGGCTCAGGCTGACCCGCACTTCTTTGACGAGTTCCTCGAGAAGTGGGACCGCGGCGAATACCATGATTAGCGGGTATCCGGCGTAATTAACTAGTCCGTTGACGGCTCGCGTTTCTGTGATGGGGCGCGGGCCGGTTTGCTATCAGCCCAATTGGCCCAGTGGGCTGGACGTGCATTGTTCTTTTGTTTGCGGCGCTGCCTCATTACCTTTCTGCTAAAGGCACGACGTTCACAAGGGATCGTGCGAGATGATATGTGAAGGAGAAGATTCCCATGGAGTTTGTTCTTGATAACGGCTCTGTCCGCATTGCGTTGAGCACGGCTGGCGGATCGTTCACTTCTATTACGGCCAACGGCCGTGAGTACCTGTGGCAGGGTGAACCGGCGGTCTGGTCGGGCCAGGCACCTATTTGCTTCCCGATCTGCGGTGGCCTTCGTGACGGTCACGCAACGACCATGGGCGGCCGCGAGGTAAAGCTCGCCCGCCACGGCTTTGCGCGCAAACAGGAGTGGAAGCTCGAGGAACAGAGCGACAACATGGTTGCGCTGAGCCTAAGCTCTACCGACCATGCCGAGTTGCTCGAGCAGTACCCGTATCCGTTTAAGATCGTTGCTCGTTACACGATCGATTCGGAAAAGGTGACCGTGTCGTACGAGGTGACCAATGAGGGCACCGAGGACATGCCGTTCTTTGTGGGCGGTCACCCTGGCTTTAAGTGCCCGCTTGACGAGGGCGAGTCCTATGACGACTACGAGCTCCGTTTTGAGCAGCGCGAGGCCGCCGAGCTCTGTACTGCCGTTCCCTCGACGGGCCTGATTGATGTTGAGCATCGCAGCAAGAACCCGATGGTTGGCCATGACCTGCCGCTGACCCACGAACTCTTTGACTTCGCGGAGACCATCTTTGACGTGCTCGAGAGCCGCGTGGTTACGCTGACCAAGAAGACCGAGGACAAGGGCGTGCGCCTGACGTTTCCCGATATGCCGTACCTGATTGTGTGGAGCAAGCCCGAGGGTGACTTTGTGGCCGTGGAACCGTGGGGTGGTCTGTCCACCTGCTCCGACGAGGACGATATTCTGGAGCACAAGCGTGGCTGCCTGGTGGCCAAGTCGGGAGAGACCGTCACCCGCGGCTTTGAGATCGAGATCCTTTAACGAGCTATCGTATGTTTGGGGCTGCGCGTGTCGTGCCCCGGAAACAGGAGTTCAATATGATTCTGACCGTTACCATGAACCCGTCGATTGATACGCGCTATCAGCTCGATAAGCTGATCATCGACGATGTTAACCGTGTGACGCCCGAAAAGACCGCTGGCGGCAAGGGCCTCAACGTGAGCCGTGTGCTGCTGCAGTTGGGCGACGATGTGCTCGCGACCGGTCTGCTCGGCGGTCACATGGGTGCCTATATGGCCGAGCTCATGGATGCCGATGGCGTCAAGAACGACTTTGTGCCCATCGCCGGTGAGACGCGCATCTGCCTGAATATCCTGCACGAGGGCAACCAGACCGAGCTGCTGGAGAGCGGCCCGCAGATCGCCCCGGCCGAGCTCGAGGCCTTTACGGCCAAGTTCGCCGAGCTTGCAGCGAAGGCGGACGTTGTGACGCTTTCGGGCTCGCTGCCGCGTGGCGTCGATGCCGGCTACTATGCCGAGCTCGTCAAGATCGCCGAGGAGGCGGGCGCCAAGGTGCTGCTCGACACCTCGGGTGCATCGCTGGAGGCCGCGCTGGAGTCCGACGCTAAGCCTGAGCTCGTAAAGCCCAACCTGACCGAGATTAACGGCCTGCTGGGTACGTCCTTTACGACTGATGATGTCGATGCCCTGCGCGAGGCGCTCGCCGCCGATGGCCGCTTTGCCGGTATTCCCTGGGTTGTCGTTTCGATGGGCGCTGCCGGTTCGGTGGGCTTCCATGAGGGTCGCGCGTTCCGCGCCAAGACGCCCGCGATTGCGGCTGTGAACGCGACGGGTTCCGGCGACTCGACCATCGCCGGCTTTGCGCATGCCATTGCTGCCGGCGCCGACGACGTCACGGTGCTCAAGACCGCCAATACCTGCGGCAAGCTCAACGCCATGGATCCCAAGACCGGGCATTTGGTTATGGACCGCTGGGACGAGGTCTACAACAGCGTTGTCGTGACTGAACTGTAGGGTTACGCGGTTTTACCAAACCGCGTAACGGCGCGACGCTGCAAACGCCCCTAAGCGGCAATCTGACGTTCAATCGTCGGGCATGACCAAAAGGTCAATGCCCTCCTC
>CABRFG010000066.1 GCA_902470095.1 uncultured Collinsella sp.
CGTCCAGAGCGACAATTTGTCATTCAAAAGGCAAGGCATGACCAGAAGGTCTATGCCTTGCCTTTTTCATGCCAACTTGTTCGCTCTGGACATCGCTCGCTAACGCTTGCTCAACCTGCGGTGTCTTAACAATTCTGTCAAGCTGTTAGCATTGCGACATTCGCCCAGATAAAACCTGCCGAAATCAACATCCCTCTTTGGCAGGTTTTAGAGCTCCGCGCTTTCGGCTCCGTTGATATGGAGGTCGCGCTCGTAGAAGGCGGTGAGGGCGCGGATGGCGTACATCACGTCGCGTACGCCGCCGGTCTCGTAGCTTGAGTGCATGGCCAGCTGCGGCAGGCCCACGTCCACGGCATGCATGCTCGCCTGCATATTGGACAGGTTGCCGAGTGTGGAGCCTCCGGCCATATCGCTCTTGTTGGCGAAGGCCTGTGTGGGTACGTCGGCGCCACCACAGATGGCCTGGAACACCGCGCGGCTAAAGGCATCGGTGCAGTAGTGCTGGTTGGCGGCTTCCTTAATGACAATGCCGCCGTTGAGCACAACCTGATTGCGAGCATCGCACTTCTCGGCGTGGTTGGGGTGCACGGCATGCGCATTGTCGCAGCTCACAAGCATCGAGGCGGCAAGTGCGCGATGGTACGACTCGTCGTCAAAGCCCAGCGATCCGTTGATGCGGCGCAGCGCGTCGGCCAAGAACGTCGACATGGCGCCCTGCTTGGTCTCGGAGCCAACCTCCTCGTTATCAAAGCAGCAAAAGACCGAGATGTCATGCGCATTCTCGGCACCCAAAAATGCCTGCAGCGAGGTGTAAGCGCAGGCCAGGTCGTCGAGCTTGGGCGTCGAGATAAACTCGTCGGCCCAGCCCCAAATGCGCGCATCCTGACGATTGACCAGGAACAGATCGCGACCTAGGATCTGCTCGGGTTCAACGTCCAGTTCGTCAGCGATCAGTACGTCAAAATCTCCCTGTTTAAGCTCGCCGGCGCTGATGAGCGGGCACAGGTCGACGGCTCGGTTGGGAGCAAAGCCCTCGTTAACGCCGCGGTTCATGTGGATGGCAAGGCTCGGGATAATAGCGACCTCGCGCTCGGTGGCAAGCAGGCGGCTCTCGATACGGTCGCCCTCGCGCACCAGCACACGTCCGGCCAGCGCCAGCGGGCGGTCGAACCAGGTGTAGTCGATCATGCCGCCGTAGGCCTCGGTGTTCAGGCGCAGCGTCTCGCCTGCGCCATCGAGCTCGGGCACGGCCTTGACCTTAAACGTCGGCGAATCGCTGTGCGACGCCGTGAGCTGAAAATGATAGTCACCGGCGACGCCGTCCTCGCCCCACGTCGCGGCCAGGTCCTCGCCCACCTTAAAGGCAACAACGCTCGAGGTGTTGCGCTGCGTGTAATAACGCCCGCCCGGTTCGATGTCCCACGCCGCATTCTCGGGCAGGTAGGTAAAGCCCGCCTCGTCGAGCTCGGCCATAATGGTCGCCGCCGTATGGAACATACTGGGGCATGCCTCGATAAAGTCGATAAGGTCGTTGGCGGCCTCGATATCATCGGCCGTCACATGCGCGCGCTCGGGCGTTTCCTGATCCGTCATGCTCTCCCCTTTCGCTGGGTTGATGGTCCCCTCCAGCATACCCCGCCACGCCAGCGCCGCACTCTTCATTCCGTGCTTAATTCCGCGCCACTCACCAAGTTGAGCCATCATGCCCGCGCTCCTTTTGCGACAATTGCGCTAACAGGACGAGAGGAGCCGTCATGAAGCCACGTAACATTGCCATCACCTGCGGTGTCGCGGGAGTCGCCGTCGGCCTTGCCGCTGCCACCGGTATCGTTTATCACAAGCAAATCAAGTCCGCCGCGTCGCTCAAACGCTTGACCGGCTACGCGGATGGCTATGACCTGTACGCAATCGACATCGCCTACGACTACGACCTCGACTGCATCATCGCCGCTGGCGTGCGCGACGACCAGACCTACATCGATGCCGTGGTGGCGCAGGTGCTGCCCGGTGTGCCGGCACATGTCCAGGCGCCCCAGTTTGCCTGCAGCGCTTTTGTCGCCGTAGATGCCGAAGGTCGCGTGCGCACCGGTCGCAATTACGACTTTAAGGACGACACCTCGGCGCTGCTGGTGCGCAATCACCCACGCGGCGGCTATGCTTCCATCGGGCTTGCCGCCCTTAACAACCTGGGCGATAACACTCCACTTGACTCCGTCGCCGGACGCGCCGCGGCACTCATGGGCCCGTTTGCCCAGCTCGACGGTGTTAACGAATGCGGCGTGTCCATTGCCGTACTCACCCTGGATTCCAAGCCCTGTGACCAGGACACGCAACGGCCCGTCATCAACACCTCGCTCGCCATCCGTCTGGTGCTCGACCGTGCCGCCACCACGCAAGAAGCTGTCGACCTGCTTTTCGCCTACGACATGCACGCCATGGCAGGACGCGATTACCACTTCTTTATCAACGACGCCGCCGGTGACGCGCGCGTAGTAGAATGGGACCCGCGCGATCCGGACCGCGCTTTCAAAGCGACTCCTGTACGCCAGGTTACGAACTTCTACGCCTGCTATGACGACGAAGTGCTGTCCAACCAAAAGAATGGCGAGCTGGGCCATGGTAAAGAGCGCGCCGTCGCAATCGCCGATGTCCTCGACGCCCATGCCGGCGCCCAGGACGAGGCAGTCGCTTGGAAGGCCCTACGTGCCGCAGCGCAAGAGCCCAATCCGGAAGACATCACCAGCAACACGCAGTGGTCGGTCGTCTTTGACAATACCGAGCCCGCTGCCGCCATCACGCTGCGCCGCCACTGGGGCAACGTCGATGCCTTCGCACTGTAAGGAGCCAGGCCCGTCGACCTTACGTTCCCTGACGTTGCTTACATTTCCATACGCTTGAGCTAACACGTTTTACCCCCGTATCAACAGTGTGCGGGGGTAAACTTATGCGCATGTTATAACTTGCCCGGAAGGATTCATCATGCTTAGGATCGGTCTTCTTACCAGTGGCGGCGACTGCCAGGCGCTCAACGCCACCATGCGCGGCATCGTCAAAACGCTTATGACCAATAGCGAAGAGCCTATCGAGATCTATGGTTTTGAGGACGGCTACCAGGGCCTTATCTACAGCAGATTCCGCGTCATGACGCCCGCCGATTTTAGCGGCATCCTCACCCGCGGCGGCACCATCTTGGGCACGAGCCGCACACCGTTCAAGCGTCTGGACATTCCCGAGGCCGACGGCGTCGAAAAGGTGCCGGCAATGGTCCACACCTATCATAAACTGCAGCTCGACTGCCTATTTATGCTGGGCGGCAACGGCTCCACCAAGACCGCCAACCGTCTGCGCGAAGAGGGCCTCAACGTTATCGCCCTGCCTAAGACCATCGATAACGACACCTGGGGCACCGAGCTGACGTTTGGCTTTACGAGCGCCATCGACGTCGCCACCAAGTGCATCGACGACATCCACACTACCGCCTCGAGCCACGGCCGCGTGTTTGTCATCGAGATCATGGGCCACAAGGTTGGCTGGATCCCGCTGTACGCCGGCGTCGCGGGCGGCGCGGATGTCATCTTGATTCCCGAGATTCCCTACGACATGGATAACGTCATCAAGACCATCGAGCATCGCATGGAGACCGGCAGCCGCTTTACCATCGTGGCCGTCGCCGAGGGCGCCATCTCCAAGGAGGACGCAGCGCTATCCAAGAAGGAGTACAAGAAGAAGCTCGCCGAGCGCACGAGCCCGTCAATCGTGTACGACATCGCCAAGGAGATTGAGGCCAAGACCGGTCGCGAGACCCGCGTCGCCATCCCCGGTCACACGCAGCGCGGCGGCCAGCCCGACGCCCAGGACCGCATCTTTGCGACCCAGTGCGGCGTCGAGGCCGCGCTTGGCTGCCTGCGCGGCGAGTTTGGCTACATGATTGCCCTGCGCGACGGCAAGATGTGCCACATGCCGCTCGAGGATGTCGCCGGCAAGCTCAAGTATGTCGACCCCCAGAGCGATCTGGTGCGTGAGGCCAAGGCGTTGGGCATCAGCTTCGGCGACGAATAGCCTCGGCCGAAACTGCTCTCATCGGAGACCCCAGGGCTTACCTCCCAAATCGTCCTCGGACATGTCAGGATCCCGCCGTGCGCTTCGCGCGGCGGGATCCTTCCATCCTGCGGAAAGATTTGGGAGGTAAGCCCTGGGGCCTCCTGCGGTAACTAGGGAGGCCGTGGCTATTCGTCTTCTTGCTGCGGGTGCCTGGGGTAGGATGCGGCGTGCATTTTTGGGAGTATTCAGCAGCCGAGGGTGCCTGCATACTGGATTTTGGGCGAAAGGCAGGCGCCATGGGCCGCATCCTGTAAAAAAACGAGCGGCTCTAGAGGCGTTGGGGCTCAGAATCGGGGCTTTCAGCGCAGTTTTGCACCCCCGCCCCCGCGCCCGCGGACCCCGGGATGCTGAATACTCCGGAATTTGCACGCCCCCCTGGGGTACCTGTGGGCAAAAAGCAACCGCCCCGTCAAAGTATGCATTTGGCGGAGCGGTTTATGCAAAAATGCTGCTGCGGGCGCGTCGGCAGCTCGCTAGAACTTGAATCCCAGGACAGGCTACTCGGCGCTTTTGAGGGCGCCGACCATGTCGATCTTGTTGAGGGTACGATTGGTAGCGAGGTTGACGATAAACGTAAAGCCAAAGGAAAGCACCACGGCGAGCACGTAGCTTAGCGGCTCGACCTCGACATCAAAGTACAGCGACGGCATCTGCAAAATGTACGTAAAACTCTCGGCCAGCAAGCCGCCCAGCGGCACGCCCAGCGCAGCGCCGATCGCCGTGAGGATCAACGTCTCCTTGTTGACGTAATGGTGCACCTCACCGCGACGGAAGCCCAACACCTTAATAGTCGCCAGCTCGCGTTCGCGCTCGGAGATGTTGGTGTTGGACAGCGTAAACACCACCACAAACGACAGGCACGCCGCCATAAAGGTCACGAGCACTACGACCGAATTGATAATCGTAAAGTTCGCCTCGTAGTTCTCCCAATGCTCGGCCGTACTCGAAATCGTAAGCCAACCGTCACTCTTAAGATTCTTGCTAAACGCAATCTGGTCGGCCGACGAACCCTTAAGCAGCACAAAGACGCCGTTAAGACGTGCGCTTCGACCGAACGCGCGCTCATAGGTGCCCTGCGTCATGTAAAGCGTGTTGCCCAGATAGTTGAGCGAGATGTCGCTGACTTTGACCTTGGCAACATTGAGCGACGAATCCTGGACGTGAGCCGTATCGCCCGGCTGAATCCCAAGCACCAGCTGTGAACTTTTGCTCAGATACACGTCTCCGTCACGCAAAGACAGCGGCTCTTTGGACTCATCCTCCAGGCGCACGTAATCGCCCAAGTCACTCGTGCGGTCATCGGGCACCACGATCAGCTGCACGGTCTCGCTCTTGCCGCCAAACGTAAAGGTGACGTTGTCGGTCATAATCGGCAGGGTCGAGGTCACGGTCACGTTGAAATCATTGGCCGCGCTGCGCTCATCCAATGCCGCGCACGTCTGCGAAAAATCGTCGGGATTGGCGACCGCCAGCAGGTCGTAGCGCGTGATATGCCCGTACTGTTTGGGCGAAAGCGCCACCGACGTGTCGCGAATGCCCATACCGCAGATCACGAGCGCCGTGCAGCCGGCGATACCGAAGATGGTCATAAAAGCGCGCTTTTTGTAGCGGAACAGGTTACGTGCTGCCACCTTGTTCAAAAAGCCCATGCGGCGCCAGATAAAGCCGATGCGCTCAAGCAAGATGCGAGAGCCGGCGCGCGGGGCCTTGGGGCGCATGAGCGAGGCTGGGGTCTCGGCCATCTCGTGGCGGCAGGCGATAATCGTAGCGCCCACCACGCCCACGGCAAACAGCGCCACCGAGACGATTGAGGACACGATGTCGTACGAAAGCAACATCTGGGGCAGCGAGTACATGTCGTCGAACACCGTAAACAGGAACAGCGGCAGGCCCACAAATCCGATGATATTGCCGAGCACGCCGCCGATCAGACATGCCCACAGCGCATAGTCCACGTATTTGGACAGGATGCGCTCGCGTGAATAGCCAAGCGCCTTGTACAGGCCAATAAGCGTGCGCTCCTCCTCGACCATGCGCGTGGCGGTGGTAAGACTGATGAGCACAGCAACGACAAAGAAGATAAATGGGAAAACCGTGGCGATGGCCTCGATCGAAGAACTGTCGCTCTCGACGCTCGAGTAGCTTGCGATGTTACCGCGGTCCTGAATGTACCAGGTGCATTCGCCCAGATCGGAAAGCTCGGCGCGGGCATCGGCAAAATGCTGGTCGGCGGCGGCGCGGCGCTGGTCCAACTCGGCCTGAGCCTGGACGCGCTCCTCGCTGCCCTCGGCCATACGGTTGATGTTATCCTGCTCAATCCCAAAGAGCATGGCGGCCTGGCGCTCAGCCGCATCCAAGCTTGCCGGCGTGTCAACCGTCAGCTCCTGGACGCGCGCCTTTTCACGCTCCTCGCGGATCTTCTCGATATTGCCCTTGACCTCATTGATCTTTGCCGTGTAGGCATCCGAGTAGGAGTTGAGGCTCTTGGCTCCCTCGACGATCACGTGGACCGCGGAGTAGGACGATGATGTCGCGGCATCCTCGCTCACATAGAACTTATAGTCCGCAGCCGAAGCGGCACGGAAGGCGTTGACTGTCGAGTCGGAGCTCACATCAGTGGGGTCGAGGACCTCGGCCGTAATGGTGTAATCGCCCGCGGCAAACTGATCCTTGGCACTTTGGTTGGACGAGCTCGCGTCATTGGCGGCAAAACTCACCGTATCGCCGAGCTTTTTGCCCGAAGCCTTCAGGAACTTCGAAGTCACCGCGACTTCATCGGCGCTCTCGGGCAAATCGCCGCTCACCAGCACCGGCTGATCGATGTTCTCCTTGGAGAGACTTTGCACGACCACGCGCTCGCGCGTTGTGCCCACGGCGGTGTAGGCGGTCTCGGTGTAGATGCCCTCGACCGTCTCGACGCCGTCGACCTCTTGGATAGCCGCGAGATCGTCGCGCGTAAGGCCATAGGTCGACTGCACGTTAATGTCATAGACACTCTGCTGGTCAAAGTAGGCGTCAACCGAATCGCGCAGATCCTCGCAGCCCGCCTTAAGGCCGCACATCACGCTCACGCCAAGCGCGGTGATGACCACAATTGACAAGAAGCGCTTAAGACTGCCTCGGATTGTGCGGTAGATGCCACGGCGAAAAACCGTCGGGACCATATCGTTTGAGCTTTGGGCAGTGCGGTAGGTCGCGAACTCCCCGTCGTGGCCTGCGTGCTCCGTATCGTGGTTTTGGCTGTTTTGGCGATGTTGGTCCATGGGCGCTACCACTCGATCGTCTCGATAGGCACGGGATTTTGCTGGACCGTCTCGCTCTCCACGCGGCCGCTCTTAAAGCGGATCAGGCGATCTGCCATGGGCGCCAGCGCGGAGTTGTGCGTGATGATGATGACCGTAATGCCCTGCTTGCGGCAGGTATCCTGCAACAGCTGCAAAATCTGCTTACCGGTTTTGTAGTCGAGCGCGCCCGTGGGCTCGTCGCACAGGAGCAGCTTGGGATTCTTGGCCAGTGCGCGTGCAATGGACACGCGCTGCTGCTCGCCGCCCGAAAGCTGCGCCGGAAAGTTGCCCAGGCGCTCGCCCAGGCCAACCTGGCGAAGCGTCTGTTCGGCATCGAGCGAATCGGGGCAGATCTGAGCTGCAAGCTCGACATTTTCGAGCGCCGTCAGGTTGGGGACCAGATTGTAGAACTGGAAGACAAAGCCGACGTCGGCACGGCGGTATTCCACGAGCTGCGCCTCGTTGGCGGAGCTCACGTCGCGCCCGTCCACCGTCACGGTGCCGGAGGTAACCGTGTCCATGCCGCCCAGGATGTTGAGCGCCGTGGTCTTGCCGGCACCCGAGGCGCCCAGGATAATGGCGAGCTCACCGCGCTCAACGGTAAAGCTCGCGCCGTCGAGCGCGTGAATGCGGGCATCGCCCTCTCCGTACGCCTTGATGACGTCTTTGAATTCGATATAAGCCATCGATTAATTCCCATCTGGTCGGATAACTCTTTAGTATTACCCATTTCACGCCGACCAAAAAGGGACAGGTTCATTTTGGCAGGTTTTATATGGGGAAACGGGGAGCGCAGGCAAGCGCCGGGAAGGCAGAGAAATCATCGACGGGGTCAGGCCGACCGCCAAACACAACGCACGCATCTCTATCTGTCAGCAAAATCATTCGAACAACTGTTCGTTTCTATGATATGATTCCGTTATCCAAGCAGGCCAATACGCAGAAAGGCGGCCAACATGGCGTTCGACTTTAAGAAGGAATGCAAGGAGCTCTACAAACCTGCAAGCAAGCCGAGCATCGTAACTGTCCCGCCTATGAGCTACGTTGCCGTTCGCGGAAAGGGCGACCCAAATACCGAAGGTGGCGAGTATCAAAACGCCCTGCCGCTGCTTTACGGCATCGCCTATACCGTCAAGATGTCGAAGAAAGGCTCAAGGAGTATCAAGGGCTATTTCGACTTTGTGGTACCGCCGCTCGAGGGTTTCTGGTGGCAAGACTCCCCGAGCGGCGACATCGATTATGTACGCAAGGACGATTTCAACTTTATCTCGTGCATTCGCCTGCCCGATTTCGTCACCCGAGATGACTTTGACTGGGCAGTCGCGGAAGCCACGACCAAAAAGAAACTTGACTTTTCTGCCGTCGAGCTGCTTAAAGTTGACGAGGGCCTCTGCGTTCAATGCATGCACACCGGGCCCTACGACAACGAACCGGCGACCGTAGGCGCTATGAATGAATACACGACCGAGCAGGGCTATGTCCCCGACTTCTCAGACACCCGTTTCCATCACGAAATCTATCTCTCCGATCCACGCAAATGTGCACCGGAGAAACTTAAGACTGTGGTTCGTCATCCTATCAAGCGCGCTGAATAGCGTGGAGCGTCATCTCACGCGCTAGGTTTTAAGCCAGCCAACCAGCCGCCTCCTAGGCCGTCCGGTAATTATCTTGACGCGGCCCGTCGCATCTTATAAGTTTGTTTTGCTAAAGCTGGAAAGCCTCTCAACGATGCGCAACTCCAGCTCTTTTTCTATCAAGAGGCTTAAATGAAATACCGGAAGTCGCGGATATCCATCAACGAACAAATAGCACTATTGACAGAATACAGGGGTCTTAAGTGCTCTGATCAAAGCGAACTCGAGCGAGCTTTGGTCGAAGTCGGCCACTACAGACTGTCGGCCTACTGGTTTCCCTACAAAACCAAATGCAAGTCCGGGATTACCATCTTTCGCGAAGGCACAACATTCGAAACCATCATCTACACGTATGAATTTGACCGAGCCCTCCGGCAGTTAATGTTTGATGCGGTCGGCAGAATTGAGATCTACCTCAGAAGCAGAATTGCCTATCTTGCCTCTGAGGAACGCGGGCCTTTCTGTTACCCAGATGTCACCATAACGAGGCTCAACTCGGCATGTCCATCGCGCTTTGCGCCGCGCTGGGCTACGCAGCCGTCTTTGGCAGCGCCACCAATACGCTGCTCGCACCCATCCTGATTGGCTGCGAAGTCTTCGGTTTCGGTAATCTGACGGCATTCTTCATCGTCTGCGTCGCGGCTTACCTGTTCAACATGGATAAGTCGATCTATGCCCTGCAGAAGCGGGCGTAGAAAGATGTCCAAGCAAGTGGTCTCAACCGGAAACGGCATCCCACTCTAAGGCTGTATTCCGGGACACGGTTTCCGTTTGGGACGCCATTCGGAAAGCGCATCCCGTTCTTTCACGGCGTCTTGGCTATGCAAAGTGCTCGAACGTTATTCCTCGTACGCGCCCTCAAGCCGAAGCAGCCACTCCTTGCGGTCGAGGCCGCCGGCATATCCGTTGAGCGATCCGTCGGCCGCCACCACGCGATGGCACGGCACGATAATCGAAATGGGATTACGCGCGACCGCAGCCCCCACTGCACGAGGAGACACAACGGGTGCTTCGTTTCCCGGTACACGATGTCGAGCCGCAACACGCTGGGCGATCTCACCATACGTAGCGACCTCGCCACGCGGAATTGAAAGCAGCTCAAACCAAACCTCGCGCTGAAACGCCGTACCAATCATATGCAACGGCGGCGTAAACCGAGGCTCCTGCCCCGCAAAATAAGCATTCAGCCAAGCCCAAGAACGCTCAAGCACCGAAGTAGCCGCACCATTTGCGGGACTTACCGACGACATGCCGCCAGCACCAGAAACCGCATCAGCGCCTTCAACATGTTCGGGATCTTCTTTGAGAAGCGTGGAGCCAAAGTGCTCCTGCCCCTCAAACCAAAGCCCCGTCAGACCGCGGCCATCAGCGGCAAGCAGGATTTCGCCCAAAGGCGAAGCAAACGTCGTCGTGACCACCAGCGGCTCCTTTCAAAACTCCGCAACATAATACCGCGAATTGTGCAGACAACCCCACAGATACGTCTGGGCGGGCTCGCAATTGCTTAAGCGAGGCTGTTTTCCCCAATCAAGCGAAGAAGACGCAGGGCTTCGACGCCAGTGCGGTACCTCTATCAGCTGAGCTCTAATACTTTCCCGAGAAGTGAACGAGTAAAAACGAAGCCCCGGAGCATCCACACCTTTAGCCCAAAAAACCGCAGGATTCGCGCAGCAAAACCGCAGGAAATAGTGATCAAAAAATGCCAATGCTTCGGGAGTCCAAATAAGGTCGTTCACTTCACGGGAAAGTATTAGACCCCGATTCGCACCAACCCCAAAGTCACCTAAAGCAGCAGGCGCAACGCGCCGCAGCTGCCGGCCGCGCCCCACAGTCCCCCAAGGCGGCAGGCGCAAAG
>CABRFG010000067.1 GCA_902470095.1 uncultured Collinsella sp.
GTGGGAGGTGTTCGGATAAGGTTGATAATCAAGGGGCAGCTGATCCCCACCATAAATTACCCTCGGCATACTTGCGCGAACGATTGCTCGTGCTACACTTGCAATTGCTGTTTCAGGGCGGGGTGGAATTCCCCACTGGCGGTAAATCGGGCGGTGCCAAAGGGGTGCCGTGGCGCAGGCGAGGTGCCTGCGACCGAGCCGATGAGTCCGCGACCCGTGCGTGTGTTGGTTCGCATGCCGGCTGAACTGGTGAGATCCCAGTACCAACGGTTAGAGTCCGGATGAAAGAGGCAGGTGATCTTATGTCTGAACAGTCGCAGCATATCCATTTTGAGAACACGAATAGGTGGAGCACCAAACAGCTCGTTACCATGGCGTTGATGTGCGCCTTGGGCGCCCTGTTTATGTACGTGCAGCTGCCTATCCTTCCTTCGGCGCCGTTTTTGACGTATGACCCGTCGCTGGTACCGGCGATGGTGTGCGGGTTTGCGTATGGTCCTGGCGCCGGCACTGCTGTTGCCGCTATGGCTATTGTTATCCATGCGCTCACCACGGGTGACTGGGTCGGCGCGCTTATGAACCTGGTTGCCACGCTGGGCTACATTCTGCCTGCGGCTATCGTCTATCAGAAGATGCATACCTATAAGGGTGCCGTGATTGGCCTGGTGCTCGGCGTTATTGCCGCTACGGCGTTGTCTATGGTCGCAAACCTTACCATTGGCGTATGGTTTTGGTATGGCTCGGTCGATGTGATCGCCCCGCTCATGATTCCTGCCGTGCTGCCGTTCAACCTTATCAAGACCGTGCTTAACTCGGTGTTGACACTGGCGGTGTATAAAGCGGTCTCCAACCTCATCACGCCTAAAAAGGACCAGGTCAAAGGCCGCGCATGATTGAGTGTCGGGGCGTTTTCTTTAGCTATGACGGTGCCGTACCGGCGCTCGACGGCGTCGATCTGAATATCGAGGACGGCGAGTTTTTCTGCATCCTCGGTGGTAATGGGTCGGGCAAGTCGACGTTTGCCAAGCATCTGAATGCACTGCTGCAGCCCGACGCGGGCACGGTACGCATCAACGGCATGGATGCGTCCGACCCCGAGCTGGTCTATGACATCCGCTCGACTGCTGGCATGGTGTTCCAGAATCCCGACGACCAGCTTGTGGCGACGCTTGTCGAGGACGACGTTGCGTTTGGTCCCGAGAACTTAGGGGTCGAATCGGCCCAGATCGCGCAGCGCGTGCGCGAGGCGCTGAAGGCCGTGGGTCTGGTGGGCTTTGAGCGCCACGAGACCCATGCGCTCTCGGGTGGCCAAAAGCAACGCGTGGCGCTTGCCGGCGTGCTCGCCATGGAGCCGCGCGTTCTCATTTTGGATGAGGCCTCCTCGATGCTCGATCCGCGCGGACGCAAGGGTCTTATGAAGGCCTGTCATGCGCTGCACGAACGCGGCATGACCATCGTGATGATTACGCACTTTATGGAAGAGGCCGCTGAGGCCGGTCGCGTTGCTGTCTTCCAAGCGGGCCGCGTTGCCATGTTGGGCACGCCCGAGGAGATCTTGACGCAGGCGGACGAACTCGCGCAGCTCAACCTTGATATGCCGGAGTCGTGCCGTTTGGGCGTGGCGCTTCGTGCGAAGGGCGTGCCCGTTTATGCGCAGGTGCGCGAGGCGGATATGGTCGCCGGTATAGCGCAGGCTTATGCCGAGCGGAGTAGGACAGGCATCGCCGGGCGGCCTTTCGCATTCGATCCTCGTATTCCCGACAACGTTTCCTCTGCGCTCGATGGCGCAGACGCGCTGGAGCCCGTTATCGAGATTTCGCACCTTTCGTTTAGCTATTCGCTGAGCGCCCGCGAGCGCCGCCGTTGGCATAAGCGCTCGGCCACTGCGGACAAATCGAGCAAACAGGCTCTCTGGGGAAACGACCCCAGCAGCCCGTGGGCGCTGCGCGATGTATCGCTGACGGTGCGTCGCGGCGAGTTCCTGGGCTTGGCAGGTCATACCGGTTCGGGTAAGTCGACGCTGGTCCAGCATCTCAACGGTTTGATTCGCCCCCAGGAGGGATCCGTTCGCGCGCTGGGGCTCGATCTGTCAAACAAGAAAGACGCCGCCGCGGTTAAGGCCAAGGTCGGCGTGGTGTTTCAATATCCTGAGCGTCAGCTGTTTGCCGAAACCGTGGCGCAGGACGTGGCGTTTGGTCCGCATAACCTTGGCTTGCCGCAAGATGAAGTCGACCGTCGTGTCGAGTCATCGCTCTCGCGCGTGGGCCTCGACCTTTCCACGGTCGGCGACAAGAGTCCCTTTGAGCTTTCGGGCGGTCAGCAACGGCGTGTGGCATTCGCCGGCGTGCTCGCCATGGAGCCCGAAGTCCTGGTGCTCGATGAACCCATGGCGGGGCTCGATCCGGCGGCGCGCAGTGATTTCCTGGAGCTCATCGATCGACTCCATCGCGAGGGCCTGACCGTTGTCATGGTTTCGCACAGCATGGATGACCTGGCCAATTGCTGCGACCGTATCGTCGTAATGAACGAAGGTGCGGTGTTTGCCGAGGGAACCCCCGCTCAGGTGTTTGCGCATGCGGATGAGCTTAAATCAATCGGCTTGGGTGTTCCCGCTGCCCAGCGCATGGCGCTGGCGCTTGCGAAGGCGGGCGTACCGCTGCGCTTTGACGGCCTTTATACGGTTGAGTCGCTGGCAGACGAGTTGGTGGACCTGCTAATCGGTCGCTCGGGCGGTCCTTCTAACGTCGCGGACATTGCTAAATCCAAGACGGTCGCGCGAGAGGAGGGCTGCTAATGGAGGCGTTTTCGTTTGGCAGCTACTATCCCGGCGATAGTGCGATCCGCCGCCTGGACCCGCGAACTAAGTTGCTCTTGGGCTTTGTGTTTCTGATCACGACGCTCACAGTCAGCAGCTTCCGCGGACTGGTCCCGGTCGCAATCTTCGTTGTCCTGATCTATACCGTGTCCCGGGTGCCGTTGCGCCGGGTCCTATCATCGATGGCGCCGCTGCTGGCAATCGTCGTCGTGGTCGCGGTGCTCAACCTGTTTACCGATCAGAGTGGGCGCATCCTGTGGCAGCTCGGCTTTCTGCAGATAAGCGAGGGCTCGCTGCGTTCTGCGGCGTTTATGGCGTGCCGCCTGACCCTGATGATGGCCGGCATGAGCGCCATTACGCTCACCACCCCCACGCTCGACCTCACTGCGGGCTTTGAGCGTCTGCTCGCACCGTTTGCGCGCGTGGGGCTTCCGGCGCATGAGCTCGGCATGATCATGGGTATCGCGTTGCGCTTTATGCCGCAGTTCGCTACCGAGATGAAGCAGACGGCCGATGCGCAGGCGAGCCGCGGTGCGCGCGTGACGGGAGGCCCGCTCGGCGGCGTGCGTATGCTCGGCAGTGTGGCCATTCCGCTGTTCACGGGCGTGTTCCGTCATGCCGAGACGCTTTCGGCCGCCATGGATGCGCGTTGCTATCACGGCGAACAGGGACGCACGCGTCTGCATGCACTTACGTTTGGCCGCGGCGATGCGTTGGCGGCGGTGGTGACGGCGTTGCTGCTCATCTGCGTCATCGTCATCAACCTTCAACTTGTTTAGGCGCGATTCGAGCGCAAGAAAGGGGTCCCTATGACCGACAACGACCGCACGGCTCAGCTTGAGCGCGCCTGTTCGTATCTCAGGCGCATTCCGGCGTGGTATCTGGCCACGACCGATGTAGCCGACGGGCATCAGCCTCGCGTGAGGCCGTTTTCGTTTGCCATGGTCGATGACGGTAAACTGTGGTTTTGTACGTCGCGCGACAAAGATGTGTGGGCGGAGCTGAGCGCGAATCCCAAGTTTGAGCTCTCGGGCTGGAAGCCGGGGGAATGTTGGATCGTATTGACCGGCGAAGCCGCACTTGAGGACGACGCAGTTGCGAGCGACAAGGTGCGTCAAGCGGGTTTTAAGCACATGGTGGGCATTGGCGAGGAACACGAGAGTGCCAACGACGGCCGCCTTGCTTTCTTTTCGGTCCGCAACATTGCCGCGCGCTTCTGTGATATCGACGGCAGCGAGGAGCGCCTGGAGCTCTAGCGCGTCTCAAATTAACTACCCGTTCTGAATTAGCTAGTGCCAGGAGGACACATGGACGGATTGAATACGGTTTTGGAGTATCTGACGTCAGTGCCGGCATGGTATTTGGCGACGAGCGTTGACGGACAGCCGCATGTGCGTCCGTTTTCGTTTGCGCAGATCCAGGACGGCAAGCTGTGGTTTGTAACGGCGCGCACCAAAGATGTGTGGCAGGAGCTGCTGCAAAACCAGCGCTTTGAGGCCACGAGTTGGTGGCCGGGCCATGGCTGGCTCATCTTGCGCGGGCGTGCCGGCTTGGATGACCGGGCTTTAGACGAAATGCGCGAAGCCGGGTGGAAGCATCTAGAGCACCTGGGCGAGCACTATGAGGGGCCTAACGACCCCACGCTCGTCTTCTTTAGCGTCGAGGATCCCGAGGCTTTTATCTGCAATCACGACGAATGGGTGCCGGTCGAGCTCTAGCCGGCTGGCTCATCCTAACAACTTGGTTTTCGCATGGGCGGGCCCCGTATTGCCCGGTGCCGTTAGGAGCGCCGGTCAATACGGGGCCCGCTCCATTTGTCAATTCCTTCAAGCGAATGTGTCGGGATTGTTTCAATGCATGAATATGCAAGCCATTTACGTGTTCATGCATCTTTTGGTGCTAAAGTTTCAACCCACTTCATAACAACCACTGCGAAATGCGCATCGGTGCATAAATCGCAGACAAGGAGTCTGATATGTCTTTGAAGGTTGGAATCGTCGGCGCGGCTGGATATGCCGGCGCCGAACTCATTCGCCTCGTGCTTGGCCATCCCGAGTTTGAACTTGTCGCCATTACGTCCAACGCCGATGCCGGCCAGCCGCTGTCCGCGGTGTATCCGAGCTTTGCTGGCGTGAGCGATCTGGTTTTCACCACGCATGACGCCCCCGAGCTTAAATCCTGCGACGCCGTCTTCTTGGCCGTGCCGCACACGGCTGCCATGGCACAGGTGCCCGCACTGCTTGCATCTGGCGTCTCCTGCTTCGATCTTTCGGCCGATTACCGTCTGAGCGACGCGTCTGTCTTTGAGGCATGGTATGCCGCCGAGCACACGAGCCCCGAGTTGCTCAAGACCCGCGCTTTCGGCCTGCCCGAGCTGTTCTGCCAGGACTTAGAGACCGCTGCTTCCAGCCATGCCGCTGGCAGGCCCGTGTTGGTCGCCTGCGCCGGTTGCTATCCCACCGCAACGAGCCTTGCTGCCGCTCCCGCCGTGCGCGCCGACTGGGTTGCCCAGAGCGGCCCCGTAATCGTCGATGCCATTAGCGGCGTGACGGGTGCCGGTAAGTCCTGCAACGCCCGCACCCACTTTTGCAGCGCGGACGAGAACCTGGAAGCCTATGGCGTGGGTAAACATCGTCATACGCCCGAGATTGAGCAAATCCTTGGCTTAACCGATCGCGTCGTCTTTACCCCGCATCTGGCACCGCTCAAGCGCGGCCTGCTCTCCACGGTGACGATGCCGCTTACGCCGCAGGCTATCGATACCTTGACCCTTGAGGACGTTGTCGACTATTACAAGCAGTTCTACGCTGGACGCACCTTTGTGCGTGTGCTCGACGCCGGCCAGCAGCCCAAGACGGCTTCGGTCGTCGGAACCAACGCCGCCCAGATTGGCCTCGCGCTCAACAAGCGCGCGGGCGTGCTGGTGGCGACGGGCGCCATCGACAATCTGTGCAAGGGCGCTGCGGGCCAAGCGGTCCAGTGTGCCAATATCGTCTTTGGCTTTGACGAGCGACGAGGCTTGCCCACAGTGGCGTGCCCGGTGTAGCACATTCGATTGTTAACGATTTGGTAGTCGGGCATCGAGTGGGGCGCCACTCTTAAGCTGGTCTCATGATTACGACTGGCATGGCGCACCAACCGATGTCCGTTTTTTGTTTGACATAAGGAGTCATAAAGACGATGAATACCGAGCTGTTTGATATCAAGATTCGCGCCGTCGAGGGCGGCGTTACGGCTGCGGCTGGTTTTAAGGCTGCGGGCATCCATGCTGGGTTCCGCAAGAACCCCGAGCGTCTGGATTACGCGCTCGTCGTGCCCGATAAACCCTGTCCCGGTGCCGGCGTGTTTACCACCAATCGCTTTTGCGCGGCGCCCGTGCAGGTGAGCCGTGCCAACCTGGGCGGTGCCGACAAGGGTTACGGAATCATCGCCGGCGTTTCGGTCAACTCTGGCAATGCCAACGCCGCCACGGGTGAGACCGGCCTTGCATGCGCGCGCGAGACGTGCAGCATCGCATCGCAGGTCATCGGCTGCGAGCCCCAGCAGATTCTGGTTGCCTCCACGGGTGTGATTGGCCAGATTCTGCCGATCGACACGTTTGAGACCGCCATTCCTGCTGCCTACGAGGCGCTCTCCGCCCACGGTGGCGCCGATGCCGCTCGCGCCATCATGACGACCGACACGCACTCCAAGGAGTACGCCGTGTCCTACGTCAGCGAGGCTGCGGGTCATGCGGGCAATGTCTATACGGTGGGCGGAATGTGCAAGGGCTCGGGCATGATCATGCCCAACATGGCCACCATGATCGCAGTTATCACCACCGATGCCCCCGTCGAGCCGGCGGCACTTCATGCCCTGCTGCTCTCGACCGTCAAGCAGACCTTTAACAAGGTAACGGTCGATTCCGACACCTCGACCAACGACACCTGCATCATGCTTGCCTCCGGCGCCGCTGCCGCAGATGCCGAGCCCATCGTCAAGGGTTCCGATGCCTTTGACGAGCTGGCATTTGCCGTGCACGAGGTGTGCGAGAGCCTGGCGCGCAACATCGCCGCCGATGGTGAGGGCGCATCCAAGCTTGTTACGGTCAACGTTACCGGCGCCGTGAACGACGAGGAGGCCGATATCGCCGCCCGTGCCGTTGCCAACTCGCCGCTCGTTAAGACCTGCATCGCCGGCCACGACTGCAACTGGGGTCGCGTTGCTATGGCGCTTGGCAAGTGCGGCGTTAAGTTTAATCAGGAAGACGTTTCCATCGACATGATGGGCATGCCTGTCTGTCGCGACGGTCTGACTGTTCCCTTTGATGAGGACGAGGCTCTACGACGTTTCGAGGCGCCCGAGATCGTGATCTCGGCCGACTTGGGCGCAGGCGACGCGGCAACGACCGTGTGGACCTGCGACCTCACGCATGAGTACATCTCCATCAACGGCGACTACCGTTCCTAGATTCCGGGCACGCTGCGCATCTTGCCGCGATTGCGGACAGCGGAGCGCGGCGCGATAACGATACGAAAGACGAGGCAGATTATGAAATTCGCACGCGATTGTCGTTCGAGCGAATCCAACGAAGCAACCGCGCAGCTGCTGTTCGAAGCGCTGCCGTGGATTAAGAACCTGACCGGCAAGACGGTTGTTATCAAATATGGCGGAGCCGCCATGGTTGATGAGCAGCTGCGCCGCGACGTGATGAGCGACATCGTTTTGCTCAAGATCATCGGTATGCGCCCCGTCATCGTGCATGGCGGCGGCAAGGCTATCAACGAGGCGCTGAGCCATTACGATATTCCCGTCGAGTTTAAGAACGGCCAGCGCGTGACCACGCCGGCGACTATGGATATCGTACGCGAGGTGCTGGGCGGCAAGGTCAACCAGGAGCTGGTTGCTGCCATCAACCACCACGGCAACCTGGCCGTGGGCGTGTCGGGCAGCGATGCCGGCACGCTCATCGCCGAGCCGCTCGACCCCGAGCTCGGTCGCGTGGGCAAAGTGACGCACGTCAACACCGACTATATCGAGCGCTTACTCGATAGCGAGTACATCCCCGTCATCGCTACCGTCGCGGCGGGGGAGGACGGCGGATTCTTCAACATCAATGCCGACACCGCTGCTGGTGCCGTTGCGGCGGCGCTTCATGCGCATAAGGCGATCTTTTTGACCGACGTCGATGGCCTGTACAAGGACTTTAGCGATAAGGATTCGCTTATCTCTAACCTAACGCTCGACGAGGTTAACGAGATGCTCTACGGCGGGGAGGTCGATAAGGGCATGATTCCCAAGCTGCGTGCGGCCGTCGATGCGCTTGCCGGCGGCGTATTTCGTGCCCACATCATTAACGGTACCACGCCGCATTCTCTGCTCCTGGAGCTGCTGACCGATGCCGGCGTCGGTACCGTGATCCATTCCACCGAGACGGCCTACGAGTTCGATACGCACCCGCACCCGCTTTCGACCTTTGCGGCGCGCCTGACCGAGAACCTCGACGAGGTCGAGAAGCTTCAGACGGTCTAGCTGACCCGCAGCCGCCCCATTCCTGCACCCATAGCCCCGCGCCGTCTGGCGCCCAACGAAAGGCATCCCATGTCACTTGCAGCTCAGCAATCGCTTGAATCCCATTACGTTATGCATACCTTTGGCCGCTCTCCGGTCGAGTTTGTCGAGGGTCACGGCATGAAGCTCACCGGCGACGATGGCCGTGAGTACCTCGACTTTCTTGCCGGCATCGGCGTGTGCAGCCTGGGTCATGGCAACCTGGCTGTGCTCTCGGCGCTCGAGGCGCAGACCAAAAAGCTCATGCATGTCTCTAATTACTTCTACATTGAGCAGCGCGGACAGGTCGCGGCGCTGCTGTCCAAGCTTGCTAACGACGACGTAGATGGTGCGCGCGTGCTTGCCGATGCTATTGCCGCCGGCGATGAGACCACGGCAGCTGCTCTTGGTGCCCCGGCTGCGGGCGAGCAGGTGTGGGAGACGTTCTTTGCCAACTCCGGCGCCGAGGCCAACGAGGGCTCGATGAAGCTTGCGCGCCTGTACGCCAAGCGTGCCGGTAATGGCGGCAACACTATCGTGTGCATGCGCGGCGGCTTCCACGGCCGTACGCTCGAGACTATTGCGGCCACCATGCAGGATTGGCTGCAGGACAGTTTCCGCCCGCTGCCGGGTGGCTTTGTGGCCTGCACGCCCAACGATGTCGATGAACTGCGTGCAATCTTTAAGCAGCTGGGGAGCGAGATTTGTGCCGTGATGCTCGAGCCGATCCAGGGTGAGAGTGGCGTGCACCCCATGACCGAGGAGTTTATGGCGGCAGCGCGCGACCTGGCACACGAAGTGGACGCCGTGCTTATCGCCGACGAGGTCCAGTGCGGCATCTTCCGCTCCGGCAAGCCGTTTGCATTCCAAACCTATGGCGTGGAGCCCGACATCATGAGCCTTGCCAAGGGCATTGCCGACGGCGTGCCCATGGGTGCCGTCGTGGCAAAGAAGGAGATTGCCGACGTGTTTAAGCCGGGCGACCACGGCTCGACCTTTGGCGGTAGCTGCTTGGCCATCGCGGCGTGTGCCGCGACGCTCTCCGCGCTTGTGCGTGGCGATTATGCCGACCATGCTGCTAAGGTGGGTGCCTATATGGAGGCAAAGCTCGCCAAGCTGCCGCACGTGACCGAGGTACGTGGCCGCGGCTTGATGCTCGGCTGTGATTTGGATGATGCCGCGGGCGACGCGCATGATGTTGTTGCCCGCGCGCTGGCCGCCGGTGCCGTGATCAACGCTACAGGTGCGCATACGCTGCGTTTCCTGCCGCCGCTCGTCTGCGAGGAAGCCGACGTGGACAGTCTGATCGAGATCCTGTCGGGTGTTTTGGGCTAACGCGGCGCAATAACTCAATTTGGACCGAGTTCCGGACTGCGGACGTGCCCTATGCGGCATGATTCAGCGGTCTGGAGCCCGTTTTGCCTTAGATTTGCTAAGGCAGGGAGACCTGCTGGTCAAAAAACATCAAATATGAGTACTGTTACCGATTTGGTAGCAGCAATTTTGGACTAATAAGGCCAGATGGCAAGTCGAAATGGCGATGAATACACGATTTTGATCTGACTGTTAGTCCTTATAATGGACATATGTTGCGTAACCTAAGCAAACACTATCTGTTTATATGTTGCAAGCAAAGTAGCAGTACTCATTTTTGCCATTATTTGGCCACGGACCTTGAAATAAGGGGTCCTTAGGGTTCGAATCCCATGCGCTGGGCCCAAACAAAAAACGGTCCCCTTGCGAGGACCGTTTCCAATTCAGTGGTGGGCGATGAGGGATGTCCGCGTGCGGCTGACGCCGCCCGCTCTCGCTTCGGGCCTACGGCCCTCGCGTGCTGCGCTGGAAAACGCTTCGCGTTTCCTCAGCTCCGCACCCTTGCGGGTTCGAATCCCTCTGCGATGGGCCCAAAAAAGTAAGGCTCCCATTGCTGGGAGCCTAACAATTCAGTGGTGGGCGATGAGGGATTCGAACCCCCAGCCTTGTGCGTGTAAAGCACCTGCGCTAACCGTTGCGCCAATCGCCCGTGCGGAGAGAGTATAGCAAAACAATCGCCTCATTCACCTCATATCCATTAAAGGTAACTCGCGCGTGTCACAGCCCTTGATTATCAACCTTATCCGAACACCTCCCACATTCATCCGCACATGTGCGGATGAATGTGGGAACCC
>CABRFG010000068.1 GCA_902470095.1 uncultured Collinsella sp.
CTCTTGACCGGCACCGGCCAAGAGCTCCTGCATGACGACAACGTCCGCAAAGCTTACCTGGGTGGTTAATCCATTCAACAAAGGGGGCGCTGACCAACCCGGTCAGCGCCCCCTTTTTAAGTTGCGGTGGAATAGGGACTAAATGGGAGTCTAAGAGGCCAAAACAGCCCCTATTCCTCCGCAACTTCATGGGGATGTGTGACAATGCCCGTCGGAAAACATCTGCTGTCTTTGGGGGCCTATCTATGCTGTACGAGTTTTGTGCCGAGAACTTTGAGCGGGTGCCGGCGGCTATCGATGCCGGTGCACGGCGTATCGAGCTGTGCGACAACCTTGCCGTTGGTGGCACCACGCCTTCGGCCGGCGTTATCTGCGCTACGACCAACTATGCCCACGAGAACAATGCACGGGTGATGTGCATGATCCGTCCTCGTGGCGGCGACTTTCATTACAACCAGGACGAGTTGCGTATGATGGAGATGGACCTGGGCCTTGCCGTGAGTGCCGGCGTTGACGGCTTGGTCTTTGGCTGCTGCAAGCCCTGCCCTGGCGGATGGGCGCTTGACGAGCTTGCGTTGGGCGCCCTCGTGATGGCCGCGGGCTGCGCGACCGAGGAATGCAAGCGTGAGTCCCTTGACATCACCTTCCACATGGCGTTTGACCAGCTCTCGCCCGAGACTCAGCTCGACGCGATTGACACACTCGCCGACTGCGGCATCACACGCATCCTCACGCATGGCGGCGCGGCCGGTACGCCGATCGAGGACAACTTCGATCACCTGGCTCACCTAATCGAGTACGCGGGAGACCGTCTGACTATCCTTCCCGGCGGCGGCATTTCCACGGCAAATCGCGTTGCGGTTGCGGCGGCGCTTGGCGTCTCCGAGCTCCATGGCACCAAGATCGTGCCGCTGGAGGTATAGTCCGTGGCGCTCGTATTTGACGTTCAGCAGGCGAGCGGCAAGCCCGACGATAATCGTCGCCCTGGCACCGCGTGCCCCTTTTGCGACACGGAGGGGCTCGCCAACATCATCCAGCGCGATGGTGACTGCATTTGGCTCGAGAATAAGTTCAAAACCTTGCGGGCCACCCGTCAGACCGTATTGATCGAGTCGGCCAATCACGACGCCGACCTGGTGACTTATGAGCCGGATGAACTCCACCATGTGATGAGGTTTGCTCTGGATTGCTGGCAGCAGATGATCGATTCACAGCGGTATCGAAGCGTGCTCATGTACAAGAACAAGGGTCCGCTCTCGGGCGGTAGTCTCGTTCATCCGCACATGCAGATTGTGGGTTTGGAACAGGAAGACGGCTATGCTTCGCTGACTTCCGCCAATTTCGATGGCATCAATGTCTGGCAACAGGGAAGAATCTCGGTCAACATCTCAACCGAACCGATCATGGGGTTCTTTGAGGTCAATGTTTCAGTCCCGCAGGGTATCGCCGCCAGCGATGAGACGAGAGACCAAGCCGAGACGGATCTCTTCGCCGATGCGATCCAGGTGGCTCTGCGCTATATCCTAGACGAGCACCATGGCGGTCGCGCAGAGTCATACAACTTGTTTTTCTATCACTTGGGCGGTCGGACCATTGCCAAGGCGCTTCCGCGTTGGGTGGTTTCACCCTACTTTGTCGGGTATCGACTGGCTCAGGTTAATGCCGAGACCACGCTCGATGTCGATGCGGAGCGCCTGCGTGCACATCTGGAAGCGCTTGCATCGTAGGGTGAGTCCACGCACTGCGGACGGCTTAGCGTGCCATGGCGTCGCGGCCGGCCTCGACGCGCTTGCGCTGGGCGGCGCGCTCCTCGCCGGTCAGGCGCTCAAAGAGATGTCCGATAACCGAGGCGAGCACCTGCTGAAACAGCGTGCCGCACATGACGGGGAATACCACTTCGCCGGGAAAATACTGCGTGGCGATGACGGCACCCGAAGAGATGTTGCGCATGCCGCAGGTAAAGCACATGGTGGTCGTCTCGCTATACGGCAGGTGCAACGCGCGGGCGACCAGAATGCCCACGACAAAACCGGTGATGGCGAACACCAGAATAAAGAGGGCGACTTCCAGACGCGCCGCGTTCATGTGCAGCACATACTCGCTCATGGCGGTGGAGTTGGACGCGATGACGCCCATCATCATGAACTTGCAGGCGGGCGAGAGCGCGGGGGAGAGCTTCTCGTGCCCCCAGCCGCGCGTAAGTTCGTTGATTACAATGCCGAGGATGGCAGGGATGGCAATCATAAAGGCCATGTTCTGCATCATGCTCGGAACATCGATTGCGACGGTGGCGCCCAGCAGGAGCTTGAGCGTGAGCGGAATCGTCACGGGCGAGATAACCGAGGACGTCAGGATGATGGTGAGCGCGAGCGGGCCGTTGCCGCCGAACATGCTAATCCACATAAAGGCAGTGACTGCCACGGGTACGCTGTACTCGAGCACGATGCCGCAGACAAGGTTGGGGTTGGAGCCAAAGAACAGTGAACCCATGGCATACGCCGCGATGGGGATGAGTACAGCCGAGACAAATAACGCCAAAATCAGATGCAGGGGACGGCGGAGCACCTCAGCCACCTGGTGAAAGGTGTTGCTGAGCGCACCCTGGAACGTCATAAAGGCAAACAAGGTGGGAACGATGGGCTTGAGAACGCCGATCTGCTGAGGAAAGAGCACGCCGAGCGCCACGCAAATCGGAACGATGATCTGCATGTGCCCCGCGAGAAACTTGCCCAGCCCAACCCATTGTTTCATATGCGCTTGTGACTCCCTTTATCTTTAGACCATTTGAATCGATATCCTAGACGCTCGCGCGAAAACCTGCACGGGAAGGGCTTGGATATTTCGAGGGTATTACCGGCATCGTTTACCGAAACCGCGGCGTGCTGCGGCGATTTACGTCCGCGCTGCACGGTATAATAAAGCCGTTCAACAGATCTGCCTGCCGAAGCGGGCATACACAGAGGACTCATCGCTATGAACCGTGAGAGGTATCGCGGCGACCTGCCCCTATCGGGGGTGGGCGCCTATGTCATCGCTTAAGACGACGCATCGCTGGGCGGTCGCTCAGCAAAATCCCGAGCTCGAAAAGGAGCTTTCGGCTGGTCTGGGCATACCCGGGCTGGTGGCGCGCATTATGGTTGCGCACGGCATTGCATCCATCGAGGAAGGACAGCTATTTTTGACGCCTTCGCTCGATCGCGACTGGGCGGACCCGCTCGTTATTCCGGGCATGGCAGACGTTGCCGACCGCGTTGAGCGTGCTATTCGCAACTGCGAGCGCATCGCCGTCTTTGGCGATTTTGACGTTGACGGTATTACGTCGACCTGCCTGTTGACTGAGGCGCTGCGCACGTTTGGCGCCGATGTCACGCCGTTTATTCCACACCGCTTTGACGAGGGCTATGGCCTGTCGCGTACGGCGCTCGACCGCGTGAACGAGCTCGCCCAGCCCAACCTGATTGTGACCGTCGATAACGGTATCGCTGCCAAGGAAGAAGTTTCCTATCTGGAGAGCCTGGGGATCGATTTAGTGGTTACGGACCATCACGAGCCCTCCGACCAGGTGCCTCAGGGTGTGCCCCTGACCGACCCCAAGCTCGAGAACGAGGGCCCCTCGCGCGAGCTTGCCGGTGCTGGTGTGGCGCTCAAGCTGGTGCAAGTCCTGGGGGAGCGCCTAGGCAAGCCGTCGTATTGGCGTTCGCTAATCGAGGTCGCGGCGCTGGGCACCGTGTCCGACATGATGCCGCTCACGCCCGAGAATCGCGCGCTGGTTGCCGAGGGCATCCAACAGATGCGCGTAACCGCTCGCCCCGGCTATATCGCGCTTGCCGCGCTCGCCAAGGCGGACCTTTCGAGCATTACGGCGGATGGCCTGTCATTCTCGCTCATTCCCCGCTTAAACGCTGCCGGTCGCATGGCCGATCCCAAGCTGGCGCTCGACCTGCTGCTTGCCCGTGATCCCATCGAAGCAAGCGCACTGGCGGCTGAGCTCGAGGAAATCAACCGTCAGCGCCGTGAGATCGAGGCGGAGCTCACGCGCGATGCCATGGCAAAGGTCGAGGAGGCCTATGACGGCGGACGCGCGATCGTTGTGGGCGGCGAAGGCTGGCACGAGGGCGTCAAGGGCATCGTGGCAAGCCGTCTGACCAACCGCTATCACGTGCCGGCGCTGCTGTTCTCGATCGAGGACGGTGTCGCGCGCGGCTCTGGTCGCTCGGTGGGCAAAGTTAACCTGTTTGACGCTGTCGAGCGCTGTTCCGACCTGCTGATTCGTCGCGGCGGACATGCCGGTGCGGTGGGTGTGACCATCGAGGCATCCAAGCTCGATGAATTCCGTCGTCGCCTTTCGGCCGTGCTATCGGAGCTTCCCGCCGAGGACTTTGAAGACGCTGACGAGGTCGCCGCCACCGTCGACCTTTCCGAGCTGAATATCGAGACCATCGAGCAGATCTCCCGTCTTGAGCCGTTTGGCCAGGGCAACAAGGTGCCGCTGCTGGCTGCCGAGGGCGTGACGATGTTCGACCGCGCCGTGGTGGGCAAGACGGGCGAGCACATGCGCTTTGTGGCGACCGATGGCGCCGCGAGTGTGCCGGCCATCATGTTCCGCGTGCCGCAAATCGATAAGCTCATCAACTGCGATAGCGCTGTCGACTTGGTGTTCGAGGCCGTTGCCGAGCATTGGCAAGGTCGCGTAAAGCCCAAGCTCATGATCAAGGATGTCTTGGTCCGCGATACCACGGCGCCCAGCGTTGACGACCCGGCATGTGAGCTTCGCCGCGGCGTGGAGCCTGCGGACGCCGGTCTTCGTCTGGAGTCTCGTAAGCGCGAGACGCTCGCCCAGCTTTCCTATACCGAGCTCACGCGCTCGCTTATCCATAGCTTTATCGGATCGAACCAGCCGCACCGCGCGCAGGTTGAGGCGCTCGATGCCTTGGCCGATCACCAGAGTGTCTTGGCGGTTATGGGAACGGGCCGCGGCAAATCTCTTATCTTCCATGTGCACGCCGCGCGTGAGGCGGTCCTTCGTGGGCGCGCGAGCATCTTTGTCTATCCGCTGCGTGCGCTCGTTGCCGACCAGGCCTATCACCTCTCGTCGACGATGGCTGCGCTCGGCATTGGCGTGGGCGTGTTGACCGGCGAGACCGTGGAGGCAGCGCGCGATGACGTGTTTGCCGGCCTGGCTTCGGGCCGTACCGGTATCGTGCTCACGACGCCCGAATTCCTCTCTATACATCGCGACCGCTTTGCGCGCTCGGGGCGCATCGGGTTTGTCGTTATCGATGAGGCACACCATGCCGGCCTTGCCAAGGGCGGCGACCGCAGCGCGTACCTCGATATGCCCGATATCTTCAAGGCCCTGGGCGATCCGGTCGTCATGGCGGCGACGGCCACCGCGACGGCTCCGGTCGTGGCAGAACTTGCCCGCGTGCTGCCGATTACCCGCACGGTGGTCGACGAGACCGTGCGCGATAATTTGCAGCTCGAGGACGATCGCGATCTTGCGAGTCGCGAGAACCGCTTGGTGTCGATCGTGGCGACGGGGGAGAAGACTGTCATCTACGTCAACTCGCGTGACCAGTCTGTGGCACTTGCCAAGACGCTGCGCAAGCGTGTGCCCGATTGCGCGACCCACATTGCGTTCTATAACGCCGGGCTTGCGCGTTCCGATCGTCGCCGTGTGGAGGAAGCATTCCGAGACGGAAGCCTCAGTTGCATTGTTTCGACCTCGGCCTTTGGCGAGGGCGTCAACCTGCCCGATATTCGCCATGTCGTGTTGTACCACATGCCGTTTGGCGCTATCGAGTTCAACCAGATGAGCGGACGCGCCGGTCGCGACGGCCAACCTGCCGTGATTCACCTGCTCTATTCGTCGCGTGATGCTCGTATTAACGAGCGCCTGCTCGACTGCTACGCGCCCGAGCGCGACGAGCTCGTCACGCTCTATCGAGCGCTGCAGACTATGTGGCGCTCCAACCGCGGCAAGACCGGGGATGACTCCTTTAGTGCGAGCGATATTGATATCGCGCAGATGTGCCTTGCCATCGATGCCCGCACGCCGGTCGACGAGCGCTCGGTGGCAAGCGGTCTGGGAATCTTCGAAGAGCTTGGTTTCTGTCGCGTTTCGGGGTTTGACGACACCCGTCGCATCGCGATGGCCGAAAATCCGGGCCGCGTGCAATTGAGCAGGTCAATTCGCTATTTGGAGGGCTTGCGCTCGCGCATGGAGTTCTCGGCTTTCCGGAGTTGGGCGCTCGATTCGTGCGCTTCTGATATGCTAGCCAAAGTTAACCGCCCGATCGTACCGCGGGCCTAGGGGAAGGGAACCTCGATGGATGCCGCAGCCCGTACCGCCCATGATTCCACCCTCCAGCCTTTTTCGGAGATGGAGCACTATAAGCATGCCGATGAGCTGCCGCCCGAGATTATGGCGGATAGCTACGACAAGCTGGAGCGCCTGTGCCTCAAATATATGAATGAGGACGACTTCTCCAAGGTGGAGCAGGCCTACTGCTTTGCCGCCGAGAAGCACTGCAACCAAAAGCGCCGCTCGGGCGAGATGTACATTAACCATCCCGTCGAGGTTGCCATCATTTTGGCCGACCTCAAGATGGACTGCGATGTGGTGTGCGCTGCGCTGCTGCACGATACCGTCGAGGATACCGAGACCTCGCTTGCCGATGTTTCCGGCCTGTTTGGCGATACGGTGGCCGAGCTCGTCGATGGCGTGACCAAGCTCACCAACATCGAAGTCGACAGCATGGACGAGAAGCAGGCGCTTACGCTGCGCAAGATGTTCCTCGCCATGTCCAAGGACATTCGCGTTATCATCGTTAAACTTGCCGACCGTCTGCACAACATGCGTACGCTGGCAGCCCTTCGCGAGGATCGTCGCCTGTTTAAGGCTCGCGAGACCATGGACGTGTACGCGCCCCTGGCCGACCGCCTGGGCATGAGCTCTATTAAGTGGGAGCTCGAGGACCTGTCCTTCTTCTACCTGGAGCCCGATGCCTACCAGCGCATCGCGCGCATGGTGGCTGAGTCGCGCGAGGTCCGTGAGCGCTATCTGGCCGAGACCATCAAGACGCTTACCGATGAACTCAACCGCATTGGCCTGGAGGGCTTCCAGATCAACGGCCGCTCCAAGCACTATTGGTCCATCTACCAAAAGATGAAGCGCAAGGGCAAGGAATTCTCCGAGATCTACGACCTGGTGGCGCTGCGCGTCATCACGCATTCGGTGCGCGATTGCTACTCCACGCTCGGCGCGGTGCATACGCTGTGGCACCCCATGCCCGGTCGCTTTAAAGACTATATCGCCATGCCCAAGGTCAATAACTACCAGTCGCTCCATACGACGGTTATCGGCCCCACGGCCCGCCCGCTCGAGATTCAGATTCGAACCTATGAGATGCATGAGCAGGCCGAGTACGGCATTGCCGCCCACTGGCTCTATAAGAAGTCGGGCGGATCGTCTGCGTCTAAGACCAATGACGCCCAGCGTCTGGACGACCAGATCAACTGGCTCAAGCATTCGCTTGATTGGGCGGCATCTGACGAGATCACCGATGCCAAGGAATACCTGCACTCGCTGAAGGTCGATCTGTTCGACCAGGAGATCTTTGTCTTCACGCCCAAAGGCGAGGTCATGGCGCTTCGTGCCGGCTCCACGCCGCTCGACTTTGCCTATGCCGTTCACACCGAGGTCGGAAACCACTGCGTCGGTGCCAAGATCAACGGTGCGGTGGCCCCGCTCACGCACGAGATCAAGACGGGCGACCGCGTCGAGATCCTGACCAACAAGAGTTCTAAGCCGTCGCGCGACTGGCTCAAGATCGTCAAGACGCCTTCGGCCAAGTCCAAGATCCGTCGCTATTTTGCCGCTGCGACTAAGGATGATGACGCTGCTGCAGGTCGCGATATGCTGGCCAAGGACCTGCGCAAGCGCGGGTACGGCATCTCTACGCCGCGCTCGACGCGTGCGCTGAATGCCGTGGCGGAGCAACTCAACTACAAACAGCTCGAGGATCTGTTTGCGGCCGTCGGTGCCGGTAAGGTCGCTCCGCGTGCCGTGGGCAACAAGGTCGAGCAGATCTTGGATCCCAAGCCCGAGGAGCAGCTCACCAAGGCAGAGGCTATCGCCGAGGTCGTGAAGCAGCCTGCCCGCGGCTCCAACCGCAAGCCACGAAAGCGCGGTAAGAGCGCTGGCAACGGCATTATCGTCAAGGGCGAGAGCAACAGCGGTCTGCTGGTTCGCCTGGCGCATTGCTGCAACCCTGTGACGGGCGACGACATCGTCGGCTTCATCACGCGCGGCCGCGGCGTCTCGGTGCACCGTGCCAACTGCCCCAACGTCAAGGGCCTTATGGAGCATCCCGAGCGCATGATCGATGTGGAGTGGGACGGCGCGGCCGATACCCTCTTCCAGGTCGAGATCGTGGTCGAGTGTCTGGACCGCATGGGCCTGCTCAAGGACGTCACCATCGCTATCGGTGACGCGGGCGGCAACATTCTTTCGGCCGCCACGTCGACCAACCGCGAGGGCATCGCGACCCTGCGCTTTATGGTCGAGATCTCGGACGCGAGTGGTCTGGATCCGCTGCTGGCCTCTATCAGCAGCGTTGACTCGGTCTACGACGCTCGCCGGCTGATGCCCGGCGAGGGCGGAGCGCAACTCAAGCGCCGTGTATAGGCTGACGTACGCACCGTATTGTTGATATTCGTTACGTTCGAGGCATCGTCTGATGCCTCGACGTCTATAGAAGGAGAGTGCACGCATGGGCGTCGTAACTTTGGATTTGGCTCCCCGAGGGTCGGTCTCGATTGAAACGCTTGTCAATGGTCCCATTCAGACCAACAGCTACGCCGTGATTTCGAATAACGAGTGCTTAATCGTCGACCCCGCGTGGGAAGGCGAGCGTCTTGTGGAGCATATCCGCACCGCGCATCCCGATGTGTGCGTGCTCGGTGCCATCTGCACGCATGGGCATGCCGACCATGTTGGCGGCGTTGCCGGAGTGCGGGCCGCCGTTGGCGATGCTGCACTATATGAGTTGGGCGCCAAGGATGTAACGGTGCCTCGCGCAAATATCGAGGAGCAACACGCCATGTGGGGTATCGAGACGCCCGATCCGGGTGAGCCGACGCACTTGCTTGCCGAGGGCGATACGATCGAGGTGGGCGACGTCTGCCTGCAGGTGATCGAGACGCCGGGGCATACGCCGGGCGGCATAGTCCTGTTTGCCGCGACCGAGCGGGGGAACATCGCCTTTGTGGGCGACACGCTTTTCCCGGGCAGCCACGGTCGCACCGATCTTTCCGGCGGTGACGAGGCGGCGATTATGCGTTCGCTCTCCAAACTTGCCAAGATACTTCCGCCCGATACCGTTTGCCTGACAGGCCATGGCGATTCGACCACAATGGCGCGCGAGCTCATGCAGAACCCGTTCATGCAGATGTAGGCTCGAAGCCGTCTTTCGAATCACGAAGACCGCTCAATCGTCAAGCTATTTTCCCCAGTGGGTCGATTCTGTGGGGCAAACGGTCAAAATTTGTCCAATCGGATGGTATTCGTGAACAAACGAACGTTTATGCTCGGGTATGTCGTGGTAAAATCTCAGGCGTTATCGGAGCAACCTTACAGGAGGTTTCTTTTATGCTCGTCAACGCAGCAGACATGCTCAAGAAGGCCGAGGCCGGCAAGTACGGTCTCGGTGCCTTCAACACCAACAACCTCGAGTGGACCCTGGCTATTCTCCAGGCCGCCGAGGAGGCCAAGTCTCCGCTGATCCTTCAGTGCACCGCTGGTGCCGCTAAGTGGATGGGCGGTTTCAAGGTCTGCGCCGACATGGTCAAGGCTGCCGTCGAGGCCACGGGCGTTACCGTTCCCGTCGCCCTTCACCTCGATCACGGTTCTTACGAGGACTGCTTCAAGTGCATCGAGGCCGGCTTCACGTCCATCATGTATGACGGCTCTCACGAGGAGACCTTCCAGCTTAACCTCGATCGCACCAAGGAGCTCGTTGAGCTTGCCCACTCCAAGGGCATGTCCATCGAGGCCGAGGTCGGCGGCATCGGCGGCACCGAGGACGGCGTGACCTCCAGCGGCGAGCTCGCTGATCCTGCTGAGTGCAAGCAGATTGCTGACCTGGGCGTCGACTTCCTCGCCTGCGGTATCGGCAACATCCACGGCGTGTACCCTGCCGACTGGGCTGGCCTTTCCTTCGAGCGCCTGGGCGAGATCAAGGCCCAGACCGGCGACCTGCCCCTCGTCCTGCACGGTGGCACCGGCATCCCCGAGGATCAGATCAAGAAGGCCATTTCCCTGGGCATCTCCAAGATTAACGTCAACACCGATCTGCAGCTCGTCTTCGCCAAGGGCGTCCGCGAGTACATCGAGGCTGGCAAGGATCAGCAGGGCAAGGGCTTCGACCCCC
>CABRFG010000069.1 GCA_902470095.1 uncultured Collinsella sp.
GCCATCTCTGCGTCGCAGCTTGCGGTGAAACCGTTCAGATCGAGCTTGTAGGTGCCGGCGTAAGCACCGTCCTTCTTCTCGACCGCTATCGGAATGACGTCGCGCACCGCGCCCGTCTCGTATACGACGCGGAGGGTGACGGTCTTCTGCTCGACCGTGGGAGCCTTGATCTCGGCCTTCTTGCCAACCAGAACGTAGACGTTGCCAGACTCGGTCGGAGCAGTATCGGAGAAAGCAGCTGTGCCGTTATCCCGAATCTCGGCAACCTCGACAGCACGGGCTCCATTCGCGACCTTCATGACGGTAATCTCATCGCCGTCGACTCCGGCGTTGCGGAACGACACCTTCACCTTCTTGGCGGGAGACACCTCGTCACCCGCAGCGTTGAAGAGAGTGATGCTGTAGGCAGATTGCTCCTCGACCTTCTTGCCCTCATCAGCCACGACCTCCTCGACTGTCTTCTCGACAGCGCGCGATGACACCGTCTCCACCTTCATGGAGCTGTTGGCCGGGAGCGCTCCCTCGGGAGCCTCCATGACGACAGTCACTCCATCGCCCTGGGCCGGATAGCTCTCCTCGGGCTCCTCCGCCACGGCAGGGGCCTCGGGCTCGGCGGCGGGCTCGGCCTCGTTCACCTCCTCCGCGGGCTCCTCAGATTCCGGGCCGTTGGCCTCGTCCTCGGGCTGCGCCTGGGCCTCGGGCTCTCCGACAGGCTCGGCGAACTCGGTCGCCTCCCCGTTGTCACCCTCGGCGTTGGCGTAGTCCGTGAACATGGTCACGTTCAGGAACGAGAACACCAGCAGCACCGACAGCAAGATTCAAAGCTCTGACCAGGGGTTTCTCGGAACTTTCTTACGAAGTGTCCAAAACAAGTTGGTAGGCAAATGACAGGGTAAAGAACGACGAAAATGCTTTCTAAACGCTCTAAACCCTATTCGAGCGGTACATTTTCAGGGGTGAGCGGCGAAAGAGAAAAGCCTCACACTACTCCGCTGGAGTTCTCTCTTGTGGGCGCGGATAGGGACGGAAGCGTTATGCTGAACGAGTCCTCCTCATCGGAGCGCTTTCTCAGGCCGAGAGCCTCGGGCAGGCACGCCGTCACGTACCAGGGGAGGTAGACAACACGATCGCGCTGCTCCACATTGAGGCGCGAAAGCACGTAGCCCTTTTCAATCCCGTATTCCGGAGTGGCGAGCAGCTTGTTCAAAGCTTCATGGGCGCGGGGCGTGCGGCCCGACTTGATCTCAAGTGGAACTACGTCTCCCCGGGCATTTTCAACCAGGAAATCAACCTCTCCCCTCTTGCGGTTCATGTAGTAGAACAGATCACACCCGCAAGCAGTAAGCGCCTGGGCGAACACGTTCTCGAACATGAATCCGAGATTGAGCGTGCGATCATCGCTGTACAAACCGCGCGCCACCGAAATGTCGTAGCGACTCGCCAGCATCCCCGTGTCCGACTCATACAGCTTGAAGTTCCCCGCGTCTTCCGTGGCCTTGAGAGGTCTCTTCGGATCGCGTACCACGTTGCATTTCAGGCCGACATGGGCCGAAACTAGCCAGTTGAAATCGAAGCTGAACTTGCTGTAGCGCGCATCCCTTCCTAGGGAGTTCAGTTGGAACCGCTGCGAGCGCGCGTCCAGCTGAAGAGGAAGCTGTTCGAAGATCGCCCTCACGGTTGGAGCCGCAGTGCCGGCGTATTTCGTGATGTCGTGAACATACGAAACCACCAGCTCAGCCTGAACCTCTCGCACCGGCCCCATATTGCCGGCGTTGTCGAGAAAGGCTTGCACTGCTGCAGGCATTCCCCCTACTACCATGTAGGTGCGGAAATAGCCGAGCAGGGCTTCGTGCAGGTAGCCAGGCACCGCCTGAAGGGACGTGCAGCAGTCCCGGACGACGGAAAGAGCCTCGTTCTGGACACCCATCGCCCAGCAGAACTCTTCGAAGTCCATAGGGAACATGGTGACCTCGGTCACAAAGCCCACAGGATAGGAGCGCACGTGCTTCAGCTCGGTTCCCAACATCGAACCCGAGAACGCATAAGAGAATCGGCCGTCCTGAACAAGACCCTTCACCATGGTCATGAGGTCGGGAAGCTCCTGGATCTCGTCGATGAAGATCAGCGTCTCGCCAGGAACGAGGGGCTGGTCAGCCATGAGAGAGAGGCGTGTTATGAGATCCGCTACATTGGAGGCCTCAGCCAGCGAGCGCTTCGCCGCCTTATCGAGGTAGAGATTGACTGTCAGAAGGCGCTGATACTTCTCGCGACCCAAGCGCTCTACCAGATAGCTTTTACCGATCTGGCGCGCACCTGTCACGAGAAGTGCTGTCTGACCACGTCGGGTCGCCCAACGCTGTAGAGACTCGTAGACCTTCCTGCGAAACAAGGAGGACTCCTTTCGCTGCTATCGTTTTGTCTATTCTAGCTGGGCTTTTTCAATAATGCAATTCTTTATTTGGTCGATTTCTACGATAATGTAACTCTTCATTTTGCAGAAATTGACGATTTTGCCGCTTTTCATGGCTTCGGGCTTACCAGTTCTTTGTACTAGTCAAGCTTCGTAGACACTTTTTCCATCTTCCCCGTGGCAATGGTGGACACCAGAGCTGGAATCCGCATCGCGTTCGTAGACACTGGAGCTGTTTTTCTTTAGAGGGACGTAGACACCGGCATCGAAGCAGAGGAGCTCGCTTGTGCCGATCGCGTTGCTTTCGGCATCGGCCTCGGCCCTTGCGAGCTTCTCGCGCACGAACTTCGGCGTCGGGTCGATCACGCGACCCGCGAACGTGTCGCGCCTCTCCACCTCCCCCGCCATGAAGGCGTCGTAGAAGTCGTTCGGCGTCATGTACCCGAGAGACCAGCAAGGTCGCTTCGCGTTGTACCACTCGATGTAGTCGTCGACCACCTGCTCCACCTCCCAATCCCGCTTGTCGTAGAGCCCGAAGTCCGTGAAGAGCTCCTCCTTGATCCAGCCGTTCAAAGACTCGTTCACGGGGTTGTCCGTGGGCTTGCCCGCGCGCGAGCACGAGCGGACGATGCTGCTCTCGCGGATGATCTCGTTGTAGGCCTTGGATGTGTAGACGCTCCCCTGGTCGGTGTGCAGCACGCAGATGTCGCCCGATCCCGCCTCCAGCCTCCCCACGGCCTCCGCCCTGGATCTCTCGATCTCCTCCCTCGCCTGCTCGAGGCCGTCGTGGTAGATGCCCGGCCAGCCGCGTCTTTTCGTGAGGCCGCGCCCTATGATCTGCTTCGTGAACACGTCGAAGTAAAGAGCGAGCTCCCAGTACCTGCTCCGCGTCCAGAACGCCGTCATGTCGGAGACTATCACCTGGCGCGGGCGATCGACCGTCTCCCACGTGGAGAAGATGAGGTTGGGGTAAGGATCGCGCGCCTTGCGCTCGCGATCCTTCTTCTGATGCTTGGTCTCGGCGCGTATGCCCAGGTAGAGAAAGCATCTCCTGACGTATTCCGCGGACACCGTTATGCCATCGCTCCTCTTGAGGTAGGCGTGCACCCACCGGTACCCGTGCGAGGGGTGGGCGTCGTGGCAGCCTTGCACCAGCCGCAGCACCTTCGCGCGGTCTTTCGGCGGATCCCCGCCCCTCTTCCTCCACTTGTAGAAGCCGGAGCGGCTCACGCCGCACAGGCTGCAGAGCCCGGTTACAGGGAACTCCTTCGAGAGCGCCTCGATGATCGCGCACTCTTCTCGGATACAGGCACGAACTCTCCCGGCGTCCCATCTTCTCTCGGGATCCGGATGTAGCCTTTTTTTAGTCGCTCCAGCTCGATTCTGGTCTTGATGAGCTCGCGGCGCAGGGTCTCCTCCGTCTCGTCCACGCCCTCGGGAAGCAGGCTCGGCGTCTTCTTCGAGCGATACAGCCCGGAGAGCCCCTCGGCGCCGTACTTCTTGAGCCAGGTCTTGAACGCCGCCTCGCTCACGTTGTTGGCGCGGCAGAAGTCGGAGAGCTTGATGTCGGGATTGCTCCTGTAGAGCCTTATCAGGAGCTCCTTCTCCAGAGGGTTGAGTATATTGTTGGACATGGCAGGCTCCCATCGTTCGGAAAGAGGCGATGGCGACTCCATTATCGCCATCGCCGACAGACTTTTGAAGATGGAATTCCGGAATTCACTGTCTACTTAGACATTAGCAGCACTCAGGCGCCGAGGGCGCGCAGGGGAATGACGTAGATACCCTCTTCGGCTTGGTAGGCATACTCGCCCGTGCCCGTCAGAACCGCCACGAATTCGGGCGGCCGGGTGCGCGCATGGGGGTTGCGCGTCACCTTCTCACGCACGCGCTTCAGAGTCGCCACGCCCGCATCGGCCTTCGCGATGCCCAGCTTGAACTCGAAGGCTGCCCACCGCCCGTCGGGCAGCTCGACTATGGCGTCCGCCTCAAGGCCGGCGTCGTCGCGGTAATACCTCACCGGCACGGCCGGAGCATCGGGCAGCGCCTGCGCGTACACCATGAGGTCGCGCACGCACATGTTCTCGAACACCAGCCCGAACGTCTGCCAATCGGCGAGAAGCGCCTCCTCGTTCATGCCGAGGAGCGCCACGGCCAGGGAGGGGTCGGCGAGGTAGCGCTTCGGCTTCACCGAGAGCCGTTTAGGGGATCGCCTCGCCGGCACCCAGCCCGGCACCTCTTCGATTACATACATATTCTTCAGCAGCTCGAGGTACGAGGCCACCGTAGCTGTCGTCGTCAAGGGCTCATCGCCGCCCGATACGTCCGCGAGAAGCGTCTTGTAAGTTGCTGCCTGCCCCAGGTTTCGCGCGAGGGAAAGCGCGATGCGCCGTGCCAAACCTCCGTCTCGGCCGTGGCGCGGGACGCTTTCCGAGAACAATAGGTTCAGGTACTCCCTTGCGGTGAGAAGAGATTGGCTCGGGGAAAGATCCAACGTCTCGGGCCAACCACCGCGGCACGCCGCAGCGGCAAGGGAGGCCGCGTCCCCCGGCACCGTGGCCCGCGCAAATTCTCCGCGGAAAAGCGCGGCCAGGGAAACCTGACCTGTCGAGTCGCCCGATTCGGCAAGGCTCATCGGGTGCATGCGAATGCGGCCTATGCGGCCGGCGCCGCTGTGCATCGCTCTCGCCTGATCCTCGTCTTTCGCGAGAGGGGTGGAAGAGCCCGTTAAAAGCCACGCGCCGCGCAGCCCCCGCTTGCGATCCACGGCATGGCGAACGGTGTTCCAGATGGCCGGTGCAAGTTGCCACTCATCAATGACGTGGGGCTGCTCGCCCGCAAGCATCGCCTGAGGGTCGGATTGGGCTAGGGCCAGGGCGTCGTCGACGTAGCTGACGCTTTCGCCGTGGCGACAGGCCGTCCAGGTTTTCCCGCACCATTTCGTTCCGGCCACTTCCACCGCCCCGAAAATCTCAAGGTAGCGGCGCACTTGGTCGTCGACAATGCGAGGCAGGTATTCGTCTCGCGGAGGCAGTTCGTTGGGCATAGCGCGCTCCTGTTCGCGTTTCGCTTCTTAGCGCATTGTAGCCTTTACCGGGTGTTTCCGATAGTCACTTTGCAAAATCCTAAAATTTCACTTTGTATTTTCCGACATTCTCACTTTGCAAAATCCGAAGATTCCACTTTGTATTTTCCGGATTTTGCTTCGAGCTTCGAGCAGGCGGATGTCAAACCCCCCAATCTTGGCGTGGCGGGCACCAGATCCCGGCTCCTGAAGAGGGACGATTGATTGTCATATTCAAAATAACGAGATTTTACAAGAAAAACGAGACTTTCAGGTACAAAATAACGAAGATTGGAAGGGGCGAGCTGTAGCGCTGTTAGATTTTCGGCAGCGAGATCTTCGGCAATCCTGCTTCGGGAAGGAGAACCTCACCGCACTTGCGGCTCGTGCCGAAATCCAGTGTCACTCGCTATGAAATCAGCGCAGCTGGAAACGGGAATAATCAGTAGGGCGTTTTGCGCTATAGGGAGTACTCTTTCAGGAGGCGCTCTAGGGCTTCCTGATCACCAAGAAGCAAAATGTCTTGCTCTCTCCCGTCTGCGAGAAGGCGGTTGATTAACGCTGAGATGCGAGCGGCCTCTTCCTTCTTTCCTTGCTCGAGGCCTTGCTCGAGGCCTTGCTCGAGGCCTTGCTCGAGGCCCTGCTCGAGGCCCTGCTCGAGGCCCTGCTCTTCTCCGGCCTCATAGCCCTGCTTGAACCCCACTTCGCTATAGAACTTCTTAGCTTGGCGAACACGACGCTCGGCGTTGGCCTCCACAGTACTGACGGATATCATCTCGCTCATCACCTTATCATCGTCGTTGGCCGCTACAACCAGACGGTCAATTTGGGCCACAAGATCATCGCCCTCCGTAACGGTACCGTCCTCGATGTATTGTAGCAAGGATCGCAGCTTCTCGTCGTCCTCTTTTACCCACGCGCTTCCGTTAAGGACGATCCACGTGCAGCGCGTATCCAGCTGACAGTCATTATTCTCCAAGCACCTCGGTTCAATGGTATACACGGGGAGACCGCAGCCGAACGAATCGTGAACGCAGAGAAAGATAATATAGCTGCGAGGTAAGTCCTCGTAGTCATCTCCTTTGTGGAGCAGATCGCTATCGATCACCGATTGGTAATAGCGGAGTCTGCATCCAAGGTAGTATTCAGCCTGCGCTTGCATTTCGATGTTGAAGGCTTTTCCCTCCCCTTTTACATAAGCGTCGAGCCTCACGCCGCGACCCTCAATGCTGGGATCAATTGACAAAGGCCTCAGCCAACTTGGGAGATGGGAACCAAACCGCTAATCTTGGCATGGCGGGCACCAGGTCCCGGATCCTGAGGAGGGACGGTTGATTGTCATATTCAAAATAACGAGGTTTTACAAGCAAAAAAACGAGAACTTCAGGTACAAAATAACGAAGATTTGTTGGCGGAGGCGCTGCATTATTGCCTCGCGAGGGAGGCTATGGCGGTGCCGATTATGGAGAAGGCGGCGCCCATGAGGACGACCCAACCCAAGACGAGCTTTCCCGGCAGCGACGCCAGCGCCATGACGAAATACCCGATGCCCGGTATCTGGTTCACGGCGCGGCCGACCACGTTGTCGTACAGCGCCGGATGCGCGTCGATGCCTTCGTTGGCGTCGCCGCGGGTGATCAGTTCGCAGTCTTCGTAAAGGTTTTCCTCCACGCGGTGAATGACGACTTCGTCATTGCGCCAGAAGACCGCCACGTCACCCACGGCTAACGCCTCGGGCTCGATGGGTTCGGCGTACACGAGGCTGCCCACGGGAAATGACGGCTCCATGGATCCCGATACGATGGTATAGGATTGCAATCCCATGAAGCGCGGCGCCACTGTTGCGCTGATAGCCAGCAGGGCAACCGCCGCCAGGAGCACGGCACCGACGATCGAGCAGAGCCGCGACACAATGCGCAACCGCGCGAGGCGCTTCTTAACGTCGCGCGCAAATGCATCCGACGTCTCCGCCGGCCCTGAAACGCCGAGCGAACCTGCCGGTATGTTAGCTACTGCATCAGTCATGGAAATCATGGGGTCGATGGATTGTTTGCTCTGTCTTTTCCTTAGTCAATAGCTCATCTTTTACTATCAAGCACAGATACGCGCGAAGCCCCGAAGAGCCTCGCGCGTATCCCTCATGGTATCTCAATCAGGCGGTTGCCTGCGACTCCCGACACATCCTAGTTCTCGTCATCCTTTCCTGCACGACGCCGGCGGCCGGCCACGATAAGGGCGATCAGACTCGCCAGCACGATGAGGCCGATGCCCAGGATCGGCAGCATGTCGCCAGTCTGGGCCAGAATCGTGCCCAGCGGCACCTCGCGGGTGGTTTCGTGCTCGCGCTGCTCGACCTCTTCAGCGTCCATCATAGTGTCGTAGAGGGTGATGGTGTTGTCGGACAGCTCGGCGTTGCCGTTTTCCGTGCCCTTGGTGATGGTCACGTTGCCGTAGTTGTCGATGACGAACTCAACGTCGTTGGCCAGGCGGTACTCACCGGGAGCCTCCACCTCGCGCAGGAGGTAAGTGGTGCCGACGTTCAGTGTCTTCGCCAGCTTCTGGGGAGCCTTGCCCGAAGTCCAGCTGGCCACTTCCTTTCCCGATTCTTTATCGAGGATGACCAGCTTGGCGCCTTCCACCCATTCGTGGGTGCGCGTGTCCAGCTTGTTCACCTCGATTTGGGTGGTTTCGTCGTAGACGCCGCCGTCCTTGTCGTAGGTCAGCAGGATGTTGCCGTCGGCGCTGTGGCCGGGCTTGGTCTGGTCATCGGCCGCGGTCGCCTCGGCTTGGGCGGCGATGGCAGCCTGCAGAGCCTGAGCCTCAGCAGCGGCCAACGGAGCGGCAGCGGCTTCCGTTTCGGCGGCGTCGAAGTACTTGGTGTCAGTGTACTTCAGGGCATAGCCGTTGGCGGACGTCGCATCTTCCACGAGGTAGAAGTAGGGGCTGCGGAACTCGCTCACGGTATGGCCCGCGGGCGCAGCCGTTTCCTTGAAGTAGTACAGGTTGTTGGTGGCAAGGCTCACGTTCTTGTAGGTGATCCAGCCGCCCTCCTCGGAGGTCGCCTCAGCGAGCCAAATGTCGCCCTGCGGGTTCTCGTTCACCATGTACAGCGCGTAAGTGGCGCCCACCAGGCCCTCATCGCGATCGGATACGCTGGTCTTGCGCACCTGCAGATCCATCGGACGCGCCTTGTTGTTGATGGTCGGGTGCCAATCGGGATTCAGCTTCGACATATCGCCGATGTTGCCCGGCTGGGTCTCATAGTCGGCGTACTGCTCGTCGAAGCGGACGTTCTGGTTGGCCGCGGCGTCCCACCAGCCGTAGTACATGTCGGTGCACACCAGCTGACCGGTCGCCTCATCTTGCTCGATGACCGTGGTGAAGGTGATCACCTGATCGCTGTACAGCACGGATTGGTCGTTCATGCCGCCCTTGCTGGTGTCCTCGATGACGCGGTAGTAATAGGTGCCGGGCTTGGTGTAAGCCAGGCAGCTGGGGTTCTCGAGGTCGCCGGAAACGTTGTTCGCCTTGTCGAAGTCGACCATGCCGAACTCGTCGTTAGTAGTGGCGGAGATGAGCTCGCCCTCGGTGTCGTTGTAGTTCGCCACCTGAATGAGCTTGAAGGCGAACTCGCCAGACTTGATGGCGCGGCCCTCGAGGTTCTTGACGATCTTCGGATCGACGTAGCACACCTGATCGACCGGCTCGCCGCTAGCAGCGTACACGCTATAGCTGGCAGCGCTGATCAGATCGTAGGTGTCGGTATTGTAGAACGCTGGGAGCTCGCCTTCGGGAAGGGTCAGCGGGTTCAGCGGGGAGTTGATGTCGTCAGCGTAACCGAGCACCGTTCCAGTGGCGGTGAGGTTGCGCGTATTGGCAGCGTCTTCCGCGACAGTCACCTTCACGACATAGGCCGTGGTGTCCTTGACGGCCTCATCGCCGTCCTCGGTGATGAGGTAGTAGTGGTCGCCCACATCGTTCTGGAAGCCCTCGCCTTCGCCTTGCTGCTCATAGTTGATTGCGGGGAAGGAGATGAAGGCGTGGCCGTCGGTGAGGTCGGCGGCGGCAATGCTGGCCGTCCACTGCTGGAGGTTGTCGTTCGACACGAGCACGTTCGCCAACGGCTCACCGGCTTCGGGGGCGCGCTCGATCTCCTGCAGAGTAAAGCTGCAGTCATGCGGAGCGCCCAAGCCATAGAAGAACTTGTCGGCCTTGAACTGCCAGGTACCCTTGGGCGTGGCCACATTGGTGAAGGTGACGCCGATATCACCGGCTACTTCCTGCAGCTCACTCGAATCGGAAACCGTCTTGTAAACCTTCTTGGCCGTGCTCAAGCTACGGCCGTCTTCAGACAGCGTCGTGGTGATCTTCACAAGATAGGCCGTGGTGTCGTACACGACGCCCGCCGTTGCGCCTGGCTGCTCGGCAATGACGTACCAGTGGGTTTCTTCGGCAGTTGTGGGTGCATAGTTGAATTTGAAGGTCTTGGCGTCTGTTCCTGAAACTACCTCGGAGGTAGAGTCGGCTACCGCGATGGTGGCTGTCTCGTCCGAAGCCGTCAGCGCCTGCTCGGCCAGATTGACGGAATTCTTCAGCGTAATCTTGTTACCAGCCTGATCCACCAGGGAGTCGATATTCGCCGTAACATCCTTAAGCCCGAATGTGAATGTGTTAGCCGCGATGCCATCAGCGATCTTCGTCACCGGAATGTTCACAGACGTCTTCAAATCCAGCGTGTTCGTAACTGTTGCAGCATCGTCGCCCGATTGATTGCCAATCTGCACCGAGCTGACCTTGGTGGTGTAGGTCGTGGGAGTCAGGA
>CABRFG010000070.1 GCA_902470095.1 uncultured Collinsella sp.
CGATTCTAGGCGATGGCCCTCCCTTGCTTCTTACACCACGACTGTGCGCGCTACCAAATTGGAAGTCGATGGTCATTCATTAACGTACAGTTCTTATAACTTTGTTCATTATTTTCCACACCTAAAATGAAACGCCGTTTGTGACAGTACTCACAAACGGCGTTTTTTGACCACGGGGGTATCTGGCAGGGGGCCAGTAGCACCCGGATCCGAGTTTCGAACGCATCCAAACCGGTTCTGGTGTCTCTTTTTCGAGCTTTTACTCGTCTTTGGGCGCGGGGTGTTTGCAGACCACGCTCATGTAGATCATGCCGAGTACGGCAGCGGTGACCGAACCGGCAAGAATAGCGGCCTTGGCAGCCAGGACCTCGAACTGGGCCGTCGGGAAGGCGAGGCCGCTGATGAGGATCGACATGGTAAAGCCGATGCCGCCCAGAATGCCCACGCCGGCGATCATGTGCCAGTTGACGTTGCGCGGCAACTGGCAAGCCTTGAGCTTAACCAGGGCGAACGTCATGCCAAAGATGCCGATCGGCTTGCCCAGCAGCATGCCAAAGTACACGCCGAGCGTCACCGGGTCGGTGAGCAGCGTACTCATGTCCACGCCCACCAGGCGAACCTGCGCGTTGACAAACGCAAAGATCGGCAGGATCACAAAGTTGACCGGCGTGGAGATCAGGCGCTCCATGCGAATGAGCGGCGGGGTCACGCGATGCATGACGCGCTCGACCTTAGTGGTCGAGACGGTAAAGTCATGCTGGCCCAGGATGTGCGCCTCGTCATCGTAGCGGTCGTCGAGCAACGGCAGGCATTCGCCCAGCCAATCGGTAAGGCTATCGAGCTTAACACCGCACTTGGCCGGAATGGTGAAGGCCAGGATGACGCCGGCGAGCGTAGCGTGCACGCCGCTCTTGAACATGCAGAACCACAACAGCAGACCCAGTACCGAATACGGGGCAAGGCGGTAATGCTGCGTCTTGTTGAGCCACACGAGCGCGCAGGTCACAAGCGCGGCGGCGCCCAACCAAAACGGATTGGGGCTCTGACCGTAGAAAATGGCGATGGCGGCGATAGAGATCAAGTCGTCGGCAATGGCGAGCGTCGAGAAGAACACGCGCACGCCGTTGGGCACGCGATTGCCCAAAAGCGACAGCACGCCCAGCGCGAAGGCAATATCGGTTGCCATGGGGATGGCCCAACCGTTGCGGGCGCCGGCATGGTTAAAGATCAGGTAGATGCAGGCGGGAACGACGACACCGCCCACGGCCGCCAGCATGGGAAGCATGGCCTGACGCGGGTTCTTGAGCTCGCCGACCGTCATCTCGTACTTAAGCTCGATGCCCACCAGCAAAAAGAAGATCGCCATGAGGAAGTCGTTGACGAAAAGCTCGACGGTGAGGCCGGCCGTAAGGTTGCCCAGACCCACATACAGCGGGGTCTCCAAAAAGTGATGGATGGCCTCGTAGGCATCGGTGTTGGCGCAAATGACGGCGGCGATGGCGGCGAAGACCATGACGGCGGCGGAAATCGTGCCGTTCTCGGTGATGCGCTCCCAAATGTCGTGGCGCTCAAAACGCTTGCGCTCACGAACGTTAAACAGCTGCTCGGGTGCTGCCATGGGCGGCTCCTTTCACGGGAAAGCTCCCGTCTTAAAAAAGCACGGCCCGCCCAAGTGGCGGTGCCGCGCTCTAACGTATTACGCTTGCATCTAGCCTACCCTGCACGACAGGCACGCAGGCGTGGCCGAAAAGCGGAACCACAGGTTGAACATTATTTGCTCAACGGCACGGGCGCGCCTATCCAAGAGACGACGCGGCGCCGTGCACAAAAAACGACCGGAGCGCGGGGCTTCCGCGATCCGGTCGTGGCGTTTGGTCAACTAAACCTAGCAGGCGGCCATGATGGGGGCAGCGACCTGCTTCTTACGGGAGAGGACGCCCGGCATCCAGACGCCGTCGTGCTCGTCGGCAATGCCCAGGCCCTTCTGAGCAGCCTCGGTCTCGCCCTCGAGCAGGACCTGCGAGCCCTCCTCCATGATGTCAGTGATGCACAGGACGATGCCGTCGGCACCCTTCTCGGCGGCGTAGGCGCGCATGGCCTCGCGAATCTCGTCGATCATGCCGAGTGCGCGGGTCTTGTCGACAGTCTCGTACTGGCCGATGAGCAGCTTCTTGCCGGCGGGCTCGAACATTTTGATGTCGTTGCCGACCATCTCGACTGCGGTGAAGGAGCCGGAAGGACGGGTGAGGAAGACCTCCATGCCAAACTTAACCGGGTCGACGCCCACCTGCTCGCCGAGCTTGGCGGCGACGGCGCGGTCGACATCGGTGGTGGTGGGGCTCTTGAGCATGAGCGTGTCGGTCATCATGGCCGAGAGCAGCAGCTTGGCCTGGACGTCGGAAAGCTCAACGCCGAGCACGCCGGCGAGCTTGGTGACGATGGTGCAGCTGGAGCCCCAGGGCAGGCAGATGTAGTGCAGCGGGCCGGCGGTCTCGAAGTCGCCGATGCGGTGATGATCGACAACGCCAAAGACCGTGGCGTCCTTAAGGCCGGCGACGGACTGGGCAGACTCGTTGTGGTCGGTGAGGACGACGAGCTGACCGGCCTCGACGGAATCAATCACGCGGGGCTCGGCAATGCCAGCGTCGGCGAGCAGCTTGGCGGACTCGGCCGGAAGCTGGCCCAGAGCGCAAGCCTCGTAGGTGTTGCCGGCATACTCAACCTGGTTGAGCAGCTGGGACAGGACGACGGCGCTCATGATGGCGTCGTTATCGGGGTTCTGGTGACCAAAGACAAGAACGTTTGCCATGGATATCCTCCACTTGATATGTGTACTTGGACGTAGCTATGGTAGCACGCCGATGCCGAGCCTTCGCAGACGGAAGGGCCACGGCATATTTTGGGGCGCAGGCACGGGGGCCAAGGCTGTCCCTTTTGCACCATGTTGGTGCAATGTAACCTGTCCCCCTTGCACCAGCTATTTACCGGCAGCGCGCAGGGCTACGTAGGCGGCACCGATGATGCCGGCGTCGTTTCCGAGCGAAGCGACCTTAATGGGCGTCTCGCGCGAGGCGGAAAGCGCGTACTGCTTAAAGTGCTCGCGAACCTTGTCGAGGTAGACATCGGCCGAAGCGGACGCGCCGCCACCGATCAGGAACATCTCGGGGTCGACCACGTTGGCAATAAGCGCCAGGGCACGGCCGAGATAGTCGGCCATGGTGTCGGCCGCGGCCAGCGCGAGCTTGTCGCCCTCGCGGCAGGCCTGGAACACGTCCTTGGAATCGGAGGGGCCGGTGAGCTCGATGGGCTCGACACCCGCCTTCTTGCACTCGGCGAGGTAGTTGCTCACCACGCCGGTGGCGCTGGAATACTGCTCCAGGTGGCCATGGCCGCCGCAGCCGCAGGTGCGCTCCTCGGCCGGGTTCAGGCACATGTGGCCAATCTCGCCGCCAGCGCCCACAACACCCGATACCACGTCGCCGTTAACGATAACGCCGCCGCCCACGCCGGTACCGATGGTGACCATCACCACGTTCTGCACGCCCTTGGCAGAACCGAGCCAGGCCTCGCCCATGGCAGCGGCGTTGGCATCGTTCTCATACTTAACGACCGCATCGGGGCAGTGCTCCTGGATGGCGATCTTGAGCTCGGGCAGGTTGATGGCGATGTTCGCCTTGACCTTGGCATCGCCCGATGCCGGGATGGGGCACGGAACGGCCAGGCCAATGCCCGACACAAAGGCACGCGGAATCTGGGCCTTGGCGACCACCTGGTCGATAGCCTCGGTCACCGCGGCAAAGCCCGCAGCGTCAACGATGGGAGGCGTGGGCACGCTGGCCTTGGCAAGCAGGTTTCCGTCCTCATCGAACAGACCCTCCTTGACCGAGGTGCCGCCGACGTCGATGCCGATGTAATACTGCTTAGGTTCCATGGGAGCCCGCCTTTCTCGTTTAAACATTGCCTGTATGGTACCGCTCCCAAGGCAAAAACCTACCAAAAAGGACAGGTTTGTTTTGGCAGGTTTTATCTGGGGTAACGCAATTGGCTGCCCAACAGGCCGCGCAAGACCATCCCCAAAAATAAAGGCGCCGGGAGGCGGAGGCTCCCGGCGCCCGTCAAAGGGACTATGTTGTCTGTTGGACCGCACGGTCCGTCGCGGCGATAACGCCGACTAGGCCTGAAGTGCCTGCAGCTGCTTGTGAACCTCGATGAGCTCCGTCGCCATGACGCGCATGGTCTCGGTGCCGGCCATCTGGTCCTCGGCATGCAGCAAAATCAACGGGGCCTCGCCGTTACGTTCGCCGTTGGCCTCCTTCTTCAGAAGCCCCATGTGAACATCGTGGCCACCGTTATAGGCCTCGTCGCCCTGCTTGATAAGCTCCTCGGCGGCGTCAAAATCGCCCTCCTTGGCCTTTTGCACGGCATTGATGTACATGCTCTTGGCGGTACCGACGTAGCTGATGATCTCAAAGCAGGTCATCTGCAGTTCGTTCATATCCTCCATGCAGAGCACCTAGCCCATCACGCTGACGCAGTGGTCGATGATGCCGGCAGCGTTCATGCGGCCGTAGTCGACCATGTTGATGACCTCGACCGGAAAACGACCGGCGGCCTCCTTCTCAAAATCGCCCTTGGTGTAGCCGATCTGCGGACCAAGCAGCAACATGTCGCACTCGTCCAGGTGATCGTGGGCCTCGTTCATGGGACGAGCCTCGACCTCAATATCCAGACCACGGTTTGCAACCTCGGCCTGCATCTTCTGGACCAGCAGGCTCGTGGACATACCGGCATTGCAGCAGAGCATGATCTTCTTCATGGTTTCCTCCTTATAACTGCGCGGCGCGCAGACGACAACTGGTTTTATTCCTTGCGGCTATTGTGCCCACCCCCCCTGCATCTTTACACAAGGGAGAGAGCTGCGGGCACCGGCGCCGCGTACCGGCGCCCGCAAAGGTGAAAGGGACGAACGTTAGGCGTTCTACTCGGCGAGAGCCTCCTGCTTGGCGATTGCCTTCTCGGAAATCTTCATAAAGGGCAGGTAGACGGCCATGCCAATGACAATCTCGATAGCCTGCCACACGCCAGCGCGCCAGTCAAAGCCCGTAGCGAGCAGGGCATTGATGACGGGAGGCATGGTCCAGGGCACCTGGGCGATGCAGGGGCTGATGATGCCTGCGCAGGTAAGGCCATAGGTGATGCCGATGAACAGGTCGGGAAGGAGGACAAACGGGATCATGAGCGGCAGGTTGTACACGATGGGGTAACCGTAGATAACCGGCTCGTTGATGTTGAACAGACCAGGCAGGATAGCCATCTTGGAAACGGTCTCGGAAGCCTTGTTTTTGGAGAACAGGAGCGTGTCGAGCAGGAGCATGAGGGTGCAGCCCGAGCCGCCGATGAGGGCGAAGCTGTTAACGATCTGCATGTTCATGTAGTGATCGGGCTGGATGGTGCCACCGGCGGCAAAGGTAGCCATGTTGTCGACGATGAGCATGGTCAGGATCGGCTCGACGGTAGCGCCAGAGATGGTGGACTGGTGAATACCGACGCAGAACAGCAGGTTAGCAAGGGTGTAGATGAGGATAACAGCCCACGGACCAGCGTTCATGATGCTCTTGAGCGGGTTGGAGATGCACGTGGAGATGATGGTGCACAGATCGGTGCCGGCGCACACGGCGAGCAGGGCTGCGGCAAGAGCGAAGACCGCGAGGTTAAGCAGCATCGGAATCATGACGTTGAAGGAGTTGGAGACCGCGGGAGGCACGCCCTCGCCCAGCTTAACCTTGAGCTTCTCGACGCCAGAAATCTTGATGAAGAGCGAGACGGAAAGCAGGGCGATGATAATAGCCGAGAACAGACCGTTGGTGCCGGTGTTGGCAGTCGAAAGGGCGCCCGTGACCTCGGCGGAGGTGATCTTGTCGGTGAGCAGTGGGCTCGTGGCGGCAAGCGTGGCGGTGATCTGCTGCGGCATCATGATGACGAAGGCAGAGATAGCGACGACCATGCAAGCAAGCGGATTATCGAAGCGCTTGTTCTTAGCGAGGCTGTAGCCAATCAATCCGGCCAAGATAATGGCAGAGACGTTGAGGGTGCCCAGCGTAATCGCCGAACCCCACGTCTGAAGGTTGGCAAGGCCCGCCGCATCGAGCGGGAACAGAGGGAACACGACGTTGTTAATAAGAACCGCGATACCCGCAAGGATATAGAGCGGCGTGATGGTCGCGAAGGCGTCACGCAGGGAACGCAGGTGAACCTGGTTTCCCACCTTCGCAGAGACCTCGGCAAACTTGTCGAGGAAGCTCTTTCCGTTGTCACTGGCCATGATTGCTCCTAACTTTCAAATCCGGCCTTTCCTATGCGCACGGTGGTCTGTCGCCCTCTGCCACCAGATGTGCCATGTGTTGCGCGCGGCGGCGCGCGGTCTGGACGTTCGTCCGGTCGCTAATCAACCACGTGGGTCGTGGCGACCTGTTTGAGCCAGGCCGCCGACTTCTTAAGACGGCGCTTATAGCCATCCATCAGATCGACCTCGACAAAGCCATAGCGATTCTTAAAGGCATTGGCCCAAGACCAGTTATCGATGACGGCCCAATAATGGTATCCGCGGCACTTGGCGCCCTCGTCGATGGCCTTGGCCACCCACTCCAGGTGCTGACGTACAAAGTCGACGCGGTAGTCATCCTGGATGGTTCCTTCGGCGTCACGGTTCTTGTATTCGTCCATGATGCCGATGCCGTTCTCGGAAACGAACCACTCAAGATCGGGGTAGTTCTTAGCGCAGTCCATGCCAAAGTCGTAGAGGCCCTGCGGGTAGATCTCCCAGCCGCGGCTCTCGTTCATAACGGCGTCGGGCCATACGTACTCGTCGGCAAAGTGCGGCAGGCCGTACTGGTCGACCTTGCTCGCCGGCGCCTGAACACGCGTGGGGTGGTAGTAGTTGCAGCCTAGCCAGTCGACAACACCCTGCTTGAGGATCTCTTGGTCGCCGGCGCGGAACGGGAGCTTAACGCCGCCCTCGGCCAGGCTGTCGAGCACGTCGGCAGGAAGCTCGCCCTTGGTGATGAGGTCGAGCCACCAGCGGTTGTTGATGCCGCTGGTCATGCGCACGGCCTCGAGGTCCGCCTCGCTGGGGTTCTCCTTGGTGTAGACCGGGGTAAAGCAGTTGATCATGCCGATCTTGGCATCGGCGCGAATAGCGCCCTCGTCATAGGCGCGACGATAGTTGGCCACGGCCAGCGCGTGCGCCAGCGAGATGTGATACTGCACGGTGCGGGCGCGGTTGAAGTCGTGGAGCTGCGGGAACCACACGCCCTCCTGATAGCGCTGCTCGGGCTCGACGATGGGCTCGTTAAAGGTGAACCAGTACTTAATCTCCTGGCCAAACTCGTGGAAGGCGACGTCGGCGTAATGTGCGTAAGCCTCGACAACCTCACGGCTCTCCCAGCCGCCACGGTTAAAGAGGTAGGTGGGCATGTCAAAGTGGTACAAGTTGACAAACGGCTCCAAGCCGGCTTCGCGAGAGGCGCGGAACAACTCGTGATACCACGCGGCACCTTCCTCGTTGAGGTTGCCGTCGGCATCGAGCAGACGGCTCCACTGGATGGAAGTGCGATAGGTATCCAGACCCAAGTCCTTCAAAATGCGAAGGTCTTCCTGGTACTTGGCCATAAAGTCATTGCCGGCGTAAGAGCCAACGCGGTTGTAGAACGAACCCAGATCCTGGATGGACCAGGTGTCCCACAGGTTCTCGAGCTTGCCGCCCTGGTTCCACTGACCCTCAGTCTGCGGGCCGGACATAGCAGCGCCAAAGAAGAAGTCGTTGGGCAGCTGATACTGTGCCATCAAAGTCCTCGCTTTCGTGTTCTAGAGCTTCCGGTTGGAGACGGGTTTGCTTTGGCAGGTTATCCGGCGCGGGCGCGCACCGGCCATACCGATATCCAACCCGCCAAAACAAAACCGTCCCCAAACGGTCGATCCTGTTGTGCGGAAGGATTCCGTTCGTTGCTTAAACTATAGCGCTCTAATTTTAAAAGTAAAGCGTCTTTTTCTTTTTTCTTTCTCGAACTTCTTAGATAAAAGTAATATGGATGCCCTGTTGAGGGTTATACTTACTTTTTGTATTCATATATGTCGGAAAGGAGGTTCCATGATTCCCAAATACGAGGCGATAGCTGCAGATATTCGTCGAAGTATCGAGGATGGCGCTCTTAAACCGGGCGACAAGCTTCCCACCGTCGTTGAGTTCTGTGAGCTCTATAGCGTTTCCAAAATCACCGTCAAACGAGCTATCGAGCAAATCACCGAGGAAGGTCTTATTACCAGCCGGCGCGGATCGGGCACCTACGTTAAGGACACGGCGGGACTTCCCGGCCAGGCGTTTTTCCAGGGCAAAAACGACCGTGCCCAGGGCTTTTCGTATGAGCACCGCGGGGAAAAGGTGACCTCGGTGGTCTACGATTTCTCGATTGTTAATCCACCAGCGGACATCGCAGCCCAGCTGGGAATTGCCGAGGATGACTTTGCCTATCACGTCGTGCGCGTGCGTCAGGCCGATGGGAAGCCCATCGTTATCGAGTACACCTACATGCCCCTCGAGCTGATTCCGGGGCTGAAAAAGAAGGACCTGTACGGATCGGTCTACCATTTCATCCGCGAGCAATGCGGGCTGAAAATTTCGAGCTTCCACCGTACCATTCGCGCCGTGGCAGCAACCGAGGAAGAAGCCGAGCGCCTGGACACCAAGCCTGGCTCTCCCCTGCTCGAGCTCACCCAGATTGGCTTTTTGGACAGCGGCGCCGCCTTTGAGTATTCGGTCTCGCGCAACGTTGGCGACCGCTTTGAGTTGCACAACGTAACGTTGGCATAGGTTTTTGCAGTCATGCGGGCGCTCGTTTTGAACAGTTTTACGCAGCGCCCGCGCAACACAATGAGGTATGAATATGTCCGATTTGATTAAACTGACGCCGATCTTCCACGAGAAGATCTGGGGCGGTCGCCAGCTCGAAACCGTATTTGGCTACGACATTCCCGATGGCCCCATCGGTGAGTGCTGGGCCATCTCGGCCCACCCCAACGGCGACTGCCAGATTGCGGAGGGCCCGTATGCCGGCCACACGCTGTCGTGGCTGTGGGCCGAGCATCGCGAGCTCTTTGGCAACTGCGAGGGCAAGGAGTTCCCGCTGCTCATTAAGATTCTGGACGCCAAGGACGACCTTTCGATCCAGATTCATCCCAACGACGAGTACGCTGCCGAGCACGAGAACGGTAGCCTGGGCAAAACCGAGTGTTGGTATGTGCTGGACTGCGAGCCCGACGCCACGATCATCGTCGGCCAGCGTGCCAAGGACCGCGCCGAGGCCGCACAAATGATCGAGGAAGGACGTTGGGACGACATGCTCAACGTGTTGCCGATTCACAAGGGCGACTTTTTCCAGATTGATTCCGGTACCGTGCACGCCATCAAGACCGGCACGCTCATTTTGGAGACGCAGCAGTCGAGCGACGTGACGTATCGTCTGTACGACTACGACCGTCCCGGCACCGACGGCAAGCTGCGCCCACTGCACATTGAGCAGAGCCTCGATTGCATCGACTTTGATGCTCAGGCTCCGACCGACGGCACGGTAACCGCACCCGAGGTCGATGGCGTGACCGAGCTCGAGTCTAACTCCTGCTACACCGTCGATCGCGTGCGTGTCGACGGCAGCAAGACCCTCGACCAGCGCTGGCCCTTCATGTGTCTGTCGGTCATCGACGGCGAAGGCACCGTCTGCGGCGACCCCGTCCACAAGGGAAGCCACCTGCTGGCACCCAGCACTGTCAGCTCCATCGACCTCGAAGGCAAGATGGAACTGATCATCAGCCACCTGTAGGTCGCACCAACAACCCAAACGCAACAAGGGGCTCTCCCGTCCATGTGCGGGAGAGCCCCTTGCCATATCTATTTATCAGCCCACCCGGCTCTCCAGATCAAAAAGCGAACGAGCAGAG
>CABRFG010000071.1 GCA_902470095.1 uncultured Collinsella sp.
AGAGGGGCGATGCCCCGCTGGCCTAGCCTGGAAGAAAAACGGAATAGACGGACCGACCGTCCGGCTGAGTCTGGGAAGAGGTGCCGGGCGGCGGGCGGAGCAGGGCCACCGGACCCATCGAAACACATCTCCACCGTTCCTTCAACTGGGAAAATGCCGCCCCCGGGTCCCGGATGGGGCCTCGGGGGCGTTCGGCTAACTGCGGGAGCGTGCCGTCAGCTCAATGTGTTCGGCTGAGATCGGAAATCAACCAATGGGTGCATCTCCATACGCCTCTACAAAAACCTGTACCTTTTTGCACAACAAAAAAGCCGCTCTAACCAGCGGCTTTTCTTCTATAGACAACAAAAAAGGCGACCGCCCGCGAGGACGATCGCCTTTGTTAATTCTTGTATTGTTTGTGCTAGGCGCGAGTCTTGATCTCCTCGAGCACCTTGGCCACAAACTCGTCAACGCTCATCTGAACGGTCTCGTTGGAACGATCGCGGACGGAGATGTTGCCGGCCTCGACCTCCTTCTCGCCCAGGATGAGCATGTAGGGCACGCGGTCGATGCTGCGGGCCTCACGGATCTTGTAGCCGATCTTTTCATCACGGTCGTCGCAGACCACGCGAATGCCGGCCTCCTCCAGCTTGGCGCACACCTCGTGGGCGTAGTCGCGGCTCTTCTCGGAAACCGGAAGCGCCTTGACCTGCACGGGAGCCAGCCAGGTGGGGAACTTGCCCGCAAAGTGCTCAATCAGAATGCCGATGAAGCGCTCGATGGAGCCAAAGCACACGCGATGCAGCATGATGGGACGCTTCTTGGTGCCGTCGGCGTCCACGTACTCCAGGTCAAAGTTGAGCGGCATCTGGAAGTCGAGCTGGACGGTGCCGCACTGCCAGGTACGGCCGAGCGAGTCCTCCAGGTGGAAGTCGATCTTAGGGCCGTAGAAGGCGCCGTCGCCCTCGTTGACCTCGTAGTCCATGCCCAGCTTCTCCAGAGCGGTGCGCAGGCCCTCCTCGGCGCGAGCCCAGTCCTCGTCAGAACCCATGGAGTCCTCCGGGCGGGTGGAAAGCTCAACGTGGTACTTAAAGCCAAACTTTTGGTACACGGAGTCGATGAGGTTGACCACGCCCACAATCTCGTCGGTCAGCTGGTCGGGACGAACAAACAGGTGGGCGTCGTCCTGGTTAAAGCAGCGCACGCGGAACAGGCCGTGGAGGGCGCCGCGCAGCTCGTGGCGGTGCACCAGGCCAATCTCGCCGGCGCGGATGGGCAGCTCGCGATAGGAGTGCGGCTTGGAGGCGTACACCAGCACGCCACCCGGGCAGTTCATGGGCTTAATGCAGTACTCTTCGTCGTCGATGAGGGTGGAGTACATGTTGTCCTTGTAGTGGTCCCAGTGACCCGAGGTCTTCCACAGCTGCTTGTTCATGATGAGCGGCGTGGAGATCTCCACGTAGCCGGCCTTGTGGTGAATCTCGCGCCAGTAGTCCAGCAGCGTGTTCTTAAGGATCATGCCGTTGGGCAGGAAGAACGGGAAGCCGGGGGCCTCGTCGCGCATCATAAAGAGGTCCATCTCGCGGCCGATCTTGCGGTGGTCGCGCTTCTTGGCCTCCTCCAGCATGTGCATATGCTCGTCGAGCTCTTCCTTGGTGGCAAAGGCGACGCCGTTGATGCGGGTGAGCATCTTGTTGTCCTTGTCGCCCTTCCAGTAAGCGCCCGAGACGCCGGTGAGCTTAAAGGCCTTCAGAGCCTTGGTGTAGCAGATGTGGGGGCCGACGCACATGTCGATGTAGTCCCCCTGCTGGTAGAAGGTGATGCGGGCGTCGTCGTCCAGGTCGCCGATGTGCTCGACCTTGTACTTCTCGCCGCGCTCCTCCATAAGGGCGATGGCCTCGGCGCGGGGCTTCTCGTACACGGTGAACTTGAGGTTCTCCTTGACGATCTTCTTCATCTCGGCCTCGATCGCGGGGAAGTCGTCCTCGCTGATCTTGACGCCCTCGGGCAGGTCGACGTCGTAGTAGAAGCCGTTGTCGGTCGCGGGGCCGTAGGCAAAGTCGGCCTCGGGATAGAGGCGCTTGATGGCCTGCGCCATGATGTGCGCGGCGGAGTGGCGGATGACGTGTGTGACCTCGTCCTGCGGGAGCTCGGCCACCGAACCGTCATTGTAAAGTGCCTTCATGGGTATGTTTTCTCCTCTCGGATGCCTGATGCAAGTGTGTGCGATGCGCTAGGCGTTTTAACTTGCATCATTATAGGCAGGTTGCCTTGGTATACAAGCGCCCGCCGCACCTTAATGGCACGGCGGGCGATTTTCTACGCATGCTTCATCGTGTGGGGCGGGGTGCGCGTGTGGCTCGCACGGGACGCGCGGCGCCCGTGGCTTGCGGCCAGCCCGGCGATGGATGCGTTACTGGATGCGAGTTCGGCAGTAGGGGCAGACCTTCCAGTGCGCATCGAGCGGGCGATGGCAGCTGGGACATACGTTGCGAACCTGGGTATCGCACACCGGGCAGACGACGAAGTCCTTCTCGATGGGCGCGCCGCACTGCGGGCAGGTGCCGTACTGGGCAAGCTGGCGCTCGCGCAGGGCCATGTCCAGCTCCTGCTCCTCGCGGTCGGACGCGTAGGAGTGCGGACGCAGGACCAGGTAGGCGATGAGGCCTACAAACGGGATGAGGGCGATGATGCCCCATGCCACGTAGGCGCTGGCGCCGCGGCGGCGAGCGTCGATAAACACATAGACGACCGACAGCACATACAGGGCGATGATAAAGCCAACGAAGGCATAGACGACGCCCATAAGCTGCGGCGACATGAGCTCGGAGATGTACTTGGACATTACGGGTACCTTTCGGAATATTAACAGTTCGGTCAAGTTTACCACGGGGTTTGTTTATATGGGACCACGGCTAGGGGCGGGGCTGGCGCGGACACAAACATCTCAATCTGTAACAGGTGGGAGCGGAATTCGGTCCTACCTGTTACAGAACGAGACAAACGGAGGGGCCGCCTGGCAAACGTCTCGATCTGTAACAACTGGGACCAAATTTCCCCTCTTACCGTTACAGATCGAGACAAACCTCTGACACCAGGGGCGGCAGACGAGGTCGCCGATGGTCCTGTGTCTCCCCTCGTCTGCCGTTGGCGGGTGTTGCGGGGCTGTTCGCCGCATTGCCGCCGCACTGGGGGCGTACAGACCGTAGGATGGTTTTATTGACGGCCTGTCAACTTGTCTGGGAGGCACTGTGGCAGAAACGTTTGATATCGCGATTGTGGGCGCGGGCATTACCGGGTGCGCCATCGCGCGGCAGCTCGCGAGGTTTGACCTTTCCATTTGCGTGGTCGAGGCGGCTAACGATATTGCGCTGGGCGCGTCGAAGGCTAACGGCGGCCTGGTGCATGCCGGCTACGATCCGACACCGGGCACGGTTAAGGCGCAGGTCAACGCCCGTGGCTGCGAGTTGTACGGTACGTGGGCGCAGGAGCTGGACTTTCTGTTCTGCCGCACCGGGTCGATGGTGCTGGGGTTTAACGACGAGGACCGCGCACACCTGGAGAAGCTGCGCCAGAATGGCCTGGCGAACGGCGTTCCCCAGCTGGCGATCATTGGCCCCGAGCGCATCCACGAGCTGGAACCGCGCGCAAGCGCCCAGGCCGCGTGCGCGCTATGGTGCCCTTCGACCGGTTACGTTGACCCGTTTGAGGTTGCCATCGCCGCGCTGGAGAACGCCGTGGACAACGAGGTGAGGTTCATGCGGTCCACGCCGGTGGAAGCGATTGAAGTCGCGGGCTCGGGCGACGACGCGCGCTTTACGCTGGCGACGCCCGTCGGCGATGTGCGCTGCCGCTACCTGATCAATGCCGCGGGCAACGGCGCCGCGGACATCTCGCATATGGCGGGCGCCGAGGAGTTCCAGATGGTCTGGCGTCAGGGCAACATCGTGGTGCTGGACAAGGAGCCGCGCACGCTCATGCCGCTCTACCCCGTGCCGACGCCGGTGTCGAAAGGCGTTATCGTGACGGGCACCGTGCATGGCAACACCGTGATCACCGCCACGGCTGCCGTGCGCGAGCCGGGCGACACGCAGACCTATGCGAGCGATGTGAACGCGCTGCTGACCGGCGCGCGCAAACTGGTGCCCGATCTGGACACGCGCCACGTGGTGCGCGCATTTGCCGGCGGGCGCCCGGTCATTCAGGGAACGAACGACTTCTTTATTGGACAGTCGGCCGTGGTGCCAGGGCTGTTCCAGGCAGCGGGCATTCAGTCGCCGGGCGTGGCAAGCGCGCCGGCAATTGCCGAGCGCATGGAGCTTGTGATGCGCGAGACGGGCGTGGAGCTGCACGAGCGGGCGGACTGGAACCCAATTCGCCGCGCGCCGGACGACTTTGGCCGCGCGCCGCTTACGCGCAAAGAAGAGCTCATCGAGTCCGACCCTGCATGGGGGCAGATCGTCTGCCGCTGCGAGACGGTGCCCGAGGCCGAGATTGTGGCCGCGATTCGGCGCCAGCCGGGCGCAGTTTCGGTCGAGGGCGTCAAGCGACGCTGCCGCGCCGGCATGGGTCGGTGCCAAAGCGGCTTTTGCCAGAGCCGCGTGGTTGCGATCCTGGCGCGCGAGCTGGGCTGCGACCCCAGCGAGGTGCTGCTGGAAGATGCCGGATCTTGGTTGGTTGAGGGGCCGCTGAAGGGGGTGCGCTAGAATGGCGGAATTCAAATCGAGCGCGATTGATTGCAACGTCGTCGAAGCCGTTCAAACGCAAGCCTTCGACGTGGTCGTTATCGGCGGCGGACCTGCCGGCATGGCGGCCGCGCTGGCCGCTCATAAGGCCGGAGCGCGCGTGGCCATCGTGGAGCGCGAGCAGCACCTGGGCGGAATCCTCCGCCAGTGCATCCACCCCGGCTTTGGCCTATCGCACTTTAAGCAGGAGCTCACCGGCCCCGAGTACGCACAGCGCTTTATCGACCAGGTGCGCGCGACCGACATTGCGCTGTTCCTGGACAGCATGGTGATTGGGATTGATTCGGGCGAGGACACGGGCGCGTCGAGCGTGGACGAAGGTGCGGGAACCGCCGCAGTCCATACCGTCACGCTTATGAATCCCTCCGGTATGCTGCAGCTCACCGGGCGCGCGGTCGTCCTTGCCATGGGTTGCCGCGAGCGCACGCGCAGCGAGATCAAGATCCCCGGCAGCCGACCCGCCGGCGTGTTTACGGCGGGTCTGGCGCAGCGATACATCAATATCGAGAACCTCAAACCCGGCTCGCGCGCCGTCATTTTGGGTTCGGGCGATATCGGGCTCATCATGGCACGTCGCTGCACGCTCGAGGGGATTTCGGTCGAGGGCGTGTACGAGCTCATGCCGTACGCCAACGGTCTGCGCCGCAACGTCAAGAACTGCCTGGAGGACTTTGGAATTCCGCTGCACCTGTCCACCACCGTGACGCGTGTGATCGGGCACGATCGCGTGGAAGCCGTCGAGGTGAGTCAGGTCGACGAGCGCCTGGCGCCCATTCCGGGGACCGAGCGCGTTGTTCCGTGTGACACACTGCTGCTTTCGGTGGGCTTGATTCCCGAAAACGAGCTTTCGGTTGCCGCGGGCGTAGAGCTTGACCCGCGCACGCGCGGCGCCGTGGTGGATCAGAGCCTGCAGACGGGCGTGCCGGGCATCTTTGCCTGTGGCAACGTGCTGCACGTACACGACCTGGCCGACAACGTAACAACCGAATCCGAGAGGGCTGGCGCAGCTGCGGCGGCGTACGCGCTGGGGACCGACGCGGGCACCGTTCCGAACTGCGAGCTCACCGTCTCCCCTGCCGGCATCGCGGGCTACGCGCTGCCGGGACGCATTACGGCTGTGGCGCTCACCAAGCTCAACTTCCGCGTACGCCGACCCGTCGACGCCGCCCGCGTGAGGATCTTGACCGACGGCGTGGAACTGTTCGCCGGCAAGGTCCGCGCGTTTAAACCGAGCGTAATGGAAAGCTTCCCGCTGCCGGCAAAGGTCATCAAACAAGTGCTCGACCTGGGTGCCAGCGAGATTATCCTATCTGTCGATCCCGTTGAGGAGGCGTAAGGCCATGAGCATAAACGCGATCGAAACGCTGCAGTTCAACTGCACCACCTGCCCATCCGAATGCCTTCTGACCGTGGAGGACGAGCGCAGCGCAGACGGCTCCGTGGTAGAGGTGCGCTCCGTGACCGGAAACAGCTGCCCGCGCGGCGATACATTCGCGCACCAGGAGCTCACCTGCCCCATGCGGGTGCTCACCTCAACCGTGGCCGTATCCGGCGGCGACGAGGCGCTGCTGCCCGTGCGCACGGCCGAAGCCATCCCACTGGCACTTCACGCCCAGGCCATGGCCCTCATCCGAGGCCTAGTCGTCAACGCCCCCATCCGCATGGGAGACATCGTCCTCCCCAACCTCCTCAACACCAACATCGACCTAATCGCCAGCATGGATATCGACCGAGCCCAAGTAGCTAATTAGGGACGGGGCACTTTTAGCTACTCCACCATCCGCCCGGTCCTCCTCCGCAGTTGCGGTGAAATACGGACTGTTTTATGGCTTCAGGCCGCTAAACAGTCCGTATTTCACCGCAACTTATGAGGGCCGCACGGGATGCAAAGGAGTGTCCCAAGGTGCCGGCATAAAAGGAACGTCCCTATGTGCCGGGCTTGGGATACCATGGTGGCAGCCTAGCGAAAGGATGTTTCATGGCACATGTTGATGACCAGCGTGTGGCGCGCGTGCTCGATGCGCTCGAGGCTCAGCACCCCGGTGCGCAGTTGCTCATAAATGACCCGTGGTCGATCTACTATCTGACCGGCTTTTATGCCGATATGTTCGAGCGTTTTTGCGGCGTGCTGCTCGCGCGTGATTGCGAGCCCGTGATCTTGGTCAACGCCCTGCATCAGCTGCCTGAGTACGACAATGCCCGCGTCGCCTATCACACCGATACCGACATCGTGGCCGACGCCATCGTTCGCGAGGTCGATCCGACCAAACCACTCGGCATCGACACCGTCATGCGCTCTGGCTTTTTGATGCCGCTCATGGAGCGCCATGCCGCTAGCGAGTTTTTCCTGGGCGACTTTGCCGTCACCGCCGCACGCACCCACAAGGATGCCGCCGAGCAGGAGCTGATGCGCGCGTCCTCGGCCGCCAACGACGCCGTGATGGCCGACGCCATCAAGCTCGTTCACGAGGGCGTGACGGAGCGCGAAATTGCCGACCAGATGCTCGGACTGTATCGCAAGCACGGCTGCGAGGGCTTTAGCTTTCCGCCCATCGTGAGCTTTGGCGCCAACGCCGGCGACCCGCACCACGAGCCCGACGATACGGTACTCAAGCGCGGCGACGTGGTGCTGTTCGACATTGGCGGACGCCATCGCAACTACTGCTCGGACATGACGCGCACGTTCTTTTGGGGCGAGCCGGACGAGGAGACGGCGCGCATCTACGACATCGTGCGCCGTGCCAACGAGGCCGCCGAGGCGCTCATCGCACCGGGCGTGCGCATGTGTGACCTGGACCGCGCCGCACGCGACGTGATTGAGGATGCGGGCTATGGGCAGTACTTTACGCATCGCCTGGGACACTCGATCGGCCTGCAGGACCACGAGCCGGGCGACGTCTCGCTCGTCAACGAGCAGGTCGTGGAGCCGGGCATGACGTTTTCCATCGAGCCGGGCATCTACCTCCCCGGCCGCACCGGAGTCCGCATCGAGGACTTGGCCCTAGTTACCGAGTCCGGCGTCGAGATTCTCAACGCCTACCCCCACGACCCAGTCCGCCTAGACTAGCCAATGCGGCAAAGGGACAGCCCCTTTGTCACATTGCGATTACGTCGTGCCACGAAAACGGGCTATCTATTACGTTTAACCCGCATGGGTCGACCACACCCGCGTTTTCGCAAAACCAGCAAGCCGTCTACCTGCGGTTTTGATTTCACGATTTTCCGTGTGGTCGAGGGTAACCGGTCAAACGTAGTAGATAGGCCCATTTCGTGGCGAGCGAGTCAACTCGGGGCACAGGGCAGCCAAAAAAGCCCCGTCCCAAATTGGCTGCTTTTGAGTTGCGGTGATATACGGACTGTTTGAGGCTTCTGGTTTGTAAAACAGTCCGTATTTCACCGCAACTGATGAGGGGATGGGTTAGCGCAGCAGCCCGGCAACTTCGCCGGCTAGGGTGATGGTGCCGGCTGCTACGAAAGGTTCACCCGCGGCATCGAAGGCGGCGAGGGCCTCGGACACACTCGTGTACACGCCCGCAAGCTTGTCAGCATCCACCAGGGCAGCGAGTTCCTCTGCCGGCAGGGCGCGATCAGAATCAGTCTGGGTTACGACCACGCGCGGGAAGGCCGGAATCAGCACGTCAACGATACCCGCCACATCCTTGTCGGCCAGCGCGGCGCACAGCAACGTGGGGCGATTCTCCACGCACGGATCGATCTCGTCCAGCGCGCTCACAAAGTTCTCGCAGCTCTGAGGGTTATGGCAGGCGTCGATCAGCTTGAGCGGATCTGTCCCCAGCACGTCAAAACGCCCCGGTGTGGGGCAACCCATAAGCGATGCATCCAGCGCATTGTGGTCGAGCTCGCGGCCCAGATAGCCCTCGCAGAGCATAATCGCGCACGCGGCATTCTGCGGCTGGTAGGCCGGCTTGACCATGCTCGACGTATAAATCGCGCGCGGCGTGGTGCAGCTGAACTCAACCGTATCGCCCACGTGTTCCGGAAGTTTGGTCGTGAAGTGGCTCACCACCAGCGGCACCACACCGCACTCACGGCAACGGGCATCCATCACACGCTGAACGCTCGCCTCGTGCGTGCCCTCGCCCAAAACAACCAAGCGCCCGGGTTTGATAACCGCGGCCTTCTCCCCCGCAATGGCCTCAAGCGTGTCGCCCAAAATACGTGTGTGATCGAGCCCAATGCCCGTAATGGCAACGGCGACGGGATCGGTCGCGCTCGTGGCGTCCCAACGTCCGCCCATACCGACCTCAAGCACAGCAACGTCCACCGCAGCCTCGGCAAACACCACCAGTGCGGCAGCCGTCAGCAGATCAAACGGTGTAATGGTATAGGCGCGCTCCCCCGCCGCCACACGACGAGCATTCACGCGATGCCCCGCCTCGACGGCGGCAGAAACGCCACGGGCAAACGACTCATCGCTCACGACGCGCCCATCGACCTCCATGCGCTCAGGATAGCGCACCAACTGCGGAGACGTATACAGCGCAGTCTTGAGCCCCTCACCGCAAAGGATGGCAGCCGAAAAACGCGTGGTCGAAGTCTTGCCATTGGTACCGGCAACCTGGATGCAATCGAAATACTCGTCCGGACGTCCCAGCTCATCGAGCATATCGACAACCGTCTCAAGCAGAGGCCCAGCATCCCCAGAAATCCGCCCCGTATCAGCAGCAAGTCCCACAGCCTCATCAAACGAAAGCAACTCAAACGAGAAAGGAACGACATACGACCCAGAACGCTTAGCCATAACCCAAAGTCCCCCATAACAGAAAAAGAGGCTCATCAAAAAGAATGAGCCCCTCGCGTTGACAATATCAGCCTTTATCCGCTTGCAGCAAGCTCAAGGCCACAACCCAGTGGCCCTAACACGCCAGTTGCAAACAACCACGTAAACGAACTAGGAGCGGCCCGATGCTTTGCTCGCCGCAA
>CABRFG010000072.1 GCA_902470095.1 uncultured Collinsella sp.
ACGAGCGGGGGCTCCTATCTTTTTAGTGCCCTCGGATTGGGTCATAGTGTCTGTCGTTGCCAAAACATCGGCGCTTCCGTTGTTGTAGTCATTGGGGACGTCCCCAATGACTGCTCGGATTGCTAATTTGTGCGGGTTGTGGTTTTGTGACCTGCTGAAATTTAGGATACTGTACATCTGTACGTTAACGCATCTTCGTAGTATATTGCTACCCGCAAAACTCAGCACCATTGTGCCGCGAAGCACTAAAGCGCCTACGTACAATGGTTGTCGATAGTACGATTCGATTCAACGACAGGATGGATGGTCCAAGCGTGAGTCTCGGCAGCAAACTATCCAACGCAAAGGTATCCTTTGCGATCTTTAAGCGCGACATTAAGCGACTGCTTTTGAACCCCGTCGCCTTGGTGGTTACCCTTGGCGTGTGCGTTATTCCCTCGCTGTATGCCTGGTACAACATCGTGGCTAACTGGGATCCGTACGGAAACACCCAGGGTATCAAGATTGCCATCGCCAACAACGATCGGGGCACCCAAAACGACTTGGTGGGCGAGCTCAACGCGGGCGACCAGGTCGTCGATCAGCTCAAGGAGAACGACCAGCTGGGCTGGACCTTCGTTGACTCGGCGGCCGATGCCAAGGAAGGCGTCGAGAGCGGTGAGTACTATGCGGCCATCGTAATCCCCAAGAACTTCTCGGATAACCTGGTTTCGATGCTCGACGGCAACTACCATCAGCCCAAGCTTACGTACTACGTCAATGAGAAGAAGAGCGCTATTGCGCCCAAGGTTACCGACACCGGCGCAAGCACCATCGAGGAGCAGATCAACTCGGAATTTGTCTCCACGGTGGGCGAGACCGTTGCCAGCATTGCCAAGGATGCCGGAGTCGATTTAAAGGACAAGGCAACCCAGACTCGGGATTCGTTGGCAAGTTCTGTCTCCGAGGCATCCGATACCTTGGGCGAGGTGCGCGATTCGATTGGCGACATGAATGCCGCCATCGATAAGACGAGTGGCGCCATCGCCTCGGCTGATGCGGCACTTGCCGGCATGCAGGGTCAGGCGCCGTCACTGACGCAAGCGATCTCTCAGGGCAACGACCTGCTGGGTGAAGCTCGCACCACGGCGGGCAACTCTATCGCCTCGCTCTCCAAGGCGCTCTCGGAAGGCAGCCTTGCGCTCACCAAGACGTCGGCCTCCGCGAACGCTGCCATCGGCAAGCTGACGGGCACGGTCACATCTACGACCACCCGTATCGACAACTCGCTCGAGTCTCTCCAAGCGACGATCGACCACAATAAGGCCGTTATCGGGCACTTAGAGATTCTCGCCAATGACACGTCGACAGGTTCCGAGGAAATTGACGCGCGCATTGTATCGACCATCGATTTGCTTCGAGAGCAGAATGAAAAGCTTCAGAGCATCAAGGACGGTCTGTCTGCGCAGTCGAGCGCCATGGCGAATGACGCCGCGGCTGTCTCGGGTGCCAGCGAAGCTATCAATAACGCAATTCAGACCGGTGCGACCAACCTTGGCCAGGCCCAGACGGACCTGGGTCAAAACGCGCTGCCGAAGGCCTCGAGCGCGCTTGATTCCTTTGCCGCCGTCTCGGGTGATTTGACGGGTATCGTATCTGGCCTCACGCCCACGATTGCAAGCGCGCGCGGTACGCTTTCGCAGCTTAACGCTACGCTCGGCCAGGCCAAGACCACGCTGTCCCAGACCGATTCCTCGCTTGCCAAGGTCCAGGACAAGCTTGCGACCGCAGCCAATGACATCGCGGCGCTGCAGACCTCTGAGTCTATGGGCGAGCTCGCCGACCTTATGGGCGTCGATGTCAATGACGTGGCAGATTTCATGGCCTCTCCGGTCGAGCTGACGTCCAAGTCGATCTATCCGGTCAAGAGCTTTGGCTCGGGCATCGCTCCCTTCTACACCAATCTGGCGCTTTGGGTGGGCGGCTATGTGCTCATCGCCATCTACAAGCTCGAGGTCGACCGTGAAGGTGTTGGCAGCTTTACGGCGCGCCAAGGCTACTTTGGCCGCTGGTTGCTCATGGTGATCCTGGGCGCGTTGCAGGCCATCATCGTTACGGTGGGTGATCTGGTCATTGGCGTACAGTGCGTCAACCCGCTGCTGTTCGTGCTGGGCGGCATCGCCATCTCGTTTACGTACGTCAACATCATTTACGCGCTGTCCACTACGTTTAAGCACATCGGCAAGGCTATCGGCGTCATTCTCGTCATCGTGCAGATCCCGGGTTCGTCGGGCATGTACCCCATCGAGATGATGCCCGGCTTCTTCCAGTGGCTGCACCCGCTGCTGCCCTTTACCTACGGCATCAATCTGCTGCGCGAGACGGTCGGCGGCATGTATTCGTTCAACTACCTGTTTAACCTGTGCATTCTGGGCGTGTTCTTGATCGTGGCGCTCTTTATCGGCCTGCAGCTGCGTCCGCTGCTGCTCAACCTTAACCTGCTCTTTGATAAACAGCTTTCCACGACCGGCATGATGATTTGCGAGTCCAACGACCTGCCGCGCCAGCGCTACTCGCTGCGCACGGCCATGCGCGTCATGCTCGATTCCGATTCGTACCGTCGCGAACTGCTCGATCATGCGGTCGCCTTTGAACATCGCTACCCGTACTACATCAAGGGCGGTTTTGCCGCCGTGGTGGGCGTTCAGGTCCTGCTCTTTGTCCTGTCGACGGTTCTCGATATCGACAATAACGGCAAGATCATCCTGCTTGTCATTTGGATCATCTCGGTTATTGCCATCTGCGGCTGGCTTATCAATATCGAATATATCCGAGCGAGCCTCAATACCCAGATGCGCATCTCGGCGCTTTCGGATGAGGACCTGCGTCGCGAGATGCGCGAACACACGGCCGCCATTCCTGCCGCCCGCCACATGTTTGGCCTCAACGCCAGCGAGCGTGGAGCCAAGGGCGGCGATCAGTCCACGGGCCGCTTGCCGCATATCGGCTCGCACCATAAATCTCAGGGCAGCGACAGCACAGCCACAAATGATGGAGATACCACCGCGCTTGGCAAGCACTCCAAAGGAGGTGAGGCATAAATGAAGAACATCCTGCATCTGTTTAAGCGCGATGTCCAAAACGTGTCTCGCTCCGTGATCGGCTTGGTTGTCGTGATGGGCCTCATTATCGTGCCGTGTCTGTACGCGTGGTTTAACATCGCCGGCAGCTGGGATCCGTACGGCAACACCGGCAATCTTAAGATCGCCGTGGTCAACACCGATGAGGGTTACGAGAGCGATCTGATTCCCGTCGAGGTTAACGTGGGCGAAAACGTGGCCGGTGCCCTACGCGGCAATGAGAACTTCGACTGGGTCGTGCTCAACGATCGCGATAAAGCTATCGAGGGCGTAAAATCAGGCGCGTACTATGCTGCCGTCGTTATCCCCAAAACGTTTAGCTCCGACATGATGACGCTTTTCTCGACCGACGTGAAACACGCCGATATCGAGTTTTACGAGAACCAGAAGGCCAACGCCATCGCGCAGATCGTGACCGAGAAGGGTTCGAGCGCCGTTCAGAGTCAGGTTAACGAAACTTTTACCGAGACCATTACGAGCATCGGTCTTAAAACCGTGTCCAGCCTGCTCGACTACATGAGCACCGACCAAGTAAGCAACTTTATCGCCAACCTGTCCTCGACGCTTGGCGATTCGGTCCAGGACTTGCAGGACATTCAGGCCAGCGCAACGTCACTTGCGGGCATTTTAAGCTCCACGGCCGATTCACTGACGTCGGCGGGCGGCATGCTCAAGCAGTCCGGATCGACCGAGGAGTCGGTGAAGCAGCTCATGCAGCATGCTGAGAGCGGTATTGCCGATTCCGAGCAAGCGCTCAAGTCCGCCAGCGATGCGATCGATGCTGCTATTGATGGGAGCGCAGGTTCGTTCGATAACGTTTCTACCGAGCTCGCAAAGGCATTCGACGCTGCAAACAAGCACGTCGATCTTACGGTGTCTCAGCTCAACGATGGCGCAGACTCACTCAATAAACGTGCCGACGAGATTGATGGCACGGCGAATGAGCTCCGTAGTCTTGCTGGCCAGGTGAGTAACGATAAGCTCAAGGCAGGGCTTGAGGACGCGGCTGCCGAGCTTGATAAAACCGCGACGGAGTACCGCAACAATGCCAATGAGCTGACGAATATCGCGACGTCGCTCACGAAGAGTATGGCAGAGGTTAACAAATCGCGTGCTGAGGTCGATCAGGCAATCGCGGATGCCAAGGCTGGTATCTCGGGCGCCAAGATTGACTACGACTCTACGTTTTCGGTCAAGGCCAAAGAACTCAAGAAGACTATTTCGGGCGTTTTGGACTCGCTTGATGGCATCTCGGGCGACCTGGATAGCGCCGTAGACGGCCTGACCGCTGCTTCCGGTTCGCTGGCAAAGGGCCTCTCCAAGGCTGCAAAGCTGGTCAACAAGGCTTCCGATCAGCTGGGCGAGGCGTCGGACAAGATCAGCGCGTTTAAGGACGAGCTCGACGGCGCCTTGATGTCGGATGACCTCGCTACGATCAAGACGATGATCGGCAATGATCCCGAGGGTCTGGCCGTGTCGCTTTCCGGCCCCGTCGCGCTCGACCGCAAGCCGGTCTATCCGATCCGCAACTACGGTTCGGCCATGGCACCGTTCTACACGATTCTGTCGCTCTGGGTCGGCTCGATCGTACTGGCAGCCATGATGAAGGTCTCGGTTGACGATGAGCTTATCAACGAGCTCATCCCCGTACGCCTGCACGAGATCTATCTGGGCCGTTACCTGTTCTTTGGCGGTTTGGCTCTGCTGCAGGCAACGCTCGTGTGCGCGGGCGACATTCTGTTCTTTGGCATTCAGTGCGACAACCCGCTGCAGTTTGTGCTGGCGGGCTGGGTCGCGAGTCTCGTGTTCTCCAATATCGTCTACACGCTTACGGTGTCGTTTGGTGATATCGGCAAGGCGCTCGCGGTCGTGCTGTTGGTCATGCAGGTCGGCGGTTCGGGCGGCACGTTCCCCATCGAGATGACCGGCCCTGTGTTCCAGGCGATCTATCCGTTCTTGCCGTTCACTCACGGTATCAACGCCATGCATGCCGCCATGGCTGGCGCCTACCATATGGAGTACTGGGTTGAGCTGGGTATTCTGGCGAGCTATCTGATTCCGTCGCTAGCCCTGGGCGTCGTCTTCCGCCGTCCGGTCATCAAAGTCAACGACTGGATCATCGAAAAGCTGGAGTCGACAAAGCTAATTTAGTGCGGCAGCGTTAACGCTGATGCAGCGTCGGCCGGTCCGCCGTTCGGTAGAACGGCGGAACAAAACGCTTTAGCGGGCTGGATTGCGTGGGTTGCTTGGTTGTTGCTACAGTAGCGGGGCGTGCCGGGGGTCCGGTGCGCCCCGTTTTTATTTGACCATGAGGCGGCACGCAGCCATACGCGTGCGGACACCACGCCCAGATTGAGTGTGAGGATGTTCCATGGCCCAATACGCTGCCAACGAAATCGAAAACTTGCCCGATAGCCCTGTAGCCCGCGAAGACCTGGGTGCCGGTGGTGCCTCTCGCGGTGCCGGCGCACGCTCGCCGCTGTTCTGGAAGGTCCTGCTACTTTCGGTGGCGGTCGTTTGGGGTTACTCCTTTACCACTATGAAGGGCGCGCTCGACACCATTCCGGCGTTCGAGCTGGTCTACGTTCGCTTTCTCCCGGCATCACTGGTAATGTTTGCCATTTTCCATAAGCGCATCGTCGCTCATTTCAATGCCCGCAACCTGATCGTCGGGCTTGGCATGGGCGCGCTCATGTGGGGTGCCTACGGTTTGCAGACGGTCGGCCTGGCGCAGACCACGGCAGGCAAGAATGCTTTTTTGACGGGCACGTATTGCATCCTTGTGCCGTTCGCGAGCTATTTTCTGAGCGGCGAAAAGCTCACCCGCTATAACCTGGGTGCAGCACTGCTGTGCTTGGCGGGCATTGGCCTGGTGGCGCTCGATAGCGTCGAGTTCAACATCGGTGACGTCATTACGCTGGCGGGTGCGGCCTTTTTCGCCATCCAGATGGCGGTGACTGCCAAGTACGGTCGCAAAATGGACATCAACGTCATCACGTTTTGGATGTTTGTGGGCAACGGCGTGCTGAGCCTGGCAACGTCGCTGCTATTCGAGACCCAAGCGCCTCTGTCCGTGTGGACGCCGAGCTTTATCAGTGCGATGGCGTTTCTATCGGTGGGCTGTACGTGCGTGGCCCTGCTCATCCAAAACGTCGGCCTGGCGCATGTCCCGGCCTCGACGGGCTCGCTGCTCCTTTCGATGGAATCGCCTTCGGGTGTGCTGTTCTCGGTGCTGCTGATGGGGGAGGCGCTCACTTCGCGTCTGCTCGCCGGCTTCGCGCTCATCTTCCTGTCGATTATCTTGAGCGAGACGCATTTCGACTTCTTGCGCCAAAAGCCGCGCCCGTAATTGTAAACAACTTGTTGCGCCGCCTCCCGGGGCGGCATTTTTTATGCATCGCCCTTAAAGTTGTACCTTGCACTTTACGCTATCAAAGTGCTTGCTGCAAAAACGTTACTGGAGGGCATCTATGGCACCAGCACTGTCCGATTTTCAACCGCAACCAGCGCCTCAAGCTACCACAGCGGCGCAGACCGCTATAGGTGACGGTCTTGTCGCAGAAGCTCAGGCTTTTGCAGACGAGCTCGCTGCGTGGCGACACGATCTACACCAGATGCCCGAGCTCGGTAACAATCTTCCGCAGACGTCTGCCTATATCCAGGCACGTCTGGACGAGATGGACATCCCCCATACCACGCTCGTTGATGGTTCCTGCGTTGTGGGCCTTGTCGGCGCCGGTGCCGCCGCGGCCCAGGGCAATGGCGTCTGCGCGGACGAACAGGCCGGTACGGTTATTATGCTCCGCGGCGACATGGATGCCCTGCCCGTTGCCGAGGAATCCGGCGAGCCCTTTGCATCCACCAATGGCTGCATGCATGCTTGCGGTCACGATATGCACGCGACGGCGCTGCTTGGTGCGGCTCGTATGCTCAAGGCCCGCGAGGCCGAGCTTGTCGACGCCAATGCTACCGTCAAACTGCTGTTCCAGCCGGGTGAGGAGACCTTTGAGGGGGCACGCGCTGCCATCGCCGACGGTCTGCTGCAGAACCCACGCCCCCAGGCCGCCTTTGCCATGCATGTCAATAGCCAGTCGCCGCTTGGTCTGGTACTCTACGGCAGCCCGGCGCTCTCGGGCGTGTACGGTTTTCGCATCACGCTTCAGGGCAAGGGCGGCCATGGCTCGAGCCCCGAGATCTGCATCGACCCCATCACGGCCGGCGTCCATGTGCATCTGGCGCTTCAGGAGCTCATCTCCCGCGAGGTGCCGGCGGCCAAGGAAGTTGCGCTTACCGTTGGCAAGTTCGCCGGCGGTCAGGCCGCAAATGTCATCCCCGACACTTGTGTGCTCGAAGGTACGCTGCGCGGATTCGACGTCGAGCTCATGGAGCACCTCAAGACCCGCATCGCGGAGGTCGTCAACGGCGTTGCCACGACCTATCGTACGCCGGCCACCATCGAGACGCTCTCGGATGTTCCCCCGCTCGTGCTCGATGACGACATGACCCAGGCTTCGCTTGGCTATGTGGGTGCGACGCTGCCCAAGGCCGCCTTCCTGCCGCTGTTCCACGCCATGGCGAGCGAGGACTTCGCGTTGATCTCGAGTGAGATCCCGAGTGCGTACTTTACCGTGGGCGCTGCCGTGACTGATACGGACGAGCATTTTGCTCAGCATCATCCCAAGGCACGTTTTAGCGATGCCGAGCTGCCGCTCGGCGCCGCGGCTTACGCGGCGGTCGCTCTGGGCTATATCGCCGACCACCGGTAGCACCCAATCTTGCTACTCGTTTGTTTAAAAAGGAGCAGTATGTCCCAGCAGCGTAAGTTCTTCCCCGGTTGGCTCGTCGCGGCTTCCGGCTTTGTCATCATGGCCACGTGCTACACGATTTTCGTTAACTGCATGAGCCTGTTTCAGCCGCTCGTCGTCAGCGACCTGGGCATCACGCTTGCGCAGTACAACATCTCCAACGCCATCTCCACCGTGGTGAGTGTCGTGGGTTCGCTCGTTATCGGTCATGTTGCCGATAAGGTGAGTGGCCGCGTATTGGGCTCGCTCACCGTTATCGCTACCTCGGCGGTGCTCGCGGGCATGAGCTTTGTGGGTGAGCTTTGGCAGGTCTATGTGCTCTTTGCCGTCTCGGGCTCCTTTGCGAGCGCCTGGATTGTGTGCCTGGCGTGCTCCGTGGTCATGCTCGTGTTCCTGCTGGCATCCGAGCCCATCGCCGCCAAGCTGCGCGCGAGCGTGGCGGGGGAGTAGGTAGGCCAAAGCGCATCGCCGCTTGTCCGCTTCGTCCGCGGTGGCGCATCTGGCCGAACGAGCCCCCATACCCTCGTTCGGTCAGACGCGCCACCGCGTTTTGTTTTTGTGCCGTATAATGACCACTACCTATGACGCGATACAAAAGAAAGGTGTTTGCCCATGCAGGCACAGAAGGCGGAGGGAACCCGCGACCTTATCGGCGCCGAGATGCGCGCCTGGCAAAAGATGCAGCAGATCGCTGCCGGCGTGTTCGAGCCGTTTGGTTTTAAACCTATCGAGACACCCGCGATCGAGCAGGTGGACGTCTTTGTCCACGGCATCGGCCAGTCGACCGACGTCGTGCGCAAGGAGATGTTCCGCGTGTTTAGCGGCGCCAACCTGGAGCGCGTCTTTACCGAGGGTACCGATACCAAGCTCAAGCCCAAGCAGCGCCTGGCACTTCGCCCCGAGGGCACGGCCGGCGTGGTGCGCGCCGTCGTCGAGAACAACCTGGTGCCCCAGGGCTCCACGCCGTTTAAGGCGTACTACGCCGAGGCCATGTTCCGCGGCGAGCGTCCCCAGAAGGGCCGCCTGCGCCAGTTCCACCAGGTGGGCATCGAGTGGCTCGGCGCTCCCGATCCGGCGGCAGACGCCGAGTGCATCATCATGCTCATGGAGTTCTACAAGCGCCTGGGCTTCGATCTTTCCAAGCTTCGTCTGCTCATCAACTCGATGGGTGACGCCCAGTGCCGTCCGGCTTACCGCGAGCAGGTCAAGCAGTTCATCCTCGATCACGCAGACGAGATGTGCGACGAGTGCCGCGAGCGCGCCGAGCTTAACCCGCTGCGTGCCTTCGACTGCAAGAACGACCACTGCCGCGAGATCATGGCCGACGCCCCGCTGATGGGTGACAACCTGTGCGACGAGTGCCGCGAGCACTACGAGCAGGTCAAGCGCTATCTGGATGCCGCCGGTATCGAGTATGTCGAGGATCCCACCTTGGTGCGCGGCCTGGACTACTACACCCGTACTGTCTTTGAGGTCGAGGCCCCTGGCGCCGGCGTCGGCTCCATCGGCGGCGGCGGCCGCTACGATGGCCTCGTCGAGCTCGAGGGCGGCAAGCCCACGGCAGGCGTCGGCTTCGCCGTCGGTTTTGAGCGCGCCCTGCTGGCCCTGCAGGCCTTT
>CABRFG010000073.1 GCA_902470095.1 uncultured Collinsella sp.
ACGGTCGGGAACGATGGCGCCAGAAGGATACGGGACCATCTTGCCCTTGTTGAACTCAAATTTACTGGGCATCGGCTGCCACCTCCTTCTTGGAAGCAAAGCGGTCCTTGACGCGACCGAAGAACGCCTTGAGCTGCGGATTGTTGGTAAAGATCATGACCAGGATCAGCACGATGGCGTAGATGAGCATGCGGTAGTCCGAGAACTGACGAAGCAGCTCGGGAAGCACCGTGAGCAGCGCCGCCGCGATGACGGAGCCGCGCATATTGCCCAGACCGCCCAGGACCACGAACACCAGGATGAGAATGGACGTGTTGAAGTCGAACTTGGTGGCGGAGAGCTGCGAGAAGTTACCGCCGAAGAGGGCTCCGGCAGCACCGGCGAGGGCAGCGGAAACCACGAAGGCGATCATGCGGTACTCGGTGACGGAGATGCCTACGGACTCGGCTGCAATCTTGTTATCGCGCACGGCCATAATGGCACGGCCGGTACGGCTGCGAACCAGGTTGAGTACGATCACGAGTGCGACCATGACCAGGATGGCACCGGCGAGGAAGGTCGAGTACGTCGACACGCCCGAGGCGCCCTGGGCGCCCTTGATGATGGCGGTGCCGTCCTCGAGCAGGTGCAGGTCATCGATCGTGGAGTTACCCGTGATGTTAAAGATCACATGCAGGCCGCGGGAATCGACGCCCACAATGAGGCAGGTGACGATCTCCTTGATAATCTCGCCAAAGGCCAGCGTCACGATAGCCAGGTAATCGCCGCTCAGACGAAGGACCGGGATGCCAATCAAGAAGCCCAGGATGGCGGCAGCGATGGCGCCGACCACGATACTGATGATAAGGCGCACCGGATCGGAGGGAACGGCGCTCTCCAGCGCGACGGCGGTGACGATTCCCGTATAGGCGCCGACACTCATAAAGCCCGCGTGGCCCAGCGACAAGTCGCCCGCGATACCGACGACGAGGTTAAGGGAGATGGCCATGACGATATAGGCCGTGATGGGAACCAGCTGACCGGCGATCATGCGCGGAATCATGTGGTTAGACTGCATAAAGAACACGATGGCGAAGGCCACGATGCACATGGCGTACGTGACAAAGTCGTGACGCGTCTGCTTGTCTTTAAGAAACTTCATACCGCTCACCTACACCTTCTCGGGGACGTACTTGCCCAAGAGGCCGGCAGGCTTGACGAGCAGGACGATGATCAAAACACCAAAGACGATGGAGTTGGCAAGGCTCGTGGAAATGTAGGCCTGCGCCATCGCCTCGATGATGCCGATGAGAATGCCACCGACAAAGGCACCGGGGATGGAACCGATACCGCCGAAGACGGCGGCGTCGAAAGCCTTGATGCCAGGCATGGCGCCCGTCGTGGGCTGCAGCACCGGCGAGTAGGAGCACAGCAGCACGCCGGCGATGGCGGCAAGGGCAGAGCCGATGGCGAACGTCATCGAGATGGTGCGGTTGACGTTGATTCCCATGAGCTGAGCGGCGGCCTTGTCCTCGGACACGGCGCGCATGGCCTTGCCCATCTTGGTCTTACCTGTAAAGAACATCAGGCCGGCCATGATAACCAGGCAGGCGACGATGGTGACGAGCGAGACGGCGCTTACGTTGAACTTGGCCAAGAACTCCGGCACCTGGAAGGTGACGAGCGAAGTGAAGTTCTTGGGCGTGGCGCCCCACAGAAGCTGCGCGGCGTTCTGCAGGAAGTAAGACACGCCGATAGCCGTGATCAGAACGGCCAGCGGGCCTGCTTGGCGCAGCGGCTTATAGGCCAGACCCTCGATGAGAACGCCGAGAACCGTGCAGACCACACAAGAAAGAATTACAGATACCCAGCCCGGGAGGCCGAGATACGACGTGGCGCAGAACGAGACATAGGCACCGACCATGATGACGTCGCCGTGAGCGAAGTTCAGCATCTTGGCGATACCGTAGACCATGGTGTAGCCCAACGCGATGATGGCGTAGACGCTGCCCATGGACAGGCCGTTGACCAGGTATTGGATAAAGACCGTCATGTTCCACATCCCCCTTTCGAATAGGTTTCCAGTTGATGTATGAAACAGGGACGTTACATCGTCCCTAGATACCAAGCAAGCAGGGAAGGCCAAAACCTCCCCTGCTTGGGATCAAAACCGCTCTATGTAAGGCGGCCAATTAGGCCTGTACGCCCTTGCCGTCGGTGATGACGTACGCCGTGGGCTCCTTCTGGACCTGGCCCTTATCGTTCCAGGTGAGCTTGCCGGTCAGACCGTCAACGGTAATCTTGAGCATAGCCTTGGACAGCTTCTCGGCGGCCTCGGTCGGGTCGGCGTCGACACCAAGACCGGCCTCCTTGAGGGCCTCGGCCACCGCGTGCACGCCGTCGTAGGCGTCGGCGGCAAACTGGTCGGGGGTATCGCCGTACTTATCCTTGTAAGCGTTGACGAAGTCGGCGTTCTTCTCGTCGTCGGCGGAGAACGGGGTCATGAGCAGCAGACCCTCGGCAAGAGAGGTATCGAAGCCCTCAACGCCCAGGATGCCGTCCATGCCGTCGCAGCCCATCATCTTGACGTCGTAGCCCATGTCCTTGGCGTTCTTGAGCAGGACGGACGCCGGCGTGTAGTAGATCGGCGCAAAGATCATGGTGGCGCCGGCCTGCTTGGCCTTGGTCAGCTGGTTCGTAAAGCTCGTGGCGGAGTCGTCCTTAAAGGTCTCCTCGTCAACAATCTCGAGCTTGGACTCAGCGGCCTGGGCCTTAAAGGAATCTGCGATGCCCGAAGAATAGGCGTCGCCGGAGTTATAGAACAGCACGAACTTCTCGTCCGCATACTTCTGCGCCAGGAACTTGGCAGCGTTGACACCCTGGTTGGGGTCGGTGAAGCAAACCTGGAAGACGCAATCCTTGCCGTCGGTGACGTCCTCGGAGGACGCGGACGGGGTGATCATGAACGTCTTGGGGTCGTTACCACACTCTGCGGCAACGGCAACCGACGCACCCGTGGTAGTCGGGCCGACGAGGGCCTGCATGCCCCAGTCGAGCAGGGTGTTGAAGGCGTTGACGGCCTTCTCGCCATCGGCCTGGTCATCCTCGGCCTTGCTGGCAAGCGGCAGCTCCTTGGTCGAAAAATCCTTGCAGCCAAGCTCGACACCCTGGGTAACGGACTTGCCGTAGGACGCGTTGGCGCCGGTCAGCGGGCCGATGGTGCCGATCTTAAACGAAGCGTCGCTCGAAGCGGAACCGCTGTCGCCGCCGTTGGAGGAGCAGCCAGCTAGAATGGACATCGCCCCCAGACCTGCTGCGCTCGCGATAACGCTCCTGCGATTCATAACAGGGTTCAATGACTTACCGGTGAGGCTCGACATGCGGCTCTCCTCTCAAATCTCGTCGGGTTTCGGTTACCCGACAGGCCATCCTTCGCCGTGTTCGGCGTTCGCAAAATAGTAGACGCTTTAGTTGAGAAAAGTGGCGATTATTTCAACTTTTCTTTTGCTTTGTCCATTTATCCATATTTATGCGTATTTCTATCAGTTTATGCAGTTTAGCCACTTTATTATGTGAAAGTAATGTTTCCGTTCTGTTACAGGCGTCCTTGCCCTGAATAAAACGGCCCGCCGGTCTCGATGTATATGCACTTAGGCGGCAATGTACTTACCGTCCTGAATCACATAGGCCGTAGCAGGCTTTTCGACCTGACCTTCGTCATTCCACGTCAGCTCGCCTGTCAGGCCCTCGATCTTGATCTTGCGCATGGCCTTGGCAAGGTCGCCGGCAATGTCGGCACCGTCGGCCGAAATGTCAATCCCCGCCCTATCGATAGCCTCGGCGATGGCGTGGGCGCAATCGTAAGCGTCGGCGGCAAACTGGTTGGGCGTCTCGTCGTAGGCATCCTTATAGGCCTTGACGAAGTCGGCATTCTTCTCATCGTCAGCCGAAAACGGGGTCATGAGCAGTACGCCCTCGGCAAGAGAGGTATCGAAGCCTTCCACAGAAAGCAGGCCGTCCATGCCGTCGGTACCCATGAGGGTCATATCGTAGCCCATGTCCTTGGCGTTCTTGAGCAAAACGGACGCCGGCGTGTAGTAGATCGGCGCAAAGATGAGCGTGGCGCCGGCCTCCTTGGCCTTGGTGAGCTGGTTGGTAAAGCTCGTGGAAGAGTCGTCCTTAAAGGTCTCGGTATCGACGATGTCGAGCTTGGACGCCTTGGCCTGCTCGGCAAAAGCGTCGGCAACGCCCGAGCTATACGTATCACCGGAGTTGTAGAACAGGGCGATCTTGGCATCCGCGTACTTCTCGGCCAAGAACTTTGCGGCGCTGGCGCCCATGGTGGGATCGGTGAAGCAAACCTGGAAAACCGTGGTCTTGTCCTTGGTGACGTCGAGAGACGAGGCCGAGGGCGTGACCATGAGCATATCGTCGGCGATCTCGCCCGAGACGGCGACGGCGGCACCGGTGGTGACGGGGCCGACGAGCGCCTGCATGCCCCAGTCGCACAAGGTATTGAAGGCGTTGATGGCCTTCTCGCCGTCAGCGACGTCATCCTCGGACTTAAGCGAGAGTTTGAGGTCCTTGGTCGAGAAATCCTTGGCGGCGAGCTTGGCACCCTTCTCGGCCGAAACGCCATAGGTTGCCGCGGCGCCGGTCAGAGGGCCGATGACACCGATCTTGAAGGTCTTGCCGTCATCGGCGGAGCCGCCGTCCGAGCCACCCGACGAGCAACCAGCGAGTGCCGCGGTGCTACCGAACGCCGCGGCGCCAGCCAAGAAACTCCTGCGGTTAAGTACGTTATTGATGCTAAACATGGTATCCCCCTTTTCGCTGGCCGCGGTGCGGCCGTCTTGCGGTACAGGGCAAACCTTATGGTGCAAACGTTGACAGTTTGTTACGGAAGTTCGTTTGTAGCGAGCGTGTTTCCAATGTTTCCGCAGCGTTTCGGGGGTGGCGTTTTGTGCTGCTCCCGCTGCCAGGCAAGCACGCGCCCGCACTTCACGCTAGAATGCACTCAACCTTTAAGCGGTTAATCCATCCATAAGATGCACGAAGGAGCTATCTATGAGCGAACCCCTGCGCACCGTGAACGTCGGCCTCATCGGTCTGGGAACCGTCGGCGGCGGCGTGGCCCGTCTGATCAAGAGCCACCACGATGAGTACCTGGCCGCCTACGGCATCGACCTTAAGCTGACCCGCGCCTGCGCGCTTGCTTGGGAGCAGGCCGAGGCGGCAGGCATTGAGCGCGAGGCCTTTACGAGTGACTGGCACGACGTCGTCACCGACCCCGCCGTCGATATCGTCGTCGAGCTCATCGGCGGCGAGCACCCCGCGACCGAAATCTTCACCACCGCCTTCGAGAACGGCAAGCACGTCGTCTCTGCCAACAAGGCCCTGCTGGGCCGTCATGTCGAGACGCTTGCCGAGAAGGCGCGCGCGTGCGGCGTGCAGATTAAGTGCGAGGCCAGCTGCGGCGGTGGCATCCCCATTGTCAGCACGCTCGAGCACGACCTGGTGGGCAACAAGATCCTGACCATCGCCGGCATTCTCAACGGCACCACCAACTACATCCTGTCGCGCATGGACGCCGAGGGCGCCGATTACGCTGACGTGCTCGCCGACGCCCAGGCAAAGGGCTATGCCGAGGCCGACCCGTCCGCCGACGTCGACGGCTTCGACGCCGCCAGCAAGACGGCAATCCTCGCTTCCATCGGCTTTGGCACCCGCGTGACCACCGACGATGTCTACCAGCAGGGTATCCGTACCATCGGCGCCGAGGACATTGCCCAGGCCCGCGAGCTCGGCTACACCATCAAGCTGCTGGGCATCGCACGCAACACCGACGCCGGCGTCGACGTCCGTGTGCATCCCACGCTCATCCCGGCAGACCATATGCTCGCCAAGGTCAACGGCGCCATGAACGCCGTCTACGTGGTAGGCGACGCCGTGGGCGAGACCATGTTCTACGGTGCCGGCGCAGGCTCCTTCCCCACCGCAAGCGCCGTCGTGGGCGACATCCTGTCGCTCTCCGAACAGATCAGCCGCGGCGTGGCTCCGCTGCCCGAGATTGAGCCCTATGGTCACAACCTCGCCTTTAAGCCCATGGACGAGCTCCAGACCAAGTACTATGTGCGCCTGAAGGTCGCCGACCGCGTGGGCGCCCTGTCCGAGACGGTCGACATCTTTGCCAAGCACAACATCTCGATCTCGCTCATCAACCAGGTCGAGGACGGCAAGTCGGACGTCAGCGATGCCTGCTCGGTCATCTTCTTGACGCATCGCGCACTCGAGAAGGACGTCCAGGCTGCCGCCGCCGAACTCGCTGGCGTCGACTGCGTGACCGAGGTCGCCAACGTCCTGCGCATCGAGGACGTTGAGGCCTGGACCGAAGGCGTCATGGCCAACTAGTCCACTACTTCGAACCTCAACGAAGCTCAACGCAAAAGGCGCGCTGCCTGCATCAACCACAGGCAGCGCGCCTTCTTCTGTTTGCAGGGGAAGCTGCGTCCCGGTATTTCAGCTCAGAACGGGGCGAAGCTTCCCTCAGGGCCTTTTTCGGAAACTATGTCCCATTCTGGGCGCGGATTCTGGGACACGCTTTCCGCAACGGGCCTCTCGCGGAAAGCACGTCCCACTCTGGACGCCAATTCCGGGACGCATTTTCCGCGGCGGCGTTGGCTACCTGCCGTCATCGTCCTCGGCTTCTTCTCTTGCATAGAGCTCCAGCATGCGGCGGCGGTATTCGCGCACGGCGAGCTTGGCGCGCTCCAGGCGGCGGCGCTCACGCGGAGTCAGCTCGGACGGGTCAACCTCATCACCATAGGTCTTATCGGCAAGCAGGCGCGCCGCGTCCACAATGCGGGCATCGATGTGGCCGCTCGCCGCCTCGGCGGAAAGACGCTCGGCAATCGTATCGAGCGTAGGCAGGCCCTCGAATACGCGACCATGTCCATGCGAGGTCAGCAGCTCGTGCTCGCGTGCGAGCAGGATCGCCAAATCGTGATGGGCGCGTAGAATGTCGAGCGCATCGGATGGATGCTCGGCAACCTCCGCCACGGCGGCGACCGGCGCGGCATCGACCACGCGGTAGAAGAGCTGCGCGAGCAATGGCATCAAGAACACTGTGATGGCACCGGCGGCAACCATGACCGACGCAATACCTTGCGACAGCGCGCCCGCGTTGACGGCAACGCTCGTCACGGCAACGATGATCGGCAGCGCCGTGGTGCAGTACAGGGCCACGGTAATGCGACCATACGCCGACACATCGCGCGTCGCAGGACAAATGCTCATAGAAATAAGAATGGGCACGGCACGAATAATCAGCAACGCCACGATAAAGCCCACGAGCAGACCCGGACGCGAGGCCACGGCCGTCAGATCGATCTTTGCGCCCGATACGGTAAAGAACACCGGAATCAAAAAACCGTAGGCCAGGCCGTCGAGCTTGGTCTCGAGCGTATGGTTGCCCTCGGGGATGATATAGCGCAGGACAAAGCCGGCGGCAAAAGAACCCAACACGATGTCGAGATCAAAGACAGCTGAGAACGCCACGAGCGTGACCAGGATGAGCACCGTCAGGCGCACGAAGGTCTGCGACGTGGTATCGGCGCGTTCCTCGACAAACGCAAAGAAGCGGCTGCCGACGCGCTTGGAGCGGCTTGGGACCACGGCAAGCAACACGCAGACCACAGCAAACAGGCCAAGAATCACGAGCGTTTGGATGCCGGTACGGGCAGACAGCAGCACCGACATGGCAAGCACGGGGCCGAGCTCGCCCCAGGTACCATACGCGAGAATCGAGTCGCCCACGCGCGTTCCGACAAGTGAACGCTCACGCATGACGGGCACGAGCGTGCCGAGCGCCGTAGAAGTGAGGGCAAGCGTCACGGCGATACCGTCGAAATGACTGACCGAGAACCACGGGGTAAAGCGCACGGCAAGCCAGGCGATACCAAACGTGACGACCCACGTCGCCAAGCCGTAGCGCCCCTCGACGCCCGTGATGCTCTTGGGGTCGATCTCAAAGCCGGCAAGCAGGAACAAAAAGGCCAGACCGAGCTCGGACACAAGCGAGACCTCGGCATCTACATGGATGACGCCGAGCATATGGGGTCCCAGCACCGCGCCGAGCACGAGCAAAAAGACCGTCTCGGGAACGGGTTTTCCAGGAATCGCCGAGGCGATGAAGGGGCTTGCAAAGGCCACGAGTGCGATGATGGCGAGCGAAACGAATGCCATGTGATGCCTTTCTCTTGTTTGCGCTTCACTGTAGCACCCTCGCCGTCCTCACCGCGCCGCGAGCTGTCGTATCATAGTGAGGTTTACAAACATGTGGCTCAAGGCGACCGCGAGGCTTGCCCCGTAAACCGACCGCTGCCGCATACCGTACCGTACGCCCAACCGATCAGGAAGGCAGGAACCAATGGTCTCTCGTATCTACGTGGAGAAGAAACCCGGGTTCGACGTCGAGGCTCAGCAGCTCAAGGGCGAGCTGACCGAAATTCTCGGCATCAAGGGCCTCGAGGCCCTGAGGATCATCAACCGCTACGACGTCGAGGGCATCGACGAGGAGCTTTTCCGCTCCTGCGTGCCGACCGTCTTTAGCGAGCCCCAGGTCGATGTGACCTACGACGAGCTCCCCGCAAGCGATGGCGCCGTCTTTGCCGTCGAATTCCTGCCTGGCCAGTTTGACCAGCGCGCCGACTCCGCCAGCGAGTGCGTGCAGCTCATCAGCCAGGGCGAGCGCCCCGCCGTGCGCTCCGCCAAGGTCTATATGATCTCGGGCGCTCTGGATGAGACCGCCATCGATGCCATCAAGCACTACGTGGTGAACCCCGTCGAGGCGCGCATCGCCTCGCTCGACCTGCCCGAGACGCTGTACATGGAGACCCCCGAGCCCCAGCCCGTCGAGGTGCTCGACGGCTTCCGCGAGCTCGACGAGGCCGGCCTTGCCGCCTTTATCGCCGATCGCGGCCTTGCCATGGACGAGGCGGACATCGCCTTCTGCCAGCAGTACTTCCGCGATGAGGACCGCGACCCCACCATCACCGAGATCCGCGTGATCGACACCTATTGGTCCGACCACTGCCGCCACACCACCTTCGGCACCGTCCTGGACGACGTGACGATCGACGACGCCGTGGTGCAGCAGGCCTTCGACCGCTACATGGAGATGCGCCACGAACTCGGTCGCGACGCCAAGCCCGTCTGCCTCATGGACATGGGCACCATCGGCGCCAAGTACCTCAAGAAGACCGGCGTCATGACCGATGTCGACGAGTCCGAGGAGATCAACGCCTGCACCGTCAAGGTGAAGGTCGATGTCGACGGTGAGGACCAGGACTGGCTGTTCCTGTTCAAGAACGAGACCCACAACCACCCGACCGAGA
>CABRFG010000074.1 GCA_902470095.1 uncultured Collinsella sp.
AAAAATGGCGTCCCGCCCGGTTTGGGGCGGCACGTTTTGTTTGGGATGGCACGTTTTTACTATAAGGCGATCCTGCTTAGACGAGCTTGCACTTCTGGAATGATCTTCTCGAACATTACCTCCGCTTCGGGAAAACCCTCTTCTTTGAGACCGCGCGCGGCGTCTCTTAGCGCGTCTGGAACCTCATTGCAGGTATCAGCAATCATTCCGGCGACAATTCCCCCGGGCAAACCCGCCCCAATCATTTGGCTCATCACCGACCCGCGCGTTACTTCGTCAATCTTGCGGCTCCCACCAAACGAGACGCCCATCTCACGAACGAGACTGGGGTAAACCGTTGTGCACAGCACGTCATAGAGCGGCGCCAACCTCACCTGCTTCCAACTTTCGTCCCATACGAGCGACCAGTTCTTTAGATGGTTATCACAGTTACCTACGGCATAGTCGAACAGCTGGTTATAGCCGACAAGGAACCTGTCCTCCATTTGATTCGTCGACGCCCTTCGCACCGCATCGACGATAAGCCCCAGGTAATTGACGCCCGTCGGCTCATATTTAAGCTCACGCGAGACGCCCTTGGCCTGACAAACATCTTCCTGATGCAAACGGTATGGAATTGGCAATCCGTCAACCGAGCGTCCGGCATCAGACGTTACTCGGTCAAATCGCTTCACGGCGATAATTGGCTCGGCATCCTCAACTCGGATAAGAAAACACTCTTCGGCCGATAGGTCCATCAGAGAGGCGGCTCTCACGCACATCGCTTCGCACACTGTCTCGCCCGGGAACGTTTTCGACCCCGCCTTGAGAATGTGCGTGGATGGAGCCGCTCCATGAGGCAGGTACCATCCACCACATGGGTCATCGCCCGTATGGTAGAGACCGATCTTCGCCTGAGCACCTGCAAGGGAGATTCGACTCTCTAGCGCTAAATCAAAAGCAACCTCCGCCGGTGCGTATGCCAGCCCGCTTAGCTGTTCCGCACCTATCTCTTCATAGTCCATTTCGAGGCTGTCGCCCGAAGGCTCTCGCGTCAGAACCAGGGCGCCGACGGGTTCATCGCGGACCAAATCGAGTACCTTGAAGTAATCTCCGCGTTCCGCTCGCGCCCTTTTCTCAAGGTCCCTGTTGAGCTGCCCCTCCGGAATGATGCCGGAGAAAAAGGAACCCGTTGCGTCCGGACTAAATGTCTCGGCCGTCAACGGCAGCGAGATCGAAATCGGCGCCGCATCACCGCTCTCGAGATATTTGGGGCTATAGGTGAATATCGGAAACCCCGCATTTTCCTCCAATATGCCGACCAGCTGGTAAGACCCATTAAACTCACGGTGAACGAACAGCGTGCCATCCATTACTTCCCCCTCACCTTCAGAATAAAATCAATATCCACGATGGAGGCGTAATCGAAAATGACACCAATTTCGACCGTTGTCCGCCCCCGTTCGATATCACCAATCACACGAAGGCTGCGACCCGTCATAGTCGCGACGTCACGTTGAGTCAAGCCGAGCTCACGCCTTCTGAGCCTAAGGGCCTTCCCTATCTCAGAGGGATCGAAAACCGTGCGCTCCGAGAAAGCGGCTTCCGACGGTTTGAGCTTGACGCGCCCATCCAGCTTTTTAATCGTTGTCACCGTTCTCATAACGCCTCCAGCTATATTCCTGCCCGTGAACATAGTATAAAACTGTAGCACTATGTTCATGTACGGGAATATAGTGTTGACTACATTAGCAATGTTCCCGTTCGGGAATATAGCTGCCGAAAAGCCTGATTTCTTCTTAAATGGGAAGATCCTGAACGTCTACGCTATACGGGCTGACTACTCAAAGTATTGGAACTTGTTGGTTGAGAAGGCAAACGTGACGACAAAGCCTTTGCCGGGCTCGGATGCCGCGGTGACGTCGATGCCCATCTTGGAGCAGAGGCGCGCCACCAGGTAGAGGCCGATGCCCGTTGCGCGCTTGGTGGTGCGGCCGTTGTCGCCGGTAAAGCCCTTCTCGAACACGCGCGGCAGGTCGGCCGCGCTCACGCCGCAGCCGTTGTCCGCGACAGTGAGCTCGATGCGTTCGCTCGCCAGGCCCTCGTCCAGCAACGCGCCCGAAAACACGATCTTCGCGCCGTCCTCGCGCGCATATTTAATACTGTTCTGAATAAGCTGGCCCAGAATAAACTCGAGCCACTTCTCGTCGGTAAAGACCTCGAAGTCGAGGTTCTCGCACACCGGGGCCACGTGCGCCGCGATGAGCTCACGCGCGTTGGCCTTAATCGCGCCCGTCACCAAGGTCTTGAGATCCCAACGGCGAATCAGGTAGTCGCGCTCCGCGACTTCCGAGCGCGCGTAGTACAGCGCCTGGTCGATATAGCGCTCCACGCGAGCCAGCTCACGGCCCAGGTCATCCACGCGCGACAGGTCGTCTTCGCTGCCATCCAGGTTTTCCAAAATCAGGTGAGCCGCCGCCAGGGGCAGCTTGGCCTCGTGGACCCAGCTCTCGATATAGTCACGATAGTCATCGGTCTGACGCCGGCCTTCGGCAACCTCGTCGCAAGCGGCTTTGCCCACCCGGCGCAAGACCTCGTACTCGAGCTCGCCCTCGGCATAGGTCGGGCATTGCACCATCTCCTGCACCCATGTGGGACTCTCGAGCTCCTCTGCCGCACGCTCCAGCTGGCGCAGAAAACGGCGGCGGCGCGCATACTCGATCACGACGCCCAGCATGCCAAAGATAAAGGACACACCAACCGCCACGACCACAATAGATGTCGAAGCACCGGCGACCGCCAGCACAAAGCAGCTCAGCAGCACGCCGCACGTCCACACGGCGACGGGAAGCAGCGAGTCTTTAAAGAACTTGCCAAACGACATAGCCGGCCCCTAGACCGAATAGCCTTGGCCGCGATGCGTCGTCAAATACCCCTTGATGCCGATTTTTTCGAGCGTGGTGCGCAGGCGGTTGATGTTGACGGTGAGCGTATTGTCGTCCACGAAGGCGTCGGAGTCCCACAGGTCCTGCATGATGGCCGAGCGCGAAACGATCTTGCCCGCGCGACTCAGAAGCAGTGAGAGGATACGCAGTTCGTTTTTGGTGAGCTCGGTGCTGGTGCCGGTTTGCGTGTTGGTGACCATTGAGCGGGCGAGGTCGAGCTCCAGCCCCTTGTGGACAAGTGTACTGCGCTCGCCTGCCGCCGCGGTGCGACGCAGCAGTGCGTTGATGCGCGCCACAAGCACGCGCGCGCTGTAGGGCTTGGGAACAAAGTCGTCCGCGCCGAGCGTCATGGCCATGACCTCGTCGATCTCGGTCGTGCGCGACGTGAGAACGATGATGGGGACCTCGGATTCGCGACGGACCTCATGGCAGATATGCTGGCCGTCCTTGACGGGAAGCGTGAGGTCGAGCAGCACCAGGTCGGGCGCGGCGGCGAGAATATCGCGCGAGACATGCTCAAACGATTCGCAGGCCTCAATTTCAAACCCGGCGCGGGCAAGGATGTCGATAAGCTCACGACGAATGGGCTCGTCGTCCTCAACGACATAAATCAGCGCCATGTGTCCTCCCATTTCGCGTAACTTGCACTTTCCACACCATTATGCCCACGGCGTCGCAGGTACACGCCTCGCGCGGTGCCAGGTGACAGAACTGTTCGCGAGCGGGGGCGTTTTGTCCGCCTCGCACTCGCAGCGGTGGCGGGGACCAAAATGATTCTTTAATCCCCGTCCCAGAAAAATCGTTTAGCGACGGGCACGGAGCTTTTCGTAGCCTTCGGCGAAGAAGGCGACCGTCGCGGCGTCGGCCTCGGCGGCGTCGGCCTCGGCTGCGGGGACCACGCCGTGCTCGTCGCTCACCAGGAACAGCGCGCCCTTAAGCTGCGCGGGAATGTCTACGCGCGTGACCGGGATGCCCTTGGTCTGGGCCAGTTGCTCGATGAGCGTCGCCGTGCCGCACAGGAACTCGTCCGCCGGCGCCACAAAGGCAAGCTCGCCGTTGTTGACGGCGGCGAGCAGCTCGGGCGCCACGCCGGTCTCGTCGGCCTCGGAGCGAGCCTCGGCGGAGCGGGCACGCAGCGCCTTGGCCGACGTATCGGCGAGCGGCTCGTACTCCCCCACCGTCATGGCGGCATTACCGTTGACGTCAATCACCAGCATGAGCACACCGTCGTGCGCGGTGTAATCGCCCTCGGCAAGCGACCACTCAACGTGCTGCTTGGCCCAGCTGAGCATGTTATGGGTAAGCGGCTCGCCCTGCACCAGGCGCTCGGATAGCGCACGGATGTGGCGGTTGAGCATGGGCACCTTTTTGTTGGACATGCGCCAACGGCAGATAAGCGCAGGCTTGTCGAGCGTGAACTTCTCGACCGCCTCCTGATTGGCGCAAAATTCCTCGTACGCACGCTGATCCTCGGCATTGCCAAACAGCTCGGCATCATCAATCTGGGGCATGGTCATACCTTTCGTGTTAGTCATTCCGTCCTCTTATACCAAAAAGACGGCCCTCCAAACGGAGCGACCGTCTTTTGCAGAGATTATTTTAGAAGCAAGGCAAGTCCAAGGGACGAGATAACATCCCACGACCTAACAGGTCGGCGAGGGTTGCCCAGGTGCCGCAGATTGCCGTGAAAGAGGAGCGACGCGTACTTGGGTACGCGAGCGACGAATGAGCGGCAAGGTGCGGTGGCTGGGCAAGCCGCAGCGCCACCTCCCTACTTAATGGCGGAAGTGGCGAGCGCCCGTGAAGACCATCGCAATGCCATGCTCGTTGCAGGCCTGGATGCTCTCGTCGTCGCGCTTGGAGCCGCCGGGCTGGATAATGCAGGTCACACCATGCTCGGCAAGCACGTCGACGTTGTCGCGGAACGGGAAGAACGCGTCGCTTGCGCAGGCAAAGCCGCCCTTCTCCACGCCCTCGCGCTCGCAGAAGTCCTCGGCACGCTCGCAGGCCAGCAGCGCAGAATCCACGCGGTTGGGCTGACCGGGGCCCATGCCAATGCCGGCCTTGCCCTTGGAGACCAGGATGGCGTTGGACTTAACGCCCTTGCAGACCTTCCAGGCAAACTCGAGCTCGGCCATCTCGGCGTCGGTGGGCTTGCGGTCGGTGGGGAACGTAAAGGTAGCGGGATCCTCGGTCACATGGTCGACTTCCTGCACCAGCATGCCGCCGTCGACGGAGCGCAGCTCCACCTGGGCGCCGTGGTCCACGCCGCCGGTAGCCAGCACGCGCAGGTTGGGGCGCTTGGCCATGCGCTCGAGCGCCTCGGCAGTGTAGCTCGGAGCGATGATGACCTCGACGAACTGCTTGTTCTGATCGGCAAAGTGCTCAACCAGCTCATAGGGAATCTCGCGGTTGCAGGCGATGATGCCGCCGAAGGCGCTCTTGGGATCGCAGGCGAAGGCGCGGTCGTAGGCGGCCGTGATGTCCTCGGCCACGGCGGAGCCGCAGGGGTTCTGATGCTTGAGGATCACGCAGGCCGGCTCGTCGAACTCGCGGACCAGGTTCCAAGCGGCGTCGGCATCCAGATAGTTGTTGTAGCTGAGCGGCTTGCCCTGGATCTGCTCGGAGCCCACGAGCGGGAACTGCGAGCTCGCGGTGTTCTCGCAGCCCTCGGCAAAGCGATAGACCGTAGCCTTCTGCTGCGGGTTCTCGCCATAGCGCAGGTCGTCGACCTTCTCCAGCGAGATCTCGAGCTTGGCAGAGGTGTCCGCCACGTCGCTTGCCTGGGCGGCAAGCCAACGGGAGATAGCCGTGTCGTAGGCGGCGGTGGTCTGGTAGACCTTCACCTGCAGGCGACGACGGGTGGAAAGCGTGGTGCAGCCACCGGTCTCGTGCATCTCGGCCAGGACGGCATCATAGTCGGCCGGGTCGGAGATGACGGTAACGCTCGTGGCGTTCTTGGCGGCAGAGCGCAGCATGGAGGGGCCACCAATGTCGATGTGCTCGATGGCGTCCGCGAAGGTGACCTCGGGGTTGGCGACGGTCTTCTCGAACTCGTACAGGTTGACGACGACCAGATCGATCAGCTTGATGCCGTGCTGAGCGGCCTCCTGCATGTGCTGCTCGGAATCGCGGCGGGCCAGCAGCGCGCCGTGAACCTTGGGATGCAGGGTCTTAACGCGGCCGTCCATCATCTCGGGATAGCCCGTGAACTCCTCGATGGGGGTTACGGGGACGCCCGCGTCCTCGATGGCACGAGCCGTGCCGCCCGTAGAGATGATCTCGACGCCAAAGTCATCGACCAGCGTCCGTGCGAAATCGACGACGCCCGTCTTATCGGTAACCGAGATCAACGCACGTGCGATCTTCACATCAGATCCCATGCAGTCCTCCTGTCTGGTACGCCGCCGTGCTCTGTGAGTCGGTGATACGTCGATCTGCAGCGCTCGCGCAGCGGCATTGAAAATACTGATTCAATGTAGCGCATCGAGCGCGACGTTGCACCCCGCAACGGGCGCATATGCAGAAAAAGCTTGCGAGCGGAGGGGATGAGCACGGCACCGGGCACGGTGAGTTCATGGAACACAGGGGCACCATAATTAGATGCCAATAGCGTGGTAGAACTGTGCTCGATATGCATCCGCAAAAGAAAGAGGCACCATGGTCTCGCGGGTTCTCTACCGACCGTTTGATACCGAAGACTTCGACGCCATCGCGTTGATTCTGCAGCAGCTTTGGCATAACAATTCGGATAACGATGAGTACAACCGCCTCGAGGCCGCGTGTGACCTCGCCTACTGCCTTTCGTCTTCGACGTTTTCGCTGGTTGCCGTAATCGACGGTCAGGCGCGCGGCATTGCGCTCGCGCGTGCGGGACAGAGCTCCGGCGCCACCGTTAAGGAACATTGGCTGGATACCGAACGCGCACTGCTATCGCAAATGCGCGAGCTGGAGCCCGATGCCTGCGCCGAGTATCTCTCGTTTGTGCGCGCAACCATCCGAACCAACAACCGCCTGCTCGAAAGCAGCCCGTTGCCACACGACAACGAGGTCACGCTGCTTGCCGTAGATCGCGACGTCCATGGCCTGGGCGTTGGCTCGGTGTTGCTCGACGCCGCAGTCTCGTACCTATCCTCGCGCGGGGCGACGAGGGCGCACCTGTACACCGACTCCAACTGCTCGTGGAAGTTCTACGAGCTGCATGGCTTTAAGCGCACGGCCACGCACCGCGCCAACCGCGAAGAGCGCCGTCACGACATGCCGCGCGAAAGCTTCCTCTACGAACTCGACCTAACAGCCTAGGCCCAGCAGCCATACCTAGTCATTTAGGAACGTCCCCAGTGACTAGTCGTTGGGGACAGTCTTCGTAGGTAGCGCATAAAAAGGGATGGGCTTCCCCCGACGGCTGTCGAGAAAAGCCCATCCCATAATTTACGACCGCTAGAACGTTCCGCCGCCGCCTCCGCCGACGCCGCCGCCTCCGCCGCCCGAGAAGCCGCCGCCACCGCCGCCGCTCGAGCTATCGGAACTCGAAACCAGCTCACGGATGCTCTCGTGATACACGTCATCAAACGAATCGAGCGGGGACTGGTTTCCGTAGTGATGGTAGTACCACCAGTAGCAGGGGTAATTGTCGTAGAAACCGTCGGCCTCGCGCACCTCGGGCGGCACGGCCTCGGCAAGCTGACGCAGAACTTCCTTCGAAACGCCCAGCGCCGCACCCATCACCAGAAGTTTATTCCACAGAACCAGATCGCCGGGGACGGCTTCCTTTAGACGCGTGAAATCCTCAAGCCAATGCTTAAGCGCCTTGCAGCGAGCCGCCACCTCGGCACCCTCCGGCGTAAAGCGGCGGAACGTAAGGCCCACGCCAATACCCACCAGCACAATCGGCACCGAGATAACCGCGGCGACAATGTTCGCCTGCGCGCCGTCGGTAAAGAAGATGGATCCCGCGGGAACACAGGCGATCAGAATACCGAGAACCAGGCAAAACACCATTGCGACAATGCCGTCCGAGGCAACGTACTCGCTATCGGCCAGCTTGCCCTTAACGGTGTTCTGATAGTCCTCGAGCTTGTCGCCCACGGGCGTAGCGTGCTGCTTGACGTAGTGCTGCAGCTCGTCAAACGTGCGCGAGCGATCGCCATTCTCGTCGGGCTTAGCACCGGCAAAGAAGACCTTGAGCACCATGCGGTCAATGCCCTTGGCCGACTTCCAGCCCGCATCGCTCACCGTCACGCGATACGTCTGCTCTTCTTTTTCACGCCCCAACAGACCCTTCTTGGCCTTGGTCACGGTTGCCTGCTCCAGCTTGATCACACGGTCGTCAGTGAGCTTCATGAGCGTGGCGATATATGCCTGATCGGGCACCTCGTTCCAACTCATGAGGGCCGAAAGCACGGCGGGATGGTCGGCCGAAGGCACATCGCGGAAATACTCGTCCTGGAAAAGCGGTTTGGGCTTGCGCTTGCGCAACTTGAGCACAACGATTGTGCCGGTAAAGGCCACCGCCGCGACAACACTTAGCACGGCAAGTACATTGGCAATCATGCGAGCGTGAGCGCGGCGGGCGTTAGCTTCGTCGGCCCATTCCTTCTCTTCGCTCAGGATCGTTGACATGCGCTCTTCGCCCGAGGCGGCAAGCTGCGGCACCCAGTCGCTGGGGAAGGCGATGCGCGCCTCGGCAAATTCGCCCTGATGCACGCAGGGAATGGTATAGGTGACCATGGGTTCGTCCGCATCGAGCGATACGTCGCCCGTCAGCGGGCCGTGGCCCCATGCGCGGAAGTTATCGCCCTTGACGGCCGCCGTCCCGGCAGCGGCATTTGCGAAGTGCACTTCCATCTCGACGTCATCGGAATCCGCGGACCAGCCGTCGCCCACGAATTTCCAATAGAGCTCGGCGGTATCGGCCCAGTTCATGACCGCACCGGTCATGGTGTAGCTCACGTAATAGATCGCGCTGTCGCCGCTCTCGTGGGGGCTGAACACCTTGATTCTTACGCCGCTGTCGGACTGCTCAACCGTATAGACGCCGTTGTCGCCTTTGTTTGCGCTGTCGACCTTGTTAAACGCGGTGTCGTCTTCCTCGACGCTCAGCACATTGACGCCCGCCGCGCCGC
>CABRFG010000075.1 GCA_902470095.1 uncultured Collinsella sp.
GGCCGCAGGATCAACTCCTGCGGCCCCGCCTGACATGTGCGCGGATGTGTCCGCCAACCCGCGGCTGATGTTACGTGCCGTTACGCGATGGTTGCGCTGTAGGAGGCGACGTCCTCGTAGGAATCGGTCAGGTAGGCGTCGATGCCGATGGTCGTATTGACCAGGTCGTCAAGGCTGTCAAGCTCGCCGCTCGAGAACGTGAATTCCTCGGTGGCGTTGGTGCCGGGCATCAGGTGAGCCGAGAACCAGGGTTCCTTCATGGTGCCGTTGACGTTGGTCTTGCCGGAAGGAGCGTAGAAGGTCAGGTCCTTGTCGCTCTTGTTGGTGATGTTGACGACAAAGCCGATGTCGCCCCAGTCGTCCTTGAACTTCTCGGTGATGGTGATGGTGCACAGGTCGTCATCGGCGACGGTGACGGCGGGGGAGATTTCGATGCTCTGGACGTCGTCGTCTTCGACGGCCTCATCGATCTCTTCTTCCTTCTCGGCGTTCTCGCGATCCTTCTTCACCGTACCGGACAGATCCTTGTCGGACTTCGTAAAGATAATCTTGTCGCCGTCCACCTCCAGGACGAGCTTGTCGTCCTTGAGCTTCAGGTCGTGCGACTCATCTTCGGCGGTGAGGGTTACGGTGGTGGCGTCCTTTGCCTCCCATTTAAGGTCGACGACTTCAAGGAACAGGTCGAGGGCACCTGTACCGTCCTCATCGAGAATCAGGACGCAGTGGACACCCCAATCCTCGAGCATCTTCATGTACTCATCGGTTAGCTCTTCGCCATCCACGGTTCCACCCGAGAGTTCCCAGCTGCCGACGAAGTTGGCCTTGGGGTCTTTGCCGCCGCCGCTGCAGCCCGTCAGGGCAAAGGCGAGCGCCAGGACGCATGTCAGAAATGCGAGTGCGGACTTTTTGAACGTTGTCTTCATGGTGTCCTCCTTTATCGAACGAAACCCATAGAAGCAAATGCGGGGGTGGCGGACCTCCCCGCCAATTACCGGATAGAGGGGCTAGGGCCTGGGCGTTCCGCAGTTGCTGCAGAACTTGCCGCCGTTTTCGCTGCCGCAGTTGGGGCAGAACCACTTGGCCGGTGCCGGGGCGGGTGCGGGACTGCCGCACTCGGGGCAGAACTTGCCGGTGTTGGTGGCACCGCAGCTGCAGGTCCACGTGCCGGCCGCGGGGGCAGCGGCAGGAGCCGGTGCGGGGGCGGGAGCCGGAGCCGGCTGCGGGGCAGCCTGCTGCTGTGCCTGGCCGGCGGCGAACAGCTGGCTGGCATTCATGCCGCCCATGCCACCTGCCATGCCCATGCCCATAAAGCCTGCCATCGCGCCGTTGGGGTTGGCGGCTGCTGCGCGCATCGCATCGCTCTGGGCGCTGGCGATGTTGGCGGCTGCCATGGTGGGATCGCGCATGACCGCGGCCTTCTGCAGGTCCTTGATCATCTGCTCGTCTTCTTGCGAGGCGGCGATGGAGTTGACGCCAAAGCTCACGATCTCGACGCCGCGCAGGTCGCGCCAGTCGGCCGAGAGGACCTCGTTGAGCGCGCGGGCGAGCTCGGTGGTGTGGCCGGGGATGGCGCTGTAGCGGATGCCCATCTCCGAGATCTTGGCAAAGGCGGGCTGCAGAGCGGTGAGCAGCTCGGACTTAAGCTGGCTGTCGATCTTATCGCGCGTGTAGCTATCGGTCACGTTGCCGCACACGTTGGTGTAGAACAGCAGCGGGTTGGTGATGCGGTACGAATACTCGCCGTTGCAGCGAACGGAGATGTCGACATCCAGGCCAATGTTGTTATCGACCACGCGGAAGGGCACAGGCGAGGCGGTGCCGTACTTGTTGCCGATGATCTCCTTGGTGTTGATAAAGTAGACGCGCTGGTCCTTGCCTGCATCGCCGCCAAAGGTAAAACGGCTGCCGATATTGGCGAACGTTTCCTTGATGGAGTCGCCCAGATTGCCGCTAAAGACGCTCGGCTCGCTGCCGGTGTCAAAGACAAACTCGCCAGGCTCCAGCGCGACCTCGATGATCTTGCCGTTTTGCACCACGAGCATGCCCTGGCCGTCGTTGACGGCGATGACGGAGCCGTTGGAGATGACGTTGTCCTCGCCGCGTGTGTTGGAGCTGCGGCCGCCGGTGCGCTTGCTGCCCTTGCAGGCTAAGACGTCAGCGGGCATCGATTCGCAATAGATAAATTCCTTCCACTGGTCGGCCATGACGCCGCCGGCAGCACCCAATCCAGCTTTCAAGAGTCCCATGGTGATCTTCCTTTCTCGTCAAAGGCCGGGTGGTATTGGTCAGAATGGCTAATCGTCCTTGTTGTCCTTCATGACAACGGTGGTCTCGGTGTGGCTGAAGGTGTCGTGCTTCTCGGTCAGGTCGAGCTCGCCACAATACTCATCGGCATGGGTTGCTTCGTTGGCCGTCTTGAGCTGGCCTACCAGTAGCACGTCTCCGATAATCACGATGATCAGCGGCGCAATGATGTCGATGAGGATGCCCTCGATATCAAAGGTGAGGTAATCCGGATCGAAGGCGTATTCCCCCATAAAGAGAATCTGGGAGAGGATAAATCCGATCACGAAGAACAGCACCGAGGCGATGGCGAGCTTGGGCTTGGAGCAGGGGAGCTCGCCGACCAAGCGGCCGGTCTGGCCGTTCATGGCAAACAGGTGGCTCTTGCCGTTCCACGAGGTGGAGAGCATCCAGACGGGGAACAGGGCGTAGTCGCTGTCTTCCCAGGTGTAGTCGAGCTGCTTGCTTTCGACCGTAGCATCGTCGTATTCGTCGACGACGGTCTCGCGCAGGGCCGAGATCGTGCTTTCTTCCATACGGCGCTCGGCGCGCGCTTTGCAGGTCTCGCAGTCCTCGTCGTAACGGTTGGCGATGTAGCCGGGCATATATGCGACCGAGAACGGACGCAGTGCGCCGTAGTCAAACGGCTCGATGGCGTCCATGTGGCCGTCGGGCATCTTGGACGATCCGTCGACGGGCACGCGCTTAAACGAGATATTGCCCTTGCGATAGGCATCGTAGTGGTCGGTGGTCGTGACGGTGCGGTCGGATTCCTCGGTCACGGTCTCGTTGGTCGCGTCAAAGTACACTTCGCCGTCAACGCGGGCACCGTAGAGCCAAAACGGCACGTAGACACCTTGGACCTCGTCGATGTGGTTGCCGGTGACAAAGCTCTTGGGCAGCAAGATCTTGCCCTTGTAGTGTTCCTTGAGTGCGGCCGTGACGTCATCGCGCCCGAGCTTAAATGGAATCACCAGGTCGGGCGAGAAGTCGCCCGAAAGCTGACCGGGCGCTACGGCGGAGTTGCCGCAGTACGGGCAGGTGGTGACAGCGACGGTGCCGTCGGACACGAGCTCGGCGCCGCACGACGAGCAGATGTAACCGGCGTTTTGAGCCAGCTCCTGCACGGCATCGTCGACAGCAGGCTTGGGGGCCGCGGCTGCGGCATCGGCTTTGGCATCTGCCTTGTCCTGGCGCTCGCGATAGAGGGCCTCGACTTCTTCGACTTCAAAGCGCGAGTCACAGTAGTCGCAGACGAGCTTTTGCTCGGCGCTTGCAAAATGCAAGGGGCCACCGCAGGCAGGGCACTGATAGTTAACGCTCTCGAAGGCCATGATCGGTCCTTTCGCTGCCGGAGGCTATGCGCCGATGGCGCCGCCGCAGTATTCGCAGCGCCCACTGGCATCGGGAATGGTGGTGGCTCCGCAGAAGGGGCAGGTCACCGCGGTCTTGGGGGCCTTGGCGGCCACGACGCTGTCGCGCGTCTCCTGGCGCAGCTGCACCAGCGCGTCGCGGACCTCGGTTGCCTGGCGCTTGGCCTCGCGGTATTCGATGGAGCCGCGCTGATCGATGGTGGAGTCGTTCACGCGCAGGTTGATCTCGGTAAAGTACGGCGTGTTGACGTGGATGGTCAGGTTAAAGTCGTAATCCAGGTCGTAGCGCGGCGGGTTGTAGCTCTCGCGCTCGCCGTCCTTGGTCTCGCGATAGATCTCGGTGCGATGCTCGTCGATATCCATATCGCAGCCGAGTACCTGCGAGAACTCGATGATGTCGGGATTGGCGTCGCGCCAGCGGCTCTGCGAAGTGATGATCAACAGGCCCGCGTCCTCATCGAGCATAATATTGGTGCGCCCGGCAGAAAGCGTGCGCGTGGGGTTGAACGAAGACAGGCGCTCGGCGTTGGCCTCGCGGTAGGCGAGTTGCTCACGGATATCGTCCGCGGTGCTGGAGCGATAGCCGTGAAAGTAGGGGGAGAGCTTGCCGGCGCACTCTTTGCACAGGTAGCCTTCATTGATTTTTGTCTTACCTAGAAGTCCCAGCTCGGTACCGCAAATCGCGCACTCTTTCTTCTCGAACATCTTGTCAAAGAAGCCCATGGCTGCCTCCCATCAACTGGTAGCGTGTGTCACTTTTGATGATGGGGGAGTGCGCGATCCTTCGCGATACCCAGACGGCTCAAGGAGTCTCCACAACTGGGACACATGGCCCATTTTTGACCAGTCGTTGGGGACGTTCTTAAACGACTAATCGCGGGGGACACTCTTCGGCCACTCATTGGGGACGTACTTAAATGAGCGGTGCTTAAATGAGTGGCGGAGGGCGCGGAGCCCACGTCCGATGAACGCCTCGATGCCTTCGTCGTCACCTTTGGGCTTACAAGGCGCGAGCGCGATATTCTTGAGGTCTTGGTCGTTTCGGACCAGAGCGTTCAGGACATCGCCACAACGCTCTTTCTTTCGCGCTCCACGCTCTATCGCCACATTTCCTCGATCAACAAAAGGCCGGTACCGCCTCGCGCGTGGCCCTCATCAACTTCTTCTGGTCCTGGACACCCAAGGACTAGCTAATCTCCCAATAAGTTGCGGTGGAATAGTCCCTAAATTAAAGTCACGGGGCTTTAAACAGGAACTATTTCACCGCAATTGCTGAGGGGATAGATTGCGGCGGCGGCAGAGGCAACGGCAGCGGCAGGGGCGTTGGCAGCTGTGGTAGTGGCAACGGCAGCTGGCAGGGTGTTTTCCGTCTGCTTGCTACAGCAGCTCGCCGTGGCGGGCGATGTAGTGGCGCTTGGCCAGCTGAGTGAGTGCGATGTAGGCGGCGACGATGCCGATGAGCAGCGCGAAGAAGCTCGTCGGCAGCGGCATGAGGCCGAGCGCATCGGCGATGGGGCTTGCCGGCAGCCAGGTGACGAGCGCCAGGCCCAGCACGGTAAGAACGCACAATGCGGGCGCGGCGTGGTCGCGCGGGCTCGGCAGATGCGGGGAGCGCAACATGTGGATCACGAGTGTCTGCGACCACATGGACTCGACAAACCAGCCGCTCTGGAAGAGCGCAGCAAAGGTCGCCATACCCGCGACGTCGCCCGCGGCGGCAAGCTCGGGCCAGCTTGCGTCCACGGCGGCGGGGCACACGACAAAGAAGAGCGCGGCGAAGGTCACGATGTCAAACAGCGAGCTTACGGGGCCCAGCTCGAGCATAAAGCCCTTGATAGACGCGGCGTCCCAGGCGCGCGGGCGGGCAGTCCAGGTGTCATCGACGGTGTCCCACGGCAGCGCGATGCACACGATCTCGTAGACGAGCGACAGCAGCACCAGCTGCAGGGCGCTCATGGGCAAAAACGGCAAGAACAGGCTCGCGGCGGTCACGGACAGCACATTGCCAAAGTTGGAGCTCACCGTGGTCTTGAGGTACTTGAGCAGGTTGCCGTAGGTGCGGCGGCCTTCGATGATGCCGCGCTCGAGCACGCCCAGGTCCTTCTGAAGCAAGATGATATCGGCGGATTCCTTGGCAATATCGACGGCCGAATCGACCGAGATGCCGCAATCGCTCGCACGCATGGCGGCGGCGTCGTTGATGCCGTCGCCCATAAAGCCCACGGTGTGGCCGAGCATCTCGCGCATGACACGTACCAGGCGCGCCTTCTGCAGCGGCGAGAGCTTGGCGAAGAGGTGGGTTTTCTCGGCGCGCTCGGCAAGTTCGGCGTCATCGAGCGCATCGATCTCGGAGCCGAGCAAGACGTTGCTCGCATCGATACAAATCTGCTCGCAGACGGTGGCGGCGACGCGGTCGTTGTCGCCGGTTAGGACCTTGACCGCCACGCCCTTGGCCTCGAGGGTGGCGACGGCGCCCGCGGCACTTGCTTTGGGAGGATCGAGGAAGGCCAAAAAGCCCATCAGCACCATGTCGCATTCGTCGGCGATGCCAAACTCGCCCACGCAGCGCGGATTGGTCTTCTGCGCCACGGCAATCACGCGCAGGCCCTCGGCGTTGAGTCCGGCGACCTGCTTGCGAATCTGGGCGAGCTTATCTTCGGTGAGAGGCTGGGCGACGCCATCGGCTTCGACAAAGGAGCAGATCTCGAGCATTTCCTCGGCAGCGCCCTTGGTGACCATCTGGGTTTTGCCTTGGGCATCGGCGACAACTACGCTCAGGCGGCGGCGCGAGAAATCGAAGGGAACCTCGTCGACCTTGGTGTAGCGGTCGCGCAGGCTCTGGCCCAGCATGGAATCGGGTGCGACGGTCGAGGGCGTCACATCGGCACGGTCGATTACGGCCAGGTCGATAAGATTTTTGAGGCCGGTCTGGAAGAAGCTGTTCAAAAACGCATGGCGCAGCACGCGCGCGTCCTCGTTGCCATCGGTGTTGAGGTAGCGCTCGAGCACGATGCGGTCTTCGGTGAGGGTGCCGGTCTTGTCGCAGCACAGGACGTCCATCGCTCCGAGGTTTTGAATCGCCGGCAGCTCCTTGACGATAACCTGGCGACGGGCGAGGTCCTTGGCGCCCTGCGACAGGCTCGTGGTCACGATGACGGGAAGCATCTGCGGCGTGATGCCCACGGCCACGCTCGTGGCGAACAGCAGCGCGTCGATGACGTTGCCCTTGGTGGCGGCGTTGATGGCAAAGACGGCCGGCGCCATAACGAGCATCAGGCGCACCAGCAGCATGGAGACGCTCGAGACGCCGCGGTCAAACGCGCTCTTTTCGCCGCGCCCGTTGAGCATCTTGGCGATGCCGCCCAGGTAGGTGTCCGAGCCGGTGGCAACGACAAGCGCCATGGCGGCGCCGTTTTGCACGGAGGTGCCGGTAAAGACGATGTTCTTGCAGGCAGAGAGTGGCAGTGCGGAGCCGTCGGCGCCCTCGACGACGGTGACGGCGGTGGTCTTCTCGACGGCCTCGCTCTCGCCGGTGAGTGCGGACTCGATCACAAACAGGTCGCGCGCGGTGATGATGCGGGCATCTGCCGGCACCATATCGCCGGCAGAGAGACGGATTACATCGCCGGGGACGAGCTCGTCGAAGGGGATCTCGATGCGCTCGCCGTCGCGCAGGGCGGTGCAAGTGTTGGAGACCAGGTCCTTGAGGGCCTCGGCCGCATTGCCGCTGTGGGCTTCCTGGATAAACTTCATGCCGCCCGATACCAGCAGCATGGTGCCGATGACGATGACCGTGGAGGGGTCGCGCTGCGGTTCGGGCACGGCGAGCACGTCGATGTAGAGCGAGACCAGTGCGAGCGCGGCGAGGATGCCGGCGAAGGGATCGATGAACGCGTCGGCGATGCGGCGGGCGAGCGTTTTGGTCGTTGCCTCGATGGTGTTGGGGCCGACGGCGTTCAGGCGCTCAGTTGCCTGCTCGACGGTGAGGCCGTTTGCCGTGGCGTCAAGCAGTACGAGGGCGTCCTCGGCACTATGGGTGGCGGCGAATATGGTGTTCTTGGACAGGCCGGTATGAGCGGCAGGGCGCGCCGTGCGGCGGCGCTTGGAGATGGCTTCGAGTACCGTGACGGTTTTGAGCATCAGCATAGGGTCCTCCTTGTTGAGGGGAGTTAGCGTACGTGTCGTATTTGCTTCAAAAAACCTAGATGTCGCTCACGTCAAGCTCTTGAGCCCACAAAGGGTGCAGCGCGCCTTTGCGGTGGTTTTGGCGATCTGCCGGTGGCGTTTATGCGTGTGCGGAGTCCTCGCGGCGTGCCGAGGGCGACATGCAGGTTTTTCGACTAGGACTGCCTTCCACGGCACACCTCCTAAAGGCTGAGCGCAGCGCGCTTTGGGTATCTCGTACCCCTTTTTAATCCGCCCGTATTCTTGATGAGGGGGTTTGACATGTCAACCCCATTGTTCGGAAAACCATTCCCCCTGACAAAGCCTTTACAGAATGCCGTGGCCCCAAAGCGCGCCCGCATCGACGCTTCGCCTGCGCTAAACTGGAAGGCACGTACGCGATTACGAGAGGAGCCCGCATGGAGGCTTACAAGCAAGAGTTCATCAAGTTTATGGTCGAGTCCGACGTCCTTAAGTTCGGCAGCTTTACGCTCAAGAGCGGCCGTCAGTCCCCGTTCTTTATGAACGCCGGCGCTTACGTGACGGGCTATCAGCTCAAGAAGCTGGGCGAGTATTACGCCCAGGCCATCCACGATAACTTTGGCGACGACTTTGATGTGCTGTTTGGACCGGCCTACAAGGGTATTCCGCTGGCCGTCGTGACCGCAATTGCCTACCACGAGCTGTACGGCAAGGAGGTCAAGTACTGCTGCGACCGCAAGGAGGCCAAGGACCACGGTGCCGATAAGGGCAACCTGCTGGGTTATGAGCCCAAGGACGGCGACCGTGTGGTCATGGTCGAGGACGTTACCACCAGCGGCAAGTCCATCGACGAGACCTATCCCAAGGTCAAGGCTGCTGCCGATGTCGAGATCAAGGGCCTGATCGTGTCCCTCAACCGCATGGAGGTCGGCAAGGGCGGTGTGACCACCGCGCAGAAGGAGATCGAGGCCAAGTACGGTTTCCCCGTCGCGAGCATCGTCTCCATGGCTGAGGTCGTCGAGACCCTCTACAACCACGAGATCGACGGCAAGGTTGTCATCGACGACGAGCTCAAGACCGCCATCGACGCCTACTACGAGCAGTACGGAGCACGTTAGTTACGGCGTTTTACCAAACGCCGTAACTGCTCGACGCTGCGCGGGCCGCATTTGGACAATCTGACGTTCAACT
>CABRFG010000076.1 GCA_902470095.1 uncultured Collinsella sp.
ACCCCAAGAGTAGTTAATTTGGGACGGGGCTTTTTTAGCTATCCCCATATACCGGTTCATATTTGCCCCGGCACCCATCGATTCGCCGACAGTCAAAGGGTAGCTAAAATAGCCCCGTCCCAAATTAACTACCCCGTACAACGATTCACGAAAGGGGTCCCCATGGACCTTGCTGACATCCGCCAGGCCATCGATGGCATCGACACCACGCTCCTCAACAGTTTTATCGAGCGCATGGACATTGCCACCGAGGTCGCCAAGTCAAAAATCGAGATGGGCAAGGCCGTCTTCGACCCCGCCCGTGAGCGCTCCAAGCTCAACAACCTCGCCAGTCGCGCGCCCGAGCGCTACGAGGCGCAGACCATCACCCTGTTCCGTCTCCTCATGAGCATGAGCAAGGCCGAACAGCAGCGCTACATCAACGAACTCAAGGGCATCACTGTCTCGCAAAAGGCCCACGCCACGGCCGCAGCCTTTGACACACCCTTCCCCCAGACGGCCACCGTCGCCTGCCAGGGCGTGGAAGGTGCCTATAGCCAGATCGCCGCGTGCAAACTCTTCGACGTGCCCGACATCGCGTTTTTCGAGACCTTCGAAGGCGTTATGCGCGCTGTGCGCGACGGCTTCTGCGAGTTTGGCGTGCTGCCCATCGAGAACTCCACCGCCGGCTCGGTCAACGCCGTCTACGACCTGCTCGCACAGTTCGACTTCCATATCGTGCGCTCGCTGCGCCTCAAGATCGATCACAACCTGCTCGTCAAACCCGGCACCAAGCTGCGGGATGTTCGTGAGGTCTTTAGCCACGGTCAGGCCATCGCGCAATGTGCCGGCTTTATCGAGGCACACGATCTGCACGCCACCAAGTATCCCAACACGGCTATGTCGGCCGAGATGGTCGCCAACTCCGAGCGCACCGACGTCGCCGCCATCGCCTCGCGCAGTTGCGCGGCGCTCTACGGTCTGGAAGTGCTGGAGCCCAACATTCAGGACTCGGACAACAACTACACGCGCTTTGTCGTCATCAGCCGCGAGCCGCGCGTCTACCCCGGCGCTAATCGCACCTCGCTCATGATCACCACGGCCAACGAGCCGGGCGCCCTCTATCGCGTGCTCGAGCGCTTCTACGCACTCAACATCAACCTGATCAAGCTCGAGAGCCGCCCCATCCCCGGCCGCGACTTTGAGTTTATGTTCTACTTTGATCTGGACTGCCCCTTTAGCAGCAAGGCCCTCGATGACCTGCTCGATTCCATCGACGACGTGTGCGAGAGCTTCACCTACTTTGGCAGCTACACGGAGGTGCTCTAGATGACCGATACCGCCGCAACCCGTCCCTACGGCGTGCTGGGCCGTGTGCTGGGCCACAGCTACACCCCGACCATCTACAAAGAGCTCGCTGGGCTTGAGTACGTGCGATTTGAGCGCGAGCCCGAGGATCTTGAGGCTTTTATGACGGGTAACGAATGGGAAGGCACCAACGTGACCATCCCCTACAAACGCGCCGTCATGGAATACCTGGACGAGCTGAGCCCGCTCGCCGAGCGCATGGGCAACGTCAACACCATCACGCGCCTGCCCGACGGCCGCCTGCGCGGCGACAACACCGACTACTTTGGTTTTCAGTGCCTGGTCGAGGAGCTGGGGGTTGAGGTTACCGGCAAGAAGGTTCTCGTGCTCGGAGCCACCGGCGGCGCCGGCACCACAGCAAGTATGGTGCTGGGAGATCTGGGCGCCATCGTTGTGCCCGTGGGCCGCACGAGCGAGGTCAACTACGGCAACATCGCGCAGCAGTCCGACGTCGCCCTGCTCGTCAACTGCACGCCCGCCGGCATGTTCCCCCACTGCCCCGACGCTCCCTGCACGCTCGAGGGCCTCAATGCGCTCGAGGGCGTCATCGACATTGTCTACAACCCCGCTCGCACGGGCCTGATGCTCGAAGCCGAACGCCGCGGCATCCCCTGCATCGGTGGCCTGCTCATGCTCGTGGCACAGGCGGCACAGGCCGTCGAGCGCTATACCGGCCAGGCCACCCCGCGCGAGCGCATCCTGGGCGTAACGGAGCGCCTGTCGCGCCGCGAACAGAACATCGCGCTGATCGGCATGCCGGGCTCGGGCAAGACCCGCGTGGGTGAGCAGATTGCCCTGCTCACGGGTCGCGAGCACATCGACTTGGATTACGCGCTCGAGGAGCGTCTGGGCATGCCCTGTGCCGACTTTATCGTCGAGCGCGGCGAGGTGGCCTTCCGTGAGCAGGAGACGGCGGCTCTGTCCGACATCTCCAAGCGCAGCGGCTTGGTGCTCTCCACCGGCGGCGGCGTGGTCACACGCGACGAGAACTACCCGCTGCTGCACCAAAACAGCCAAATCGTGATGCTCAACCGCAAGCTCGATGAACTCGCCCACAAGGGCCGCCCCATCACCGCCCGCGACGGCATCGCCAAGCTGGCCGAGCAGCGTATGCCGCGCTACCGCGCCTGGGCCGACTACATCATCGACTCACGCGACTGCGCCGCCAACACCGCCCATGCCCTCCTCGACACCCTCCCACCCGCTCTCTAACCAAAACCACCACAAAGGGGACAGGCACCTTTGTGGTGGTTTTTCAACCGCAAAGGAAGCAACCATGAAAGCACTCGTCATTAACGGCCCCAACCTCAACATGCTCGGCATTCGCGAGCCAGGCATCTATGGCAGCGACAACTACGACCGCTTAGTGCAGATCTGCCAGGAAGCGGGCACTGCACAGGGCTTCGACGAGGTCGAGGTCTTCCAGTCCAACCACGAGGGCAACATCGTCGACAAGATTCAGGAGGCCTACGGCAAGGTCGACGGCATCGTCATCAACCCGGCCGCCTACACGCATACGAGCGTGGCCATCCTGGACGCGCTCAAAGCCGTCGCAATCCCGGCTGTGGAGGTCCACATCAGCGCTGTCGAGACCCGCGAGGACTTCCGCCAGGTGAGCTACGCCCGCCTGGCCTGCTTCGCCACCATCACCGGTGAGGGCCTGCAGGGCTACGCACATGCGCTAGAGCTGTTGAGGGAACGACTCGAAAAGTAGTCTCGCGCGCAAATCCATCAACCCCGATTCGCACGCCAGTAATGCCAGTGCCGCCAGCAGCAACCTCGCTACTGGCGGCACTTTATTACTGGCATATAATCGTTGCAGCCACACAACGTCTGGAGACTCGCATGCTAAGCATCCATCTGGGAGATTACCCCGGTTCCATCTACGATACCGAGACCTACTTTAGGAACTCATACTTGGACTCATGGTTCGAAGACCCTATGGCCGCACAGATCATTAAAAGCGTAGACGGATCAGAGCTCATCGGCCCCCACAACATCGTAAGCAAGCAGCTGGGCTCGATCACCCCACTCGAACTGTCCGGCGGCGTTAAGACGCTGCTGCTGGTGCGCAATCTACCAAACATGGTGTTCAATGCATCCACTTGCGGAGATAACTGCGCCCGCTGGCTGCTCAAAATTGGCAAAGAGCAGGATGTGCTGGTGACCCTTTACCACATCATGAAATTTCCCTGGAAGCGTTTTGAGATTCGCATCAATAACGACGGCCGCATCGTCAGGAACATGCAGGAGTTCGTCGGTGCCACCAATGATTTTCTGGATGTTGATGAGTAATGAAAGGATCACACACCGTTGTCGTGGAGCGCGCAAAAGTCAAATACACGCTCACCTTTAAACGCAATATTTCCTTCATCCGCGGCAACAGCGGCACGGGCAAAACGACGCTCATCTCGATGATTCGCGACTACAACGACCGAGGACCGGAAAGCGGCGTTACACTCAGCTGCGACGTGCCTTGCGAAACGCTTTCCGGCAGACGCTGGGAACGCGAGCTGTCGATCATCGAAGATTCAATCGTCTTTCTAGATGAGGGCAACGAGTTTATCTACTCAAAGGACTTCGCCAAAGCCGTCAACGGCTCGTCCAACTATTTTGTTCTGATATCTCGTCGCGATGCCAACGAGCTCCCCTACAGCGTTGATGAGATCCTGAAGCTAGTCAACACGACAAGTAAAACAATCAATGGCCGCAAGAGCGACAGGCGCTTCTACTCGGTGACCAAGCCGCTATATGACCACACGGCAAGTATGCTGTATCAGGATCTAAATGTTGGATTCGAGGTACCCGACGCCGTAGTTGTCGAGGATAGCAAATCTGGCTATCAATTCTACGACGCTCTTTGCAACCGACTCGGGATCCCCTGCTATACCGCCACCGGCGTTGCGAATCTAAAACGTACGATTCACGAATGTCCCGAGCAAAACATCCTTGCTATTGGAGACGGAGCAGCATTTGGTCCCTACATCGAAAAGGTGCTCGGACAGCGCGTTTACAAGAACGTACGCTTGTTCCTCCCCGAATCATTCGAGTGGACACTCCTGCAATCTGGCCTCATTCCCAGTAACGATATCTTAAAAATCCTCGAGGATCCCTCAAGCTATATCGAAAGCCGCGACTACCTGAGCTGGGAGCGGTTCTTCACCGATGTGTTGATCAAATACTCGGCAGACACTCGCTACGCCTACAGAAAGGCAAAGCTCAATGAGCAGTACCTGAGGCCGCAGGCGATGAATGCAGTTGCAAACGTCTTGCCCGAGTGCCTGAAGGCAGACTAGATACAGCGGGGAGGGCCAAGTTGGTCCTCCCCGCTTTTGTTACGCCTTCTTGATCACGTACGCCAATCCAATATCGCAGGCACAGCGTACGATTGACGCGAAGAACCACGATGCTGGCAGCGTCATAAGCAGAGGCTTGCTCACGCTCGGCTCCAGCCCCCTTTGGCGCGCCGTATAACCAATCCACATCAGCAGCACAATAGCAGTTCACGCCACGGCTTCGGCCTAAACGTATACCCGGCAAGAACAAAGAACACCGGCATGTGAAAAAGCCCAGACCACCAAGCGGTCCGGGCTTAATAAACGATGGTGCTCCATGGCGGATTCGAACCGTCGACCTTGGGATTAGAAGTCCCCTGCTCTATCCAACTGAGCTAATGGAGCAAATAACCGCACGCCCAGCCAAACAATTCGGCCAGGCGCAAGTAATTATAACCTAGTTGAACTGCTCGCGGTACGCCTTGCAGACCTCATCGACCGGGCCGTCCATGCGAAGGTCACCCTTCTCAATCCAAACGGCACGCTGGCAGATGCGTTCAACCTGCTCCATGGAGTGCGAAACGAACAGAACCGTCACGTCGCCGCTCTGGATAAAGTGCTGGATGCGGGCCTCGCACTTCTGCTGGAAGAACACATCACCGACGGACAGCGTCTCGTCAACGATCAGAATATCGGGCTCGGTAATCGTCGCGATTGCAAAGGCGATACGCGCCACCATGCCCGAGGAGAAGTTCTTAAGCGGCATATCGACAAAGTTCTGCAGCTCAGCGAACTCGATAATGCCGTCAAAGTTGGCGTCGATGAACTCCTTGGTATAGCCGAGCAGGGCGCCGTTCAGATAGATGTTCTCGCGGGCGGTCAGCTCGGGGTCAAAGCCGGCGCCAAGCTCAATCAGCGGCGCGATGTTACCGTGCACCTTAACGCTGCCCTCGCTAGGCTCAAGAACGCCAGCGATAATCTTGAGCATCGTAGACTTGCCGGAGCCGTTGGTGCCGACCAGACCCACAACCTCGCCGCGATGAATATCAAACGAGATGTGCTTAAGCGCCCTAAACTCCTCAAAGAACAGCTCGTGCTTGGCAAGCTTAATGAAGTACTCCTTGAGGTTGGTCAGCGACTCGGACGCCATGTTAAAGATCATGGTGACGTCGTCGACCTCGACAGCCAGAGGCTGCTCGCTGTAATCAACAACAGATTCAGTCATCACAGCACTCCTTAGATGTAGAGGATGAACTTGCGCTCGGACTTATGGAACACGGTGTAGCCAATAACAAGCGCAAGAACCGCCCAAGCGACGCACATACCAAACGTCATAAGCGAGGGCGTGGTCTGGAACAGGAAGATATCGCGCATAAACTGCAGGTAGTTGTACATGGGGTTCGCATACATCAAGATACGCACGAGATGCGGCATTTGCGCAATAAAGTCAGTCGTCCAGAAGATGGGCGTAATGTAGGTCCATGCCGTGATGACGACGCTCCACAGATGCATGACATCGCGGAAGAAGACCGTAAGGGCAGAGAGCATCATGCCCAGGCCCATGCAGAAACACATAAGCAGCAGCAGGCAAACCGGCAGCAGAATCAGGTGCCAAGAAGGCATAACACGGAACCACAGCATAACAATAGCTACGGCGACCAGCGAGAAGCCAAAGTTCACGAGTGAGAAAAGCACCTTCTGCACCGGGAAGACCCAGCGGTGCACCTTAACCTTCTTGAGCAGCGGAGCCGCACCCACAATCGACGTCAGCGCCTGGTTCGTGGACTCGGACATCACGGCAAAGGTAACGTTACCCACGATCAAGTACAGCGGGTACATCTCGGGCGTAATTGAGCCATTGCGGCCCTGGGCAAAAATCGTCGAGAACACGATGGCCATGACGATCATCATCAGCAGCGGATTGAGCACCGACCAAGCGACGCCCAGAACGCTACGGCGATACTTGATCTTAAAATCCTTGGTAACCAGCTGACGAAGGATAAACGCGTCCTTCTCAAATTCGTTCTTAGCAAACGTCGCAGGCAGACTGCGAGTTTCTTGTTGCTTTGTCTGATCCGACACGGATGCAACTCCTTTACTCGTAATCGTTGACAAACGAACAGTATAGACCCGACGGCCCTGCAAACGATTCGCGCAACAAAACTGGAGAACTAACCCACATCTAAGGATGACAAGTCCAAACGGCTATACTTTCAAGGATTGAATGTGTAAGGAGCATTGAGTGAATTCTGAATCCATCGCCGTCATCATCCCCTGCTACAACGAAGCGCTCACAATCGGTAAGGTCGTCGACGACTTTCACCGCGAGCTTCCGCAGGCTACGGTCTATGTCTATGACAATAACTCGTCAGACGATACTTCACGCATCGCCACCGAACACGGAGCCACGGTGCGCTTTGAGCCCCGTCAGGGAAAGGGCAACGTGTGCCGTCAGATGTTTCGCGACATCGACGCCGATTGCTACCTGATGGTCGACGGAGACGACACCTACCCCGCCGAGGCGGCCAAAGCCCTCTGCGAGCCTATCCTCAACGGCACGGCCGATATGACCGTAGGCGACCGCCTTTCCAACGGCAGCTATGCCGAGGAGAACAAGCGTGCCTTCCACGGCTTTGGCAACAATCTGGTCCGCGCCATGATCAAGTGGATCTATGGCTACAGCTTCGATGACGTCATGACCGGCTACCGTGCCATGAGCCGCCCGTTCGTTAAAACCTTCCCTGTGCTTTCCGAGGGCTTCCAGATCGAAACCGAGCTCTCGATCCACGCCGTCGACCACCGCTGGCGCATCAAAGATGTGCCCATCGAGTACCGCGACCGTCCGGAAGGTTCCGAGTCCAAGCTCAATACCGTGAGCGACGGCATTAAAGTCGTTGCGATGATCGGCACACTGTTCAAGGACTACCGCCCGCTGAAGTTCTTCAGCCTCGTTGCGCTTCTGTTCGCGGTATTCGGCCTCGCCCTGGGCATGCCCATCGTTGTCGAATATTTCCAGACCGGCCTCGTCCCGCGCTTCCCCACCGCTATGCTCGCCGCCTCGTTTATGTTCCTGTGCGGCCTGAGCCTTGCGACCGGCTTCATCCTAGATTCTGTAGCAAAGGTCGAAAAAAAGCAGTGGGAGGTCAACGTGTACAGCAAATACGCCTACGACGACCAGCCCGGCCACCCTACTTCCAAGCCAAGCGAGAGGTAGATCTTCCGCAAAATACTATTGGCACCACTGCGCAGATAGCCACCAATCAGAACCACCCTTAAAAAGGGTGGTTTGCTCTTAGGGTATAACCCACGGGCCCCGGGCTCGCGTCTAAAGGCGCGGGCCCGGACTTCGTCCAGGCCTAGTGCATCTTGACCCGTGGCGCGCCGGTCGAACCGGCGGGATCACCCCCTCTTGAAGGGGTCCTCGTACTCCTTCACGCTCAGCTTGTCCAGCGCGATGTCGTGGGACTCCTGCTCCCTGATGTACTTGGCGATCGTCGCCTCGTTCAGGCCGACGGTGGACACGTAGTAGCCCTCCGCCCAGAACTTCCTGTTGCCGAACTTGTACTTGAGGTTGGCGTGCCTGTCGAATATCATCAGACACTATGACCCAATCCGAGGGCACTAAAAAGATAGG
>CABRFG010000077.1 GCA_902470095.1 uncultured Collinsella sp.
ACGATGGCGGACATGAGCGGCATGAGGGCGCCGAGGAACTGGGCGTAGGCGTCTGCGCCCAGCGCCGGGTCCCATCGGGTAACGGAGAAGTACTCGCCGCAGGCAAGACCGGCTGCCAGGCCGCAGACGAGGTGCACCGCCGTGAGCGGGGAGCGCGCCAGGCGCAGGGCCTCGGAGAGCAGGGCCCGCGGGAGAGTCATGCGCGGCGTCGGGTCGGAGAGTCGTGTCATGGCCATCACCTCTCCTCGGAGCGCGCGAACCAGGCCGCGCCCGCCGCAGTGAGCGCGGCGAACGCGAGCGCGCAGACCGCAAGGCCCGCCAGTGTGAGCATGCCGTCCGCCGTGAGCGCCCCGCCGAGCGCCATGTCCGCCGCGAGTGGCTCGCCGCTCGGCAGCACGGGGATGAAGCTCGTGGGGATGACCATGCTCGCGGACGGCGGAAAGAGCTGCGGCAGCGGCACCAACGACCAGGCGAAACCACCCACGAGCTGCGCGGCGAGCGGGCAGAAGATGCCTGCGAGCATGCCGAGCCGCGCCGTGAGGAAGAGCCCTGCGGGGATCATCCACGCCGCGGTCACCGTGTTGGCGAGCGCGCAGAGGAGCATCGTGAGCGTGCCCGCGACCGTGAGGCCCTGCGAGGAGAACGCCGATCCCGCGAGGTAGATGCCGAAGACCACGAGGTTGGAGAGCGCGCAGAGCGCGAGGCACCAGAGCGCCTTGGCCCACCAGGCGCGCCTAAGCGGGAAGCCCAGGCCCAGAAGCCCCCGCATCCGCGTGCGCGCGTCCGCCCGCGCGACGCACGCCACCACGAGCGAGAGAGCCGCGGGCAGGAAGAGCGCGTACCAGTAGTTCCACGCGCTGAAGATCTGCACGCCCCGGTAGGGCATCGCGCCGAGCAGCGGCATCGGCAGCGCCATGAGCACGGCCAGGCGAACCGGTGCTGCGTGGCGCGACTTCAGGGCCTCGGCGCGCAGGCCCGCGAGCAGGCCGCCTTTCTCGCCCGTCATGCCGCCACCTCCCCGCGCGCTCGACGCCCCTCCCGGCAGACGCTCATGAAGAGTTCCTCGAGGTTCTGCCCGGGCCGAAGCGCATCCTCGTAGGCGAGGCGCCCCCCGTAGATGATGCCGATGGTGTCCGCCATCTGCTGCACCTCGGAGAGGATGTGGCTCGAGACGATTACCGTCGTGCCCGCCGCCGCGAAGCCGCGGATCTGGTCGCGCAGCTCCTCGATGCCGATGGGGTCGAGGCCGTTGGTGGGCTCGTCGAGCACGAGCAGGCGTGGCCGAGCGATCAGCGCCAGCGCGAGCCCCAGACGCTGCCGCATGCCCATCGAGAAGCGCCCGGCGCGCTTCTTCCCGGTGTCCGCGAGGCCCACGGCGGCGAGCACCTCATCTACGCGGCTCTCGGGAAGGCCCAGCAGCGTGGTGCGCACGCGCAGGTTCTCGCGTGCGGTGAGGTTGGGGTAGAGCGGCGCCTCCTCGATGAGGCTGCCGATTGCGTAGAGGTCCTCGCGGCGCCAGGCGTGCCCGGCAAAGAGGATCTCCCCGGTCGTCGGCCGCAGCATCCCGCAGATCATCTTGAGCGTTGTCGACTTGCCGGCGCCGTTGGGGCCGAGCAGCCCGTACACCTCGCCCTCGCGGATATGAAGGCTCACGTCGGCCACGGCGTCCTGCGCCTGGTCGCCGCGGCCGAAGCGCTTGGTGAGCCCGCGCGTCTCGAGCATATAACCCATGGGTTCGTCCTTTCTCTTCCGGGTGCGCGGGCCGAGTCGCCGTGCCCGCGCGCCTTACCTTTCGGGTTCACCATCCATGGTGGGGCGCGTTTCTAACGAAGCTGTAACGGCCGTTGGGCTCTTTTGGCGCCAGCCCTTCTCGACCCGTACGCCACTCATGGTATGTTTATCGCGATAAGAAGGACGGAGGTGCCCGTGGCACGCAATAAGTACCCGGAGGAGACGGTCGAGAAGATTCTCGACGTTGCCGAGCGGCTCCTCGTGGAGCGCGGCTACGAGCACACCACGATGATCTGAAGAGCAATACGCTAAACCGAAAAAGGTAATCGAAGCCGCGCTTGTGGACTTATCGAGGGTCGAGATTCCCGCCCCATCCATCGGCACCCAGCAGAAGGTCGTCGACATCCTCGACCGCTTCGACTCCCTAACGAAATCACTCACCGACGGTATCCCCGCCGAAATCGAGGTACGCCGGGCGCAGTACGGGTACTACCGCGACCGCCTGCTCGACTTCCGAAACTAAGCGAGAATAAGTTATCGGTACGCTTTTTTATAAAATGTAAAAAAGTACCCCCATAACTGATAAAATTGACACTGAAAAAAAGGGTTGCATCTTGCGTATATACCGACGTGAAAAGTATCTGAAGCAAATGCGTGGTTTCTACCACGATGACGGGATGATCAAGGTAATCACCGGTGTTCGCAGGTGTGGTAAATCCTGCCTCATGCAATCAATCGCAGACGAACTTGTGGAATCCGGTGTAGCGAGCGATCACATCATCTATATCGACCTCGACTCACGGGAGAACAGGAAGGTCAAGACGACCGATGAGCTCGAAAATCTGATTGACATGTCGACCTCAGCAGACACTGAGGAGACGAAGTACCTCTTCATCGATGAGATTCAGAACGTAGAGGAATTCGAGCTGCTCATCAACGGCTACCGGACAGATGGCGGTTGGTCCATTTTCATTACCGGTTCGAATTCATATCTGCTTTCTGGGCAGCTTGTTACAAAGCTGACGGGTCGCTATATCGAGTTCGAGGTGTTCCCACTCGACTTTGCGGAATATATCGATATGAAGCGTTTTCTCGGCAAGCCTGTCAATGACGTTCTCGTGGGAGAGTTTACCGAGTACCTGACCCTTGGAGGATTTCCCAAAGCGTTGGAGTATGAGGGCGAGGATGAAAAGCGCACCTATATCAAGAGTGTTATTCATGAGATCTTTGAAAAGGACGTCAAACATTCGAACAAGATTAAGAATGTCTCGGTTTTCGATGCCGTCCAGACGTATCTCATCAACAACTTTGGTGCGCCGACGAACCTGAAGAACCTCCTTGCGTACTTCAATGATGTCGAGAAGATTCCCATCAAGCGCGAAACGCTCAATCGGTATATCCAGATTCTTGTTGACGCGAAGATCCTTTATCGCTGCTCGAGGTTCGATCTCAAGTCTCGGCGATCGCTTATCCGCGAAGAGAAGTACTACCTGGCTGATCTCGGTTTCTATTTCGCCATGAACACGGATGCGAGGATTAACTACGGACCGGCGTTGGAGAACGTGCTCTACCTCTATCTTGCATCGCGCGGGTACGAGCTTTCTGTGGGCCGTATTGGGAAGCTCGAGTGTGACTTCATCGCTCGTAGGCGCAATGCTTACGCCTACATCCAGGTCTCTATGTCGATTGCCGACAGAGGCGTCGAGGAGCGCGAGTACAGGCCGTTCGGCCACATCAGGGATGGGTATCCGCGCTACTTGTTCACGCTTGAACCTCTATTGCAGGAGAGGGATGGCGTCAGGCACCTTAACATGGCGTCGTTTATGCAAGATGGCGGTGATCTTATTTGAGCGGCGGCCAGATTCTTTTGCTCCCTAGTGCGCAAACAGTGCGGGCATTAAATGGGGACCATTGCCTCACGTAGAATCGATAGATTGAGGACTTGTTTTGATGTTGACAAGCTTTTGGCCAGTGACTCCTATTGCCGAGTGGGAATAGCGGAAATAACAGCCTCTGGACCTTTTGGTTCGGAGGCTTTCTTTTTCGTTCTGTTCGGAAGGAGCTCCTTGCCAGAGTCCCATGGATAGCGAACGGCTTTATCGAGCGTGTGCGTTTTCGTAGGCGCCTTTGATTTCTTCCGGCAAATTGTCGGGAATCAGCGTCTCCAGCCTATCCTCGCTGCCATCTTGAATCGCTTGCTCGTAGTACCAGCATTTGAACTTCAACATGTCCAGGGCACGGTTCATCTTCGCGATTTCCGACTCCATGTGGGCCTTCCGCTCCTCGAACATGGCCTTGCGCTGGGGGTATGTTGATGGACCCTCTGCACACCATTCCATGAACAGACGGATGTCCTTGATCTCCATTCCCGCCTTCTTCAGGCATTCGATGACCCGAAGCGCCTCGAGTTCCGTATCGCCGAATCGGCGAATGCCGGACATCCGCTCCAGCCCCGGGAACAATCCCTGCTTGTCGTAATACCGCAGCGTTGAGGCGGGCAGACCGAACATCTCCGCCACCTGTCCGATTGTGTACATGGCCCCTCCGAATAAATCTCGAATTCATTCCTTGACCTAAAGTCAGGTTTAGGTATTACCTTCATTCTCGTCAATACAAATTGGGAGCGCAAGGGGTGTTCAGTAATCGCCGGGCACCCCGCCCTTGAGCAGGCGCGACGAATGGGCATGGGGATCTAGGCGGGCAGCTTGACCGCGCGGAAGCAGTTTTGCACTCAAAACCATCGACAGGAGGAATCAAACATGGCAATTAAGCAGACGGCGGGCAGGGATACCCTGGGGGACTTTGCCCCCAAATTTGCACAGCTCAATGACGATGTGCTGTTCGGCGAGGTGTGGAGCCGAGAAGACGGGCTTTCCCTTCGAGATCGCAGCGTGGTGACGGTGGTTGCCTTGATGGCACAGGGGCTGACGGACTCTTCGTTCCAATATCATCTGATGTCCGCAAAGAACAACGGGGTGACCAGGACTGAGATAGCGGAAATCCTTACGCATGCGGCGTTTTATGCGGGATGGCCCAAGGCGTGGGCGGCCTTTCGCATGGCGAAGGAGGTCTGGGCGGATAGTGATGCCGTCGACGCACGAATCAAGCATCAAAACGAGATGGCCTTTCCCATCGGTGCCCCCAACGACGCATTTGCGAAGTACTTTATCGGGCAAAGCTACCTCGCGCCCCTTTCCACCAAGCAGGTCGGCGTCTACAACGTGACGTTCGAACCCGGCTGCCGCAACAACTGGCACATCCATCACGCCAAAAGCGGCGGCGGCCAGATCCTGATCTGCGTGGCCGGACGCGGCTTCTATCAGGAGTGGGGCCGGGCCGCCGTGGAGCTGCTGCCGGGGGACACAGTTTTTTGCGGCGGCGTGTACGTCGCAAAAAACACTTCTCAGTCTGCAAGCCTTTTGGAACAAAAAAATCAGGTCCGTTTCCGGACCTGATTTTTTTGTCGTATGTTCCGCGTATCCGTTTACGCCTTCTTGGCGATGTCGCACAGGGCGGTGAAGGCCACGGCGTCGTTGATGGCCATCTCGGAGAGCATCTTGCGGTTGATCTGGATACCGGCCACCTTCAGACCGTGCATAAAGGTGGAGTAGTTCATGCCGTTGAGCTTGCAGGCGGCGGAGATGCGGGTGATCCACAGCTGGCGGAAATCCCGCTTCTTCAGCCGACGGCCCACATAGGCGTAGGTCAGGGACTTCATGACCTGCTCGTTGGCCATCTTGAAGTGCTTGGACTTGGCGCCCCAGTAGCCCTTGGCCAGCTTCAGAGTCTTATTTCTTCTTTTACGCGCCATCATAGCGCCTTTAACACGTGCCATTTCTTAATTGCCTCCTATTTCTAACGATATCCGTCTCTTATTTGTAGGGGATCATCTTGCGGATGGTGGCCTCATTGGTGCAGTCGGCATAGGTGCCGCTGCGCAGGCGACGACCGCGCTTGGTGTCCTTCTTGGTGAGGATGTGGCTCTTGAAAGCGTGCGCTCTCTTGACCTTGCCGGACTTCGTCAGATTGAAGCGCTTCTTGGCGCCGCTGTGGGTCTTCAGTTTAGGCATAATATTACTCCTTCCATCTATTCTCCCGCCGGGGCGGGAAGAACTCGTGTGTTATTTTCCGGCCTTCTGGGCCTTGGGGGACAGGAACATGGACATGAGCCGGCCCTCCATCTTGGCGGACTTATCCATGGTGGCCACGTCGGCGCAAAGCTCCGCGAACTTCTTCAGCAGATCCCGGCCGATATCCGTATGCGCCATCTCGCGGCCGCGGAAGCGGACGGAGACCTTCACCCGGTTGCCGTCAGCCAGGAACTTCTGCGCATTTTTCAGCTTGGTGTTGAAGTCGCCGACATCGATGCCCGGAGACATGCGAATTTCCTTGATCTCCACCACGTGCTGGTTCTTTCTGGCTTCCTTCTCCTTCTTGCTGCGCTCGAACTTGAACTTGCCATAGTTCATGAGCTTGCACACAGGCGGCGTCGCCTGGGGGGAAATCTTCACCAGGTCCAGTCCCTTTTCCTCGGCGATGTGCAGGCCCTCCGCAGAGGACACAATGCCCAGCTGCTCGCCGTCTTCGCCGATGAGGCGGATCTCCTTATCCCGGATCTCTTCATTGAGTTCATGCTCTACCTTGCTAATAACCGTCGCACCTCCATTCGATAAATAAAAAACGCGAATGCATCCCTTGCATCCGCGCAGCGGCACGGCCCCCATAACGGAAGCCCTGACGAAAATCGCTGTTGACCTCTTTGCCTGGGGCGGGAGGTGAGGCGGATGCATCCAGCCTTCTTTGTTTTCCAGGATAGTATACCAGACCCTCCCTCCCCTGTCAAGCAGTTTTTCCTGAAAATATCGTTGAAATTTGCCCACCTACCGTGGTAACATAGGGAGAGAAAATTGCGGAAAGGAGGGTCCGCCCTATGTCCCATCCCATGCTGCCGCTTTTGGAGCGGACGCCGGTGATCCCGGCGGTGAAGGAGCCGGAGACCTTGGACCTGGCCCTGGCCCACGACGGAGCGGCGGTGTTCCTGCTGTGCGGCGACATTCTGAATATCGCGGGTCTGGTGGACCGGGTCCACCGGGCCGGGAAGCGGGCGGTGGTCCATGGGGACCTGGTGGCGGGGCTGGCCCCCAAGGAGATCGCCGTGGACTATCTGCGCTCCTGCGGAGCCGACGGGATCATCTCCACCCGGCCCCACATCATCCGCCGGGGCCGGGAGCTGGGCATGCTGACGGTGCTGCGGGTGTTCGCCATCGACTCCAAGGCCGTCAGCAACCTGGGGAAGGAGACCGGCATAGGGATGCCGGACCTGATCGAGGTGCTGCCCGGTACCATTTACAGGGTCATCGCCCGGCTGTCCCGGGAGCTGCCGGTGCCCCTGATCGCCGGGGGCCTGCTGGCGGACAAGGCCGATGTCACGGCAGCGCTGAGCGCCGGGGTCCTGTGCGTCTCCGCCAGCGACCCGCAGCTGTGGGACCTGTGACGGCGGCCTTTCTGGGGCTGGAGGCGGCCCTGTACGCGGCGTTCATGACCCTGGACCTTACCGGCGGCAGCGGCGACCCGGTGAAATACGCCTCCATCGCCGTGTGCCTGGTGTTTTCCGTGCTGTTCGCCCGGCGGGGCGGCAGCCGCCTGATGGCCGCCGCCATGGCCCTGACCCTGGGGGCAGACACGTTTTTGCTGCTGCTGAACGACCATTACGGCGCGGGAGTGGCCCTGTTCTGCGGGGTCCAGGGGCTGTATCTGATCCGTATCCTCCGCCGGTGCGGCCGTTCCCTGTGGGGACTGCGGCTGTTCCTGGTGGGTGCGGCCTGGGCAGGGCTGTGGGCCCTGGGCCTGCTGTCGCCGCTGAACCTGCTGGCGGCGGTGTATTTCGCCAATTTCCTGGTGAACGCCTGTCAGGCACTTTCCCTTTCCATGCCGCTGTTTGCCTGGGGGCTGTGGCTGTTCC
>CABRFG010000078.1 GCA_902470095.1 uncultured Collinsella sp.
GGGTTCCCACATTCATCCGCACATGTGCGGATGAATGTGGGAGGTGTTCGGATAAAGTCGATAATCAAGGTGTCTCACATAGTAGCTGTGTTTTATAACCCTCGTTTGTCGCATCTTCTGTGAACGGGCTACAATAACTTAGTCTGTGCGATATGGAGGTGAACATGGCTGAAGCTGGTATCGGCGTTGATATCGTCGAGATTTCCCGGATGAAATCAATTCTTGAAAAGACGCCGTCGTTTGCTCGGCGTGTGTTTACCGAAGAAGAGCGTGCGTATTGCGATGTATCATCGCGTCCCGCTGCTCACTATGCGAGCCGCTTTGCTTCGCGCGAGGCGGTGCTTAAAGCTCTCGGCACGGGTTTTAGTCAAGGCGTGGGTCGCAAGGATGTTTCGGTAACGCGTGATAAACTCGGCAAACCGAAGGCGCTGCTTTCGGGCCGTGCACTCGAGATCGCTCATGAGCTGGGTGTTGTTGAGGTCGCTCTTTCCATTACGCTTACAGGAGACTTAGCCGTTGCGAATGCCATCGCGATTACCGAAGATGCTCGGCCTAAGCCAAAAGATGAAAAGGTGAGCACCAAGAAACGCGTAGCGCAGACATTTAAAGAGGCTCGCTCTGTTTTAGATGAGCTTGAGCAGCTGCAGAATTCAGCATTGACGGAGCACCTGGGCGATGCTTCGCAAGATACGCTAGGAGCATAGATGAAACCGGTTTTGAGTACCGAAGAAGTCGTTCGTCTCGAGGATATCATCGAACGCGAAGGGACTTCGAAGGCCGAGCTTATGGAGCTAGCGGGTGAGTTTGCCGCCAACGAGGTCTTGAAGCTCAATCCCGATCGGGTTCTCGTTCTGGTCGGTTTTGGTAATAATGGCGGCGACGGTTGGGTTGCCGCCGATATCCTGAGCCATAAGGGCGTGGACGTCGATATCGTTTCTCCGGTTGAGCCGGATGAGATTCCTGCTGCTCTGGCACGTCATGTTGCTCGTCGTACTGCCGGCCGCGATGTGCACGTTTGCGTCGGCCCCTCGCGTGACGAACTCGAGGTTTTGATCGATAAGGCCGATGTTGTTGTCGATGCCATTTTTGGTACCGGTTTCCATGGGAATCTGCGTGCGCCGTTCTCCATCTGGATTCCTACGGTCAATGAATGCGCCGATTGTGTCGTATCCATTGATGTCCCCTCGGGCCTGAATGCCGAGACGGGCGTTGTTGATGACGACTGCATTCGTGCCGAACATACGGTGACGATGATTGCGCCCAAGATTGGTCTGTATAGCGCTGATGGCCCTGAGTATGCTGGCGATTTGATCTGCGGCAATCTTTACGACCGTCTTGACGAGGTCATCGATGATGTCGACCACGCCGCCGAGATTGTCGAGCCCGGTGACTTAGTTGATTACTTTGCCCCACTACCTACGAATATCGATAAGTATTCCCGTGGCTCTGTGCTTATTGTCGCCGGATCTGCGCAATATCCTGGTGCTGCCATTATGGCGGCCAAGTCTGCAGCTCGCGCGGGTGCTGGTTACGTGGCAGTCGCGGCTCCTGACGCCTGCGCTAATCTTATTCGCATTGCACTTCCTTCGATTCCCGTCTTTGCTATTCCGTCTGATTCCCGCGGCTCCTTTGGCGCCGCTGCGCGCATGACGGTGTGCGAGATTGCAAAGAAGTACAGCTGCGTACTGTGCGGTCCCGGTATGACGACGTCTGCCGGCGCTATGCAGGTGGTTTCGGGCTTGCTCGAGCTTGATGTACCGCTTATTTTGGATGCCGATGCACTCAACTGCCTTGCTAAGATTGCCATTGACGGTATTGATAGTAACCCCGAGATGTATCGTCGCGAGCAGCCGTTGGTTATGACGCCGCACTATCGTGAGCTTTCGCGTCTGGTTGCCGGTGACGAGGTGAACGACCTTGGTACCGCGATTGCAGCCGCGCAGAAGGTTGTCTGGGCTGCAGGCTCCGACAATCTGGTGGTCATTGCCAAGGGGCCGACGACGGCTATCTGTGGCGTTGAGCGTGTGCTGCTGCCACTTTCGGGTCCGGCTTCTCTGGCAACTGCCGGTTCGGGTGATGTTCTCGCGGGTATTTTGGCCGGCACGCTTGCCACCATGCGCGACGAGATGGATCGTTGGGAGTTGCTGTATTCGTACGCCGTCGCACTTCACAGCTACGCCGGTTTTGCCGCGGCGACGGAGTATGGTGAGAAGAGCGTTATCGCGACCGATCTTATCGACTTGATTGGTCCTGCCATGGAGCTGGCGGCAAAGGATGCGCTCGAAGATCTGGGAATCATGGACGAAGGGTCGGATGACTAATCATGAATAAAGCCGATTTGACGCGCTGGTCCTGGGTCGAGATCGACCGTGGGGCGCTCCGTCGCAACACGAGGGCCTATAAGAACTTGCTGAATCCACGTCAGCGCCTGTGCTGCGTGGTCAAGGCCGATGCTTATGGTCATGGAGCTGTTGAGTGCGCCAAGATCATGTATTCGGCCGGTGCCGACATGTTTGCCGTGGCGACGGTTAACGAGGGCATTGAGCTCCGACAGGGCGGGATTACGAAGCCCATCCTCATCCTAAGCGAGCCGCCTATCGAGGCCATTCCGACGTTGCTCGAGTTTGATATCATGCCCTCGGTCTATACGTCTGACTTTGCTCTTGCGTATGGCGAATGTGCCGTCGCGGCGGGCAAGGTGGGCAAGTATCATCTCGCCATCGAGACAGGTATGAATCGTATCGGCGTACACTACACGCAGGTGCTCGACTTTGTGCGCGGTATTAATTTCCATCGCGGTATTCAGTGCGACGGCGTATTTACGCACTTCGCCACGGCCGATGAACCTTCGGGCTGGGACTACAAGCTGCAGTGTCAGCGCTTTACCGAGGCCGTTCAGGCCATTAAGGATGCGGGCTTTGAGTGCGGTATCGTGCACTGCGCCAACACGCCGTCCTCGATGCTCGACCCCTCGATGCATTTTGATATGATTCGCGCCGGCGTTGGCTTGTATGGCATGCAGCCGTGCGAGCTGAGTGGCCGCGTGATGCAGCTTGATCCCGTTATGAGCGTCCATGCGCGCGTGACGCGTGTGGCACACCCTGCGATGGGTGAGGGCGTGGGCTACGGTTTTACCTACCGCGTACCGCGCACGCGCGTTCAGATCTGCACGCTGCCGATCGGTTATGCCGACGGCCTATCGCGTACGCTTTCCAATCGTATGGATGTGCTGTATCGCGGCGAGCGCGTGCATCAGGTTGGCAATATCTGCATGGACCAGTTTATGGTCGCCATTCAGTCCAACCCGGCACACGAGATTCCCGAGGCCGAGTATGGTGACGAGATGATTATTGTCGGCCGCGATGGCGATGCCGAGATCACTATGGACGAGATGGCCCGACTGCGCGGAACGATTAACTACGAGGTCGCCTGCGGCTTTGGCATGCGCCTCGACAAGGTCTACGTGTAGGAGTCGCCATGGGCGTCATGCACATCCCCGGCCATACCCATCAGGCACCACGTGAGGTCGCACTCGAGGAGATCGAGGCCGTTCTGGGCGATTGTCACCTCTGCCAGCTCTACCAGTCGCGTCACAATATCGTGTTTGGCGTGGGAAACCCCCGCGCCCGCGTCATGTTTATCGGTGAGGCGCCGGGTCGCAACGAGGATTTGCAGGGCGAACCGTTTGTGGGGGCGGCGGGAGAAGACCTCAACGGCATTTTGTCGCTGGCGGGGCTCAAACGCGAAGACGTCTACATTGCCAATGTGCTTAAGTGCCGCCCGCCGGGAAACCGCAATCCGCGTCCCGAGGAAGTGCTGGCTTGCTCGCCGTTTTTGCGTGAGCAGATTCGAAGCATCTGGCCCGATATTATCGTGACGCTCGGCAACCCCGCGACGCACTTTGTGCTTAAGACCGAGATTGGCATTACTAAGCTGCGCGGTAGGTTCCACCAGATGGGGCATTTTGTAGTAATGCCTACTTTTCATCCGGCAGCAGCGCTGCGCAATCCGGCGTGGCAGGAGCTGCTGGAGGAAGACTTTAAGATGCTGGGCGATTATCTGGAGCGACATCCCGCACCAGAGGACGCCTCGGAATAATAAGGAGCATATATGTCCCTGGAGCGCCTGGGGGTAGGTACTTACAAAACGACTTGCGCTGCCGATACGGAGTACTTTGGCGAGCTAATTGCACCGTGCCTTGAGGACGGCGATGTGCTCATCCTGACCGGTGGCCTGGGAGTGGGCAAAACTCACTTTACCAAGGGCGTCTCGCGCGGGCTGGGCGATGGGCATATGGTTACGAGTCCTACGTTTGCGCTCATGGCCGTTCACGATCAAGGTCGTATTCCGCTGTTTCACTTTGATCTATACCGCCTGGAGCATGCCTACGAGCTCGAGGATACGGGCATTTTCGATGTGCTGGGCTACGAGGGTGCTTGCCTGCTGGAATGGGGCGAACAATTCCAGGACGAGCTGACGGATGAGTATCTTTCGGTGACGCTCAAGCGTGATGAGGGCGACAGCGATGTGCGAACGATAACGCTTGAGGCGCACGGTGACCGTGCAATGGAGCTTTCCCATTTGATTGATAAGGCTGTACAAGATGAGCTTGCATAACGACAACGCGCTGGTGGTGGCGCTCGATACCTCGACCGACATGCTTGCCTGCGCGGCAAGTTGGATTGATGGGCAGACGGGCGAGACGAAGCTCGCGAGTGGCGACCACATGTGTCGCCGTCACGCCAACGTTGAGCTCGTGAATACCGTTGATGGCGTGCTGGCTCAAGCCGGTCTGGATCGCAGCGATGTTGGTTGCTACGTGGTCGGTCGCGGCCCGGGGTCCTTTACGGGTGTGCGCATCGGCATCTCCACTGCCAAGGGCCTCGCGCGCGGTGCCAATGTTCCGCTGCTGGGCGTGTCGACGCTTGACGCTTGCGCTTGGACGGCGTGGAAGGCTGGCGTGCGCGGCAAGCTTGGTATCTTGGCCGATGCTATGCGCGGTGAGGTATATCCGGCGCTGTATATGCTGGTCGATGAGGGTCCCGAGCGTCAATTTGAGCGCGAGCACGTGGTCAAGGTCGCCGTGGCGCTCGATGAGTGGCGCCAAGCAGCGGACTGGGACCAGGTTCAGCTGACTGGTGACGGTCTCGTGCGCTATGGCAAGCTGTTGGGTGAGGACGAGACCGCTCGCTGCGTTGAGCGCGACCTGTGGTGGCCTTCGGGCGAGGGCTTGCTGCTCGCGCACGCTGCGGGTGACGGCGATCCGGCTCGCGTCCTGCCGATTTACACGCGCCTTTCGGATGCCGAGGAAAACGAGCGCAAGCGTCTTGGTCTTGCCGAGAGTGCGCAGAGCGAAATTACGGGCGTTGCCGATGAGCTCGCCGGTCGTCATCTGCAGTTCCGTCCCATGGGCGCGGCGGATGCCGAGGGCGCGAGCGCGCTAGAGGCTGCCTGCTTTGAAGGTGCCGGACACGAGGCGTGGACGCCGGGCATGTTCCTGTCCGAACTGGGCGAGGACGTCGCTGCGCCGCGTAGTTGGTGGGTGGCACACGACGACGGCAAGCTGCTGGGCCTTGCCGGCGGTATGGTCGTGGACGGTGATGTGCAGATTCTGGATGTCGCCGTCGACCCGGCACATCGCCGTGAGGGCATTGCCCGCAAGCTGCTGTCGCATGTGAGCTATGATGCCCAGATGCTCGGCTGCACCACGGCTTCGCTCGAGGTCGAGGACGGCAACGAGGGAGCGATTGCGCTCTATAACGCTCTGGGCTTTACCGAGGCAGGACGGCGCCGCGGCTACTATGGTGCCGGCAAGGATGCCATCGTCATGACGGCTCCGCTGCCCCTGGTGCTTCCGGTCGACAATGCTTCGCCCGAGCCGACGGCGGCAGAGCAGCGTGTATGGCCGCTGCCCGCGCCCGAACGCACTGCTGAGGAGCGTGCCGAAATCGAGCGCCGTCGCCTGGTGCTCGCTATCGAGAGTTCGTGCGATGAGACGGCCGTGGCGATTATCGATGCGGATGGCAATATGCTGGCCAACCAGGTGTCGACACAGATTGATTTTCACGCCCGCTTTGGCGGCGTGGTGCCCGAGATCGCCTCGCGCAAACACGTTGAGGTGATTGTGAGTGTCGTGGATGCGGCGCTCGAGGATGCCGCAGCATCGCTTGGTCTTGAGGGCGGAGCCATTGCCCCCAGCGAGCTTGCCGCCGTGGGCGTGACACAGGGTCCGGGCCTGGTGGGCGCCCTCGTGGTGGGCGTTGCCTTTGCCAAAGGCTTTGCCTACGCTGCCGGTAAGCCGCTCGTATGCGTCAACCATCTGGAGGGGCACCTGTTTGCCAACTTGCTGGCACAGCCCGACCTCAAGCCGCCGTTCATCTTCACGCTTGTCTCGGGCGGGCACACCATGCTCGTGCACGTGAAGGCATGGGGCGACTACGAGGTACTTGGTGAGACACTCGACGATGCTGTGGGCGAGGCCTTCGACAAGGTAGCCAAGGCGTTGGGTCTGGGCTATCCCGGTGGCCCCATCATCTCCAAGCTGGCCGAGACGGGCAACCCCAAGGCGATCGATTTGCCCCGTGCGCTTAACAGCAGAGGAGACTATCGTTTCTCGCTTTCGGGTCTTAAAACGGCCGTGACGCTCTACATCGAGCAGGAGACCAAGGCCGGGCGCACGATTCACCTGCCCGATCTGGCGGCTTCGTTTGAGGCGGCTGTCTTTGACGTGCAGTACAAGAAGGCCAAGAACGCGCTGCATGCCACCGGATGCAAGGAGTATTGCATCGGCGGCGGTGTCTCGGCTAATCCGCATCTGCGCGAGATGATGATCAAGAAGCTCGGTCGTCAGGGGATCCGCGTGACGGTGCCGCCCTTGTCTGCCTGCACCGATAACGCAGCCATGATCGCGGAGGTCGCCCGCCGTAAATTCGACCGAGGTGAAATCTCGCCGTTCGACATCGACGCCGATCCAAACATGACGCTGTAGCTGATACGGCGCGGTCCCCGGACGGAGGGGCCGGATATAAGGTTTCCTGCTCTACAGTCCTGCGCGAGACGAAGGCCACATTAAGTGGCCTTCTTTGCGTGCGGAACTCGCGATAAACCTTATATCCGGCCCCTCCGTCCGGGGACCTTTCTGTATCGATA
>CABRFG010000079.1 GCA_902470095.1 uncultured Collinsella sp.
CCAGGTCCGATCCAGCCTCGGCGGCACCTTGGGCCGCGAGCCTGCGCGAGGTATGCGACTCAAAGGGTCGATTGCCGCTAATGAGGCGAAACATCCCCGGGCCAGGCTCCACCATCGGCGCGATCCAGTTGGCCACACGACCCATGCCGGCTCGCTCCCATACGTCGCTTGCCAGCGCAATCTTGCCGCCGGCAAGCGGAATCACCGGCTCGCCCGTACGCGACGGCAGCGCCACGCCCGTATCGGCCCAACCGCGCTCCTTGAGCTCGTCCAGATCGATCCCAAAGGGCGCCACCTGGGCCGCCGCAAGGTCGTCCGGCGAAAAGTCGAAGTACTCGTCCACGCCGCAGGCAGCAGCCAACCCGGCAAAGATCTCCCACCCCGGTCGCGTGTCGTCATGCAGCACGGGCAGCACGGCGTTGCGGTAGAACACGCGCGAATCGCTAGCGCCCACGACCGTTCCCACGCCGCGGTCGGCCTCCAGGTACGTCACATCGGGCAGCACGAAATCGGAAGCACGCGCCGTCTCGGACCAGCGAATATCAATTGTCACGAGCAAGTCGAGCTGCTGCAAGATGCCCAACCAAGCCTGCGCATTGCCATAGCCCGCACCGGGGTTACTGGCGTAGACGATGAGCCCACGCAAATCGCCGGCAAGAATCGATTGACCGACGGTCGTGCACAGGCCGCGCACCGGATCGACCAGAGGATAACGCTCGGACCCCAACTTGGGCTCGCGCGGCACCGGCGGCGTCGCAAAGCGCATGGGATCAAGGTCGCCCAATACAAGCGGCGTCGGCGGGTTGAGCGCACCGCCCGCATGCCCAACGCAGCCCAGTAGCACATCGACCAAGCAGATAGCGCGCGCGGTCTGGGTGCTATTGGCATACGCAATACCGATGCCACCATGAAAGCCAGCGTCCACCACCGCAGCAGGCGCCGCGGCAGCCAAATCACGCGCAGTCGCACGGATATCGTCCGCCGGCACGTCGCACATCGACTCGGCCCACTCGGGCGTCCAAGCACGGGCCGCCTGCGCCAGCTCGTCAAACCCCGTGGTATAGCGGGCAACAAACTCGCGGTCGTACAAGTCCTCGGCAATGAGCACATGCGCAATGCCCAGCAACAAGGCCAGGTCGCAGCCCGGGCGCACGCGCAGCCAGCGATCGGCAATAGCGGCCGAGCCACTGCGTCGGGGATCGACCACGATGATCTTCGCCCCGCGACGGCGCGCATCGTTGAGCGCATCAACGGCCCCCATCGTCGACGAATCGACAATGGAACGTCCCAAATACATGATGCAATCGGTATGTGCCAGGTCGGAGGCGGGGCTGTAGCCCAGGCTGTGTTCCCAGCCGGTAAGTCGGCTTACCTCGCAGGCACCGTCGGCACCGTATACGTTGGGCGAGCCCAGCGCATGCATAAAACGATACGCCCAGTAGCGGTCGAACGAGGGAACGCCGAGCGTCATGCCCAGCGCACGGGGCCCGCGTTTGTCAACAATCCCCACAAGGCGCTCGGCAATCTGCGCGAACGCCTCATCCCAGGAAATCGCATCAAACCCCGAGCCATCAGCTCGGCGGCGCATGGGATGCAAAATCCGGTCGCGCTCGTCAAACGGCATTGCTAGGCGATGCCGCCCGCGGGCGCACAGGGCACGCGCCGCGCACGGATGCCCCGGCACCGGCAGCTCGGCCACCACGCGACCGTCCTCAACGCGTGCCGCAAAGGCGCAATCGGCATAGCATCCCCCGCATGTGGTCACCACGGCGCGACCGTCAAGATCCACAGCAGATACCATCTCGATTACCCCTTTCATCAGCCAAACACAACAGGTCAACAGCCCGGCAACGAGCCCCAGACCCAAAAAGCCTCCCGCACGGCAACGCCCCGCGGGAGGCCCAACGTCAAACAGACGGTACTTTACGCCTCGGACTTCTTGGCGTAGACAAACCAGTAGCCGAGCGCGATCAGAACCGCGCCGCCCACGATGTTGCCCAGCGTGGCGGCGGATAGATTAAACGCAATACCCGCGACGTTGAGCGCATCGGCCCCGGCAACCTTGGCACCATAGCCGCACGCGTGCATCACGGCACCCATGGGCAAAAAATACATGTTGGCAACGCAGTGCTCAAAACCGCAGGCCACAAAGGCGGCGATGGGCAGCAGAATGCCCACGACCTTATCGACCACGGTCTTGCCAGCGGTACCGATCCACACGGCCAGGCACACAAAGATGTTGCACAGGATACCGCGGAAGAAGATCGTCACCCAGTCGATCGTCACCTTGCCGGCGGCGACGCTCACCATGGAATTGGCGACCGCCTCGCCGTTGAGCTTATAGATGCCGGCCATGTACACCAAAAAGACGATGAACAAGGCACCGACAAAATTGCCGACCCATACGACGACCCAAGCCTTGAGCATCTGAGCCAGGGTGATCTTTTTGCTCTTGAGTGCGCAGACCATAAGCGAATTGCCAGTAAACAGCTCGGCGCCGCACACCAGCACCAGCACCAGGCCCAGGCAAAAGCACAGGCCGCCCACGACGCGCTGCGCGCCCCAGCCCAGCGTGCTATCGCTCAAGAACACGGTAAAGAACAGGCCGCCGAAGGCAATGAACGCGCCGGCGAACATCGCCAAAACAAAGGCCTTTGCGACCGGCAGGTTAGCCTTGGTCACGCCGGCGGTCTCGGTCTTGGCCTCGATCGCGGCGGGCGCCAGGCAATCGGGAGCGGGATATTCTGCCTTGGAATCTGCCATGTCAATCACTTCTTTCCTAATCAGCAGGGACAAGCGCTCCTATTGCTCTTGCCCCAAGCGGACAAAGTGGGAAAAGTCGTTGGCGGCCACGGCGTCGTACACGGCGTCGACGGCGTCAAAGACCTCCGGGGACATAGGGTTGTAAAACTCCGTATCGCCCGGCTGAATCCCTATGAAGACGATATCTTCGCACGATTGCTCAATCTCCTCGATCAGAATCGACAAAGGGAGCGAATGCGTGGTGAACATCGACTTGCGGGCCACGTCACGTTTGTCGAGCAAGCGGATGGCGCCGACGGGCAGCGCCATGTCGGCGGCATCGACCAAGACCAGACGCGGCGGACGCTCGCGCTTGACCTCGATGATGTCGTCCTCGGGCGTTTGACCTCCGTCGATGGTGTACCAACCGGCAAGCGGCGCGTCCTCCATCTTTTTGGAGAGCACGGGGCCGGCGGCATCGTCGGCACGCAGCACGCTTCCCGCCGTGAGCACGATACCCGCAAACGGGGCGCCGTTCACACGACCATCCACAACGCGACCCATTACTGCAACCTCCCCGTCAGATACACGCCCGACACATCGCGCACGCGCTCAACCAGATCGCGAAACTTCATTAAGAACGCGACCTGCTGGGCATGCAGGCCAAAGTCGTCGTCGAACACCGAGATGCCGGCCTTGGCCGACCCGCGAAAACCGCGCTCGTCGAGCAGCGCATCGCAGGCCTCGAGCAGTGACGGCACCGCCGCCTTGTCGAGCTGGCACTCACCAAAGGAGCGGATGGCCTCGAACTTGGTCTTGGCCTCCCCCTCCGGCAGCACGTCGACGAGCGAATAGAAGACGTCCACCGGCACCGACAGGCGCGGCTCAAAGCAGTCGAGCACGCCGGTGTGGTGGCCCACGGCGAGCGTGTAGTACAGCACGTCGCAGGCCTCCTGGGGAACGTCTTCCTCGGTCTCCACAAACTTACGCGTGAGCTCGTAGAAGACCACCTGGTCGGGCGCATGGCCCAGGCAGGGGTCGGCGACGCCCTCGGCGGCCTCGTCGCTTGCGCGCGAGGCATCGCCAAAAGAGCCGCCGAGCATACCGGGGCCCGCAAAGTAACCAGAGCGGTCCGTGAGCTCCATCTAGCGACCTCCGGCCAGCACCAGATCCTGCAGCGCCGAGTACACCTCGACGCGGCGCGGATCGTCCTGCTTGTCGATGAGCAGCGCCATGGCACCGCGGATATCGCCCTTGGGCGCACCCTCGAGCGTATCCATAAACTCGTTGGCCAGGTCGCGGCCGTAACGGTAGCCGCTCATGGCGCGAGCCTCGCGCTCGATGGCAACGCGCAGCTTGTACGGCACGCCGGGGTGCAGGATATCGGCCTGCTCGCCGGCGGCCTCCACCGTGGTCTCGGCATGGAGCTTTTGGTCCAGCAGGCCAAGTGCCATGGCAAAGCCGTAGACGGTCTGCGCGGGGCTGGGCGGGCAGCCGGGGATGTAGACATCGACCGGCAGAATCTTATCCGTGCCGCCCCAGACGCAGTAGTTGTCGTAGAAGATACCGCCGGTGCAGCCGCACGCGCCATAGGACACCACGATCTTGGGATCGGGTGCGGCCTCAAACGCGCGCAGGGCCGGCATGCGCATGGCACGCGTCACGGCGCCGGTGTACAGCAGCACATCGGCGTGACGGGGCGAAGGCACGACCTTGATGCCAAAGCGCTCGACGTCAAAGACGGGCGTGATGGAACCGAAGATCTCGATCTCGCAGCCGTTGCAGCCGCCGCAGTCGACACGGTAGACGTACACCGAGCGCTTGATCTTCTTAAGAAGGGTCGCCTTGGCCTTCTCGATGCTCTCGTCGAGCTCGATCTTGGTCGGGCGGTACTGAAGCCGCTCGGGCAAAAGCGTGGGTTCGGCCATGGTTACTCCTCCTTCGTATCAAAATCCATGATGATGCCCTCGACCGGTGCAGGTCCAGCGGGAATCTCGGGCGCATCGGGGTTGAGCTCGCGGTCGATATACTCCGGGTTCACGCCGTGGCCGCCCAGATACTCCATGCCGGGGCCCTGGGGCTCACCGGACGCAAGCGTCTCGTTGGCAGCCATGCCGGCAGCGTTGCCGGTCTTTACGGCCGAGGCGGCACGCAGGGCGTCGAGCTCGCGCTTGCACTCCTGGCACATACCGACGGTACGGGCGGCCTGGATGGCCTCCATGCCGCCGGTCTTTTGCAGCAGGCGCTTGGCGTAGTCGATCTCCTTGTGCGGGGCAAACGGCTTGCCGCAGCGCGAGCAGTGCTCGAGCGTGTAGACGCTCTTGCTGGTGAGGTCGTCCTTGCTCATAACGGCCAGCTCAAACTCCTCGGTGAGCTTGATGGCCTCCATGGGGCAGGCCTCCTCGCAGCGGCCGCAGAAGATGCAGCGACCGTAGTCGATCGACCAGGTGATGGTATCGGCCGCAAGGTCGGTGTCCATGCGAATGGCATCGGCCGGGCACGCCACGCCGCAGGCACCGCAGGCGATGCAGAGCTCGGCGTTGTGCTCGGGCTTGCCGCGCATGTCCTTATTGGTGGGAAACGGCGCAAACGGGTACTTGACCGTCGCGTCGCCGGCCTTGGCGTTAACCTTCCAAAGCTTCAGCATATTAGAGCGCCTCCTCATCGAGCGGAGCGGCCATGGTGCCCTCGCCCGCAAGCGGCGACTTGTCGCGCCAGACGTTCTCGAACTGCTCCTTGTCGAGCACGTGGTCGCGCTTGGCGGCGACATCGGTCACCGTCACGCGGTCGGTGCAGGAGTAGCACGGGTCGAGCGAACCGACGATCAGCGCAGCGTCGCCCACGGTGTTGCCGCGGAACATGTAGCGCAGGACCGGCCAGTTGCTGTACGTGGCGGCCTTGGCGCGCCAGCGGTAGCACTTCTGGTTATTGCCGAGCATGGCCCAGTGCACGTCCTCGCCGCGCGGCGCCTCGGTGGCGCCGATGGCGTACTTGTGCGGGGTGTACTCCCAATCCGTGGTGAGGATGGGGCCCGACGGGCAGTTCTCGAGCATGGTCTCGATCATGTCGATCGAATCGTAGACCTCCTGGATGCGGACGGCGGTGCGGCCGAAGGCATCGCAGGTGTCGGCCGTGGCGGCGTGCATCTTTTGGACGTCCGGATCGGCGTAGCCGTCGAAGGGATGGTCAAAGCGCACGTCGCGGGCATAGCCCGAGCCACGCATGAGCGGGCCGACCGGCGAGAAGTCGCGTGCGATCTTGCGGTCCAAGATGCCGATGCCACTCGTACGCTCAATAAAGTTGGGCGTGGAGAGCAAGACGTCGACAAGCTCCTGAACCTCGGAGCGCAGCTGATGGATGGTCGTGAGCGTGGAGAGCTTCTGCTCGGCCAAAATGTCGCGGCGCACGCCGCCGATCACGTTGAGGCCATAGGTCTTGCGGTGACCGGAGAGCTTCTCGGCCAGGTCCATGGACTTCTCGCGGACGCGGAAGAACTGCTGGAAGCCGGAGTCGAAGCCGGTGTAGTGCGATGCGAGGCCAATATTGAGCAGGTGTGAGTGCAGACGCTCGACCTCGAGCATGATGGCGCGGATGTACTGGGCGCGCGGCGGGACATGGATGCCCTGAGCGCGCTCGACGG
>CABRFG010000080.1 GCA_902470095.1 uncultured Collinsella sp.
GTCTGCTGGGCGCCCTTGGCGTCGGTGCCGACGACGGAGCACGTGGCAGAGACCTGAGCGACAGGCGCGGGGTCGCCGTACTTCGAGTAGCACCAGACGACGGAGTCGCCGTCCTTGAGCGTGTAGCCGCCCGCGCCGACCTCGGAGGCGCTGCCGTTGACGAACAGCTGCCAGTACGCGCCGGTCGCCGAGTCGTAGCCGAGCTTGCGGTCCTTATCGAAGGGCGACGTGATCGTGTTGAGCGCCCAGCCCCAGGTGCCGTTGGGATCGTAGTCGGTGGTCAGGCCGGCCTGCTTGAAGAGCTGCTCGGAGAGGTCGGCCGCGGTCGAGCCCTCCTTCAGCGTGATCCGCTGCGCGGCGGCCCAGGTCTGCTGGGCGCCCTTGGCGTCGGTGCCGACGACGGAGCACGTGGCAGAGACCTCCTGGCTCTCTGCCTTGGCAGGCTGAGCCTTGGCCTCTCCAGCGGCAGAGACAACGGCGGTGTCCTGCTTCGAGGCATCGGACGTCGATGCAGCCGGTGCCTCATTGCCGGCAGCGCTATCGTCCTCAGTCTTGTCGGTAGGGCCCGAAGCTGTCGCAGTGGCATCTTGCTCGGCAGTGCCCCCACTCGCCACCATGCCGCTCGCATTGAGGTCGGCAGCAGGGCTTGTCGCGGACTCACCAGAGCCGTTCTCGGCAAGCGGTGCCGCCTGAGCCACAGCCTCGGCAATGCCCTCGGCGCCCTCGGCCCACAGCTGAGCCGGTGTGGTGCCAAAGGCCATCGCGAAGGCCAGGAATGCCACCAGGCCGCGCTTGGCTACGCCGCGCGCAATTGCGCCACGGCGATGCGAGACGCGCTGGCGCTCGTCCTCAAACATATCCATTTGTCTCCTACTGTCTGCACTTGGAGCGTTGCCTTGAGACTGCCCCACGTCATCGCGCATGTTGCGCTCGAGTTCCCCCATCGGGGTCCCCCTTCCCTCCAGAGCCCTATGCACACCGGCGGCAAAAGCCGCAGCCGCATGCAAGATGGGAGGCGATCCGACTTAACCTTAACGACTCGGGCACGTCGTCCGATCTGCGACGCGAGCATCCCGAGCCAAGAGGAATTACGGTTACTGGTACAGCTGGGGACTTGCACCCCGATTCTCCCAAATGCGCAGGATAACCGCGCATTCGTGCGTCTCCGCACCACCATCTAGGCCATCGATTATTACCGTCAAAATGGTATCACGCAAAAGGGCCTCGCACGCAGGCGAAGCCCAAGGTAAAAGCTATTGTTTGCGATAGGAAAATGCGGTGACGGCCGCAGCCTCTAGTGCTTGCCGCCGTGACTGTTGAGCCAGATATTGCGGCCCAACATAAGCGCCAGCACCAGCGCGCTCACGTAGCCCATAAAGCCAATGACCGGGATACCAAACACAACCGGCTCGATGCGCGCGTAGTACACCACCGACGAACCGATAAACAGACCGGCGATCACAATTGCCATCGACATGCGGTCGATAATCCCACCTAGCTGTCGCAGCGCCTTATCGCTGCTCATGATCTGCGTGTTCACCTTAAGCTGGCCGCGCGTAAGCATACGCGAAGCCAAGCCCAGATACTCGGCCGCCTCGAGCGAGCCCTTCGCCGCGCGATAACTGCTCGCTGCAAAGTCGCGGCTCATCTCGCGCATGCGCGCATAGGTGCTTTTCTCGTTTTTAATATGCGTCTGGATGATTTGGATCATGTTGACGTTGGGCATGTACTCGGTCAACAGGCCCTCGAGCGTCACCATGCCGCGGGCGAACATCGTCACCACGCTCGGCAGCTCAACGTCATTTTTGCGCGCGAGGTTTAACAGCGAGGTCAAAAACTCGCCGATATCCAGGTCTTTAAGGTCGAGCCCGGCAAAGTCGGCAACAATAAAGTCCAAGTCGGACAAAAAGGCCGAATGGTCAAGCTCGGCCGAATCGCCGCGCGTCACGGCAAAGCGCATGAGCGAATCCTTGAGCTTTGGCACGTCGCCCTCGGCCACGGCAAAGATCATATCCTTGACGATGCCACGGTCGTGGCTCGACATGCGTCCGACCATGCCCAAGTCGATAAAGTAGACAATTCCGTCTTTGAGGATGATGTTTCCCGCATGCGGGTCGGCATGGAAAAAGCCGTCGTCGAGCACCTGCGTCGAATAGTCCTCGACGATTGCGGCACCGATCTTTTCCAAGTCATAGCCCTCGGCCACTAAGCGTTCAGGATCGGCGATCGAAATGCCGTCGACGTAATCCATGACCACCACGTGCTCGGTGCACAGGTCCAGATAGGATTTAGGGCACGTCACGCCATGAACGCTCTTATGGAACTCGTAGAAGTCGTTGAGGTTTTTGGCCTCGGCCAAAAAGTTGGTCTCCTCGCGAAACGAGGTCCACAGCTCCTCGACTACGCCGTGCAGGTCAACGAATTGATCGGTATTGACGAACTTGGAAACGATACGCACCACCGAGCGGATGATATCGATGTCCTGTGCCATAACCTGCTGCGCACCGGGGCGCTGCACCTTGACGGCCACGTCCTCGCCCGTCACCAGACGAGCGCGGTGCACCTGCGCGAGCGATGCGCTACCAAGCGGATTGGGGTCAATCGCATCGAACATCTCCCCCAGGCGCAGGCCGTATTCCTCTTCCAAGCAGCGGAGCACTACCTCGTACGGCACCGGCTCCACGTCGGAGCGCAAGCGGCGCAGCTCATCGCAAAAGCGTTGCGGCAGAATCTCGGACCGGTTGGCCAGAATCTGCCCCATCTTGACGAACATGGGGCCGAGTTCCTCGAGCAGGCGGCGCAAACGAACCGGCGTGAGGTTATCCCACACGCGGTACTTTTTAACCAGGCGAACAATCTGCCCGATACGCTCGCGGCGACCCGCCGGCGTGAGCTGGTATTCCTCGTCCGGCGCCATCGCGTCGGGCTCCTCGGGCACCATATCGACAGCGCGCGGCTTCTTGCGAGCGCCCGAGACGGCGGCGTCGACCTCATCGACAACCGCCGCCTCGTCACCCAGGGGATCTAGTTTGTTGTAATCGGTGGTGGAATCTGCCATCTGCGCTGCTACTCGGCCTCTTCGGTATCCTTCGCATCGTCGGGCTCAACGGACTCGACGGGCACCGAGGTCACGTTGTCCTCGACCGAATCGACGATGTCGCGCACGTGGGCCAGGAAGGCCGTGCGCTCGGACGCGGTCATAACGCGGACGCGAGCAAGGATGAGCTCATCGAGCACGCGCTGGGCCGCGGTCTCGCCCTGCATGCCCAGACGCTCGGTCAGATCGGAGATGGTACCGCCGGCCTGCTCGAACATGTCGGACACACTGCGGGCGATATCGGGAGCGCCGGCGTCCTTGCGAACCTGCTCGCCCTTGGTATTAAGGTCGTCGAGAACCTTCTTGCCGCCTTCGACAGCAACGGCGGCAGCGCCAAAGCCCACGTTAATGGCGCCGTTAACAAGCTGATCGAGTTTCATAACCATGGTTGTCTCCAATCACAAACAACTGCATTGGCGTTCTTGTACCCAAGATTGAGCGAAAGCGACAAAGCGTTTTAGCGCTATTCAATCGACGGGAAATCCCTACCTCACGTTGTCGTTCATCGCGAAAGAGTTCTTCATGGCGCAGCTCGTGGTGTAGAGCACCTTGCCCAACAGGGCATCGGTCTCCACGCGCACGAGCTCGGCAAAGGCCTCGTTGGCGCGGGCGAGCTCGGCAGGCACCTCGGCCTCGGGCAGCGCGGCTACGACAGCGTCAACGTCGTGAATCTGCTTGTGGCCCATGCCGCCGACCTTCTCCTGGTAGTCCTCCACAGCGCGGCCGCACTCATGGAAACGGACGTCAGCCAGGGCGCCGATCAGGCGGTTGGCCCAGTAGAAGTTTTCGGACGTCACGCGAGCCTGCGTGTCGGCATAGTACTCGGGCATGGTCTCGACGTTGGCGTACAGCGGAACCAGCGCGTTAAACGAGTTGGAGCCAAAGGCCATCCACTGCACGGCACGGTAGGCCGGCTGCGCATAGGGGCGCAGCTGCAGCACGGCGAGCTGGCTGTTGCGATTGATGCCGATGGGGCGATAGGCGCCGCGCGTGGCGGGCGTGCCCTTGCTGCCGTAACAGTCGTACTCCGTGCCCTGGTAGTGGCTCGAAAGCACGTACTTGATGTCCTCGATGGTCACCTTACGCTCGGGCACGCGGCTCCAGGGGATATCGTCGCTCTCGGGCGTGTAGTCGGCGTCGGGGCCGTCCCACACGTCGCCGGGGTTGAGGCAGCGCTGCATGTACCAGGCGCGCGGCGTGTTGTAGACATGGTCGCTGTCGCTGTGCGAGCCAAAGGCCTCGCGCGGGTTAAAGACCGTTGCCGGACCGTCGCCCTCGACGCCCAACGTCAGGTCCAGATGCCACTCGGCCATCCAGGAGCGCAGGTCGGCCGAGCACATGTGGTCGGTCTGGGCGCCCTCGGCGTCGTCTAGGTCAAAGCTGTCGATACCCAGCTGGTTGGGCATGGTCACATAGGCGTCATCAGGCACACGCTTGGCGATCCAGTGGTGGCCGCCGATGGTCTCGAGCCACCAGATCTCGTCCACGTCACTAAAGGCGATGCCGTTGTTCTCGTAGGTGCCGTAGCGCTCGAGCAGGTCGCCCAGGATACGAACGCCGTCGCGGGCGGACTTGGCGTACGGCAGGACCAGGGTCACCATATCCTCCTCGCCCAGGCCACCAGGTTGCGCCGGCACATAGCCGTCCTCACCCTCGTTGCCCTTGGCGGGTACGTAGTCGACGAGCGGGTCGGCACCGCGGACGCGCTCGTTGGTGGTGAGCGTCTCGGTTGCGGACATGCCCACATTGAGCTCGTTGAAACCGGCCTCGGCCCAGATGCCGTGGCCCGGGACAACATCGGGGACGCTCGTGTAGCGCATGGGGTTATTGGGCAGTTCAACGGTCAGGTGGCTCAGGACGCTTGTGTAGACGCGCGGCTGCTCGTCGGGATGCACCACGCGTATACGTTTGGGCTCAAACACCCCGTTGGACGAGTCCTCGTTACGCGCGACCAGGGTCGACCCGTCGTAGCTTGCGTTTTTACCGACCAGAATCGTTGTGCACGGCATGCGCATCCTCCTTGAGCGAAGAAATCAAACGGCAACAGTGTATCGCTTCGGCGCAGAAAGGGCGAAACCACGGCGCTGGCAACCCCTGTGGTCAAAAAATGCCAAATATGAGTACTGTCACTAATTTAGTAACAGCAATTTTGCTACGCATGGGTGTCGAAAGTCTACATTTGTTCAAAAATTAGATGATGTACTTCCCCATAGGTCCAATAAAATAGGCTTCTATCGATAATAAATATCGTTAGAGAGCCAAATTAACCTAAAATATATGTGACTATCTTGGCAACAGTACTCATATTTGGCATTTTTTGTCCACGGGGTATAGAACTAACCCCTCAAACAGCCCAAACGCCTATTTCGATGCGCGCTCCGCCGCCTCAATCACGTGTTTGGCGAGAATCGCGGTGGTCACAGCCCCCACGCCGCCCGGCACGGGCGTGATGGCGTTAACGACCGGCTCCGCAGCATCAAAATCGATGTCCCCGACCAGCTTGCCAGCAGCCTCGTCCCAGTTAATGCCAACATCAATGATCGTCTGGCCCTCGCGAACGGCATCCGCGCCAATCGTGCTCGCGCGTCCAACGGCCGCAACAACGATATCGGCAGAACGGCACTCGGCAGCAAGATCGCGTGTATGCGTATGGCACGTCGTCACCGTGGCATTGCGAGCCGTAAGTGCGGCGGCAACGGGACGCCCGATCACCAGCGAGCGCCCGACCACAGCAACCTTAGCTCCATCCAGCTCAACGCCGTAATGATCCAGCAAAGCCAGCACGGCTTCGGCTGTGCAGGGGGCAAAACCCTCGCCGCGCCCCGAAAGCGTGGTGAGCAGCGAAGCCGGCGTCATGGAGTCAACGTCCTTGGCGGGATCGAGCGCTGCGGCGACGGCGTTCTCGTCAAGGCCGGCGGGCAGCGGGCGGAACATCAAACAGCCATGAACAGCCGAATCGGTATTGATGTCCTCGATGGCCGTCAACAGCTCGTCCTGCGAAACATCGGCAGAAAGCAAAACGCGACGAGCCTCAATCCCCACTTTTTCGCAGCGCTTGAGCGCACCGCGCTCGTAGGATAGGTCGTCCTCGCGTGCACCGACGCGCAGGATGGCGAGGCATGGCTCTACGCCGTTTTTCTTCAGTTCTTCCGTCTTTGCATGGAGCTCCTCGGTCAGCGCCTTGGCGACCTCGGCTCCCTTGAGCAGCATAGCCATGGTAAAAATTCCTCCTCTG
>CABRFG010000081.1 GCA_902470095.1 uncultured Collinsella sp.
GTGCCGCAGCGGTTGTAGTCGACGAGCGACTCAGCCGCGGCGGTAATGCGGCCCTCGGCACCGCCCACGTGCACCATCTTGGCGGCGTCCTCCTCCATGTGGATGCGCAGGATGCGGATGGGCACCGTGTAGGAACCGTCCTCGCGACGCTCGGGCATCTGCAGGTTGGACGCATCGTAGCTGGCCAGGTGACCGGCGCGCTGGTTGCCCTCGCGCATGGTCGACGTCATGGACGTGGACAGGCCCTCGGCGTTGGCCGAGGCGCTCGCCAGGCTCTGGGCCTCGGCCTCGCCAAACGCGCAGTCGGGACGCTCGGCGGCACCGCGACCGGTCACGTCCAGATCCAGGTGACCGTACATGGCAAAGGCGACCGGACCCTGCGTGGTCTGGAAGTTCTTGGCCATATCGGGATAAAAGTAGTGCTTGCGATAGAACATCGAGTGGCGCTGGATCTCGCAGTTGGTGGCGAGACCGGCCTTGACGATGCTCTCGATTGCCTTCTTGTTAGGCACCGGCAGGGCGCCGGGCAGGCCCAGACACACCGGGCACACGTTGGCGTTGGGCTCGTCATCGTGGCTGAGCTTGCAGTTGCAGAACATCTTGGTATCGAGTGCGGTGAGCTCGGTATGGATCTCCAGGCCGATCACGGCCTCCCAATCCTGCAGGACCTCGGAAAGCTCCTTCATTACAGCTCGCCTCCCTTCCCGGCAAAATCGGGCGCGACGAAAAGCGCGGGCGCACCCGTGGCGGCATCGGCAAAGCCGCGCTCCAGGGCGCGGGCAAACGTGAGCAGCTGACGGTCCTTAAAGGCCGGACCAACCAGCTGGGCAGAAACGGGCAGCTTGCTGTCCTCGCCCAGGCCCAGCGGCACCGAGATGCCACCGTTGCCGCAGATGTTGAGCGAGATGGTATACAGGTCGGAGAGGTACATCTGCGTGGGGTCGCTGATCTCGCCAAACTTAAAGGCCGTGCGCGGCGAGGCGGGCATGAGGATGGTGTCCACCTTGGCATACGCGGCGTCGTAGTCCTGCGTGATGAGCGTGCGGGCCTTTTGCGCGGCGTAGTAGTACTTGTCGTACACGCCCGAGCTCAGCAGGTAGGCGCCGAGCATCTGACGGCGCTTGGCCTCGGCGCCAAAGCCGTGGGCGCGCGACAGCGAGCTCTGGTCGGACAGGTTGGCGCAGCCCTCCTCCTGGTAGCCGTAGCGAATGCCGTCGAAACGTGCCAGGTTGGAGAACGCCTCGGCCGGGCCGATGACGTAGTAGGCGGCGATGGCGGCGTCCAGGTGCGGCAGGTCGACCTCGACCAGCTCGGCACCCTGGTTCTGCAGCTCCTGGGCGGCGCGCTGAACAGCAGTCTTGACCTCGGGCGTCAGGCCCTCGGCCTCCATAAACGCAGGGATAATGCCCACGCGCTTGCCCTCGATGCTGTCGTTAAGATGCTCGGTAAAGTCGACGGCGCAATCCTGGCTGGTGCAATCGTACGGATCGTGACCCGCGCCGGTAAGCGCGTTCATGGCCAGCGCGACATCCTCGACCGTGCGGCCAAAGGGCCCCACCTGGTCGAGCGACGAGCCAAAGGCAACCACGCCGTAACGGCTCACGGCGCCATACGTGGGCTTAAAGCCCACCACACCGCACAGCGACGCCGGCTGGCGAATGGAGCCGCCGGTATCCGAGCCCAGCGAGAGCGCGACCTCGCCCGCGGCGACGGCGGCAGCAGAGCCGCCCGAGGAGCCGCCGGGCACGCGCTCGGTATCCCAGGGGTTGTTGGTGCGGTGGAACGCCGAGCTCTCGGTGGAGCTACCAAAGGCAAACTCGTCCATGTTGGCCTTGCCCATGGGCAGGCAGCCGGCATCGAGCATGCGCTGGACGCAGGTGGCGGTGTAGACGCTCTGGTAGTCCTCGAGCATGCGGGAAGCACAGGTGGTGCGCGTGCCCACGAGGTTCATGTTGTCCTTGATGGCCAGCGGCACGCCCGCGAGCGGGGGCAGCGGCTTGCCTGCGGCACGGTCGGCATCCACGCGCGCAGCGGCCTCGAGCGCGAGCTCGGGCGCCACCTGCAGGAATGCCTGGACCCCGCCCTCGCGCGCCTCGATGGCGGCAAGGGAGGCCTGGGCCACCTCGGTAGCGGTAAAGTCGCCGGCGGCAACGCCCGCGGCGATCTGGGCGGCGGTAAGGGAATCGAAGCTCTGAGCCATTACTCGCTCTCCCCCTCTCCCAAAATGGACGGCACGCGGAAGTAGCGGTCGCGCGCGCTGCCGGCGTTTTCGAGCGCAACGTCGAGCGGCAGGTCGCGCTCGGGCTCGCGCAGGTCATCGCCCATCACGTTGGACAGGCTTCCGATGGGATGGAACGTGGGCTCCACGTCGGGCAAGTCATATTGCAAGACGGGCTCGAGCATCTGGACGGCGTCGTTCAGGTAGGACGTCATCTGGGTGAGCTCGTCATCGGTCAGTGCGATCTTTGCGTACTCGGCGATGCCGCGCACGTCTTTCTCGCTGAGTGCCATAGGCGCTCCCTTCCGCATAACAGTTAAACCGCTCTAGTATACAGGGCAACGCCGGCTTGGAGCAGGCGCTTTACCCAAATGCAGCGAAAACGTAACGAGGGCGGCGGTTGGCAGGCGGCGGGCTGGCGGTTCTGCAACGAAACCGCACCGTCCATAGCGAAAAGCATCTCGCCCGCAACGAAAGCCGTCCCGCCCGCAACGAAAACCATCACAACATTCGACGCTTTTCTTCAAAATCGAGATTTTCATCGAATGTTGTGATGGTTTGGAAGCCCCCGGCCACCACAAAGGTGCCTGTCCCCTTTGCGGTGGTTCTGGAGAATGTCTTATGCCGAGGCCTTGGCCTTGCGGCGCTTGCGAACCGCGTGGATCACGATGTCCAACAGCAACAGCACAATGGCTACAACCACGATAAGCACGGCAAACTCGCGCTTGCCCCAGTGGCGGCCGGCCAGCGACTTTTGCTTGTCGACGTCCTTCTTGTTGTACTTGGTGCGCACGCAATGCACCAGCAGGCGATGGTCGTTCACGCCGTAGGGCGTGCAGGTGACGAGCGTCACCTTGTCGGCGCCGGGCTCGATGGTCAGCGACTCCATTTCCTCGGGCAGCACGACCTCGGAGTCCACCATCTTGTAGGCGAGCGTCTTGTTCATGGTGTGCAGCAACACCAGGTCGCCGGGCTCCAGCGAATGGATGTCGTCGAACATGCTCAGGTTGCGCATGCCCGAGTGCGCGGTGAGCACGCAATGCGTCGAGGTGCCGCCCACCGGCAGGCTCGTGCCCTCCAGGTGGCCGACGCCCGCCATGAGGACTTCCTCGCTCGTGCCGTGGTAGATGGGCATACTTACGTCGATGGAGGGGATCTCGACCCAGCTCATCATGGGGTCGCGGTCAAAGATAAGTTGCTGAGCGTAGGGCTCGATCTGGTCGGCGGGAAGCTCGGTGACCTCGCCCGCCAGTTGCTCGTTAAAGGAGCGCGCCTGGAGCAGGATGCGCTCGCGCTCCTCGGCAGACAGCGCGTCCACGGTGCTGGACACGGTGCTGATCTGGTTGAACACGCCCGAGGCCTCGAGCCGGTCCAAGATCCACGGCCAGGTCATAAGGCCCACGCCAATAAGGATGATGACGATGGTGATGAGCCGGTCAGCCCAGCGCGGCAGTCGCTTGCGACGACGCTTGGGCTTTTGTTGAGATTTGGGCTGAGGGCTTGAGCCGCCGTTGGCCGCGGCGTTATTGCTCTTCATATGTTTGGCGCCCTGCACCATCGCCAGTCACTCCTCTACAACTCAAGTTGTCTAAACAAATAATAGCCGATTAGCGAGCTCATGCGCCGGACAACGCAGCTAGACTGCACCGTCCGGGCCACGTAACCCCACTCAACCAATCAAGCCATATGTTGCTTTCATCGTCTCGAGCAACTGCGCCATCGTTACGCCCGCAACCCCAATCTGTTTCAGATTGACGTCGCCCACCTCACAATCTTTGACAAACGCAAGCATATCGTCCTTCAGTTCTCCGCGCAGATCGACACCTTCCGACTCGCCAAGCAGCTGAGCAAGTCTCAGCGCATCGCGTTTATGCTTTTTTACCTTCCTCGAATCAACGTTCTCCCCCGCTTCCCTTCTAGCTTTTAGGTCGAGATACGCCTTCGCTTTGAACGGGACAATGTATTCCGTCCCCAGGACCGAAACGCCGCCTACGGTTCGAATTCCCTGAAGGAACAAGCTGTAGTAAGCATCGTCCAACAAAATTGCCGAAAGACTGCTTATGTTTTCATCAACGTGAATTGGCGCCACATCAATCCCCTCACGACCCTTTAGAAAGTCGGGGCACTTCGCGAAGAGTTCAATCATATGGGGGTAACCCGGCATCTTAGGCTCTGTGAACCGATAAAAACATGAGCCTTTGCCTTCGCCCCAGCCGCAGCGGTAACCGCCATCACGCACCAAAGTCCATATAGCTTCTGCCGTCTGAGGCAACCGGTCATCGGCGACAATTACCACATCAAAATCGTGAGTCGCCCTAAACGGAAGTCCCGCCTCCGCGAGCAAAATGTCGCATGCCGTGCCGCCGATAAGGGCATACGATCCTGCGGCTTCTTGCATATGCTGCTGAAATTCTTGGAGACCTTCTACAGCGCTTCTTGCCATGGATATTCCTTTCCAAACATGCGATCGACTTCGAGCTGAATTCGCTCATCGTCGATTGCCGCCAAAGATAGCGCAAGCGAAATGTTGTCGACACGGGAGAAGTCGGCAAACACAGGCGCATAGCGCCACACTTGGATCATCGCCGTTTCGTTATCCGGCAACTCCCCGTCTGCGACTTCGAGGTCGCTCAGTTGACGCCATGCACTTCTTAAGACGGCCTTTTGTTCCATACCCGGCGCAGCGAGCATCGAACGCGCAGCGAGCGCCGTCTCCCCGGCGTCAACAAGACAGTCAACCTGCGGTGTCTTCCTTGCAAAAAAGACCTTCGAGACAGGCGAGGAGAGCTCTGTCATGTGCTCGCTAAGCAGAAGATCAACGGCAACAGGGAGCACGACGACACGTCGCTCGTAACGCTCGCGCCTCGCGAGCCCCCTGTCAACAAGCTCGGTTATGGCCTCACTCGCGCGGCTTGCCGAAATCCCAAGCGCGCGACAAAGGTCATAGGGGCGATATGGCTCCTGGGCTGCTCCCCAGATTGCGGCAGCCTGCGCGTTGGGCGACATCTTGGTCGCATGATTGTGAGACCGGGTACCGCCCCTCTCCGTGCAGGCTGTGCCCATAAATGGAAGAAAAGCCTGTCTACCTGGGCAGACAAAGGGAATCCCTTGCGCGACCAATGCTTTGCGTTGACGTGCATCGGCATCAGGAAACGAAACGACAACAGGAGTCTCCGCGCGCAAGGCTAGCTGACTATAGACTCTCTTGGCCTCGGGAAGCCCGACGCCAGTAGGCAAACTTGCAAGCAAAAACGAAAAACCGTTTGCGTCAACAGCGCGGACCTCAATCGCCCGCAGATGCAGCGGCAAGCGTGCGGATCCAGGCCAATTTTTGGTCTTGGCAGAGAGGCCTAGTGCTTCTTGTAAGTAGATTAGCGCTTCGTTCATTTCCATAGTTTTCGTTTGATTCCATTTTTAATTGGAATTATACATTATTTTCGGAATTAACGAGATTCCTTTCGTGCATAAGCCCGCATTTGCGTTTTCAAAATGTCCCGGATCGGTGGGGCGATTCGGGATACAATGTCAATAGAAAACGACGCACCCCGCGTAAATGTTTGGGAGCGCGGGCGACCAGTTTCCGACGTTGTTAAATGCCCGGGATCCGACCCCCGGGCATTCTTATTTGCGCTTGTTGCGGCGCAAATGCCTTCTACCGTCCGCACCGCGCGTGCGCCTACGGACCTTAAACCGAACCTCATACGAGTCAAGAAACGCGATGACGAACG
>CABRFG010000082.1 GCA_902470095.1 uncultured Collinsella sp.
CCGGGGGCGGCATTTTCCCAGTTGAAGGAACGGTGGAGATGTGTTTCGATGGGTCAGATTCGTGTCGTTCCGAAAAGACCGTGAACCTTTTGTGGGACACGCGGCGCCGTGGTACCATAGCCGAGTTTGTTGTCTTGGTCGGAAACCAAGACGCCTTATGCGCTGATCGGTAACCAGCGCCTGACCAATAAGGAGTCCTACCATGAAGCAGGGTATCCATCCCCAGTATGTCGAGTGCACGGTGACGTGCTCCTGCGGCAACACCTTCAAGACGCACGCTACCGTGTCCGAGATGAAGGTCGAGCTTTGCAACGAGTGCCACCCGTTCTACACCGGCCAGCAGAAGTTCGTCGACACCGGTGGACGCGTCCAGCGCTTCGCCGACAAGTTCGGTGGCGCCGCTGCCGCCCAGCTCAAGAAGGCTGAGGAGGCCAAGGCTGCCAAGGCCGCCAAGGCTGCTGAGGCCGAGGCTGCTCGCAAGGCCGCCGCTGAGGCTAAGGCTGCCGAGAAGGCTAAGCGTGCCGCTAAGTTCGCCGAGGAGGCTGCCAAGCAGGCCGCCGAGGCTCCCGCAGAGGCTCCCGTCGAGGAGGCCGCTGCCGAGGCCGAGACCACCGAGGCCGCTGAGTAAATAGCTCGCCGCGGAATCGCTCGCATTCATGGCATAAGGGCCGTGCATCCGTTTGGGTGCGCGGCCCTTTTCTTTTTATTGGTGCAGGCTAACCCGTTCCCATTGCACCAGATTGGTGCGAAGGGGACGGGTTGGTTTGCACCAAATGGCAGAGTGACGGCGTTTTCCCAGATAAAACCTGCCAAAATAAACCAGTCCCTTTTTGGCAGGTCGGTCGGGTCGTAGTTATTACGTGGCGGTCGAGCTCGACCGTATAGGCCGCGCCTTGTTTGGCTAAAGTACAATCATCTGTGTTTAACTCGCCCGCAGCTGCACGGCGTGGGCGATGGCCAAAAAGGAAAACCACATGGGATTCATGTCAAAGCTGCTGTCCTTTGGATCCGATAAGGACCTTAAGCGCTACTACAAGATCGTCGATCAGATCAATGGTCTTGAGCCCCAGTTTGAGAAGATGACCGAGGAAGAGCTCCGCGCCCAGACCGATAAGTTCCGCGAGCGTTACGCCAACGGCGAGTCGCTCGACGACATGCTCCCCGAGGCTTTTGCCACCGTGCGCGAGGCTTCCAAGCGCATCACGGGCATGCGCCACTTTGACGTACAGCTCATCGGCGCCATGGCGCTTCATGAGGGTCATATTGCCGAGATGAAGACCGGCGAGGGCAAGACGCTCGTCTCCACCTTGGCCGGCTACCTCAACGCTATCGCCGGCAAGGGCGTGCATGTCGTTACCGTCAACGATTACCTGGCAAAGCGCGACTCCGAGTGGATGGGCCGCATCTACAAGTACCTGGGAATGACCGTCGGTCTGCTCCAGAACAACATGCCGCTCGAGCTCAAGCGTCCGGCCTACCAGGCAGACGTCACCTACGGCACCAACTCCGAGTTCGGTTTCGATTACCTGCGCGACAACATGGTCACTCGCCCTGAGCAGCGCGTGCAGCGCGGCCACCATTACGCCATCGTCGACGAGGTCGACTCCATCCTGATCGACGAGGCGCGTACCCCGCTCATCATCTCGGGTGCCGGCACCAAGTCCGCCAGCACCTATAAGGACTTCGCGCGTGCCGTGCGCGGCCTTGAGCGCGGCGAGGACGTGTCGCACGACATGCTCACCGCCACCGAGGACGTCGAGCCCACGGGCGACTACGTCATGGACGAGGCCAAGCACACCATCGCCGCCACCGAGCGCGGCCTTAAGAAGATTGAGCGCCGCCTGGGTATCGATGACATCTATGCCGATCTCTCCGGCCAGCTGGTCAACCACCTGCAGCAGGCGCTGAAGGCCCAGTACATGTTCCACCGCGACAAGCAGTACGTGGTTACCAACGGCGAGGTCAAGATCGTCGATGAGTTCACCGGTCGTATCATGGAAGGCCGCCGTTATTCCGAGGGCCTGCACCAGGCCATCGAGGCCAAAGAGGGCGTGCTCGTACGCGAGGAGAACCAGACCCTGGCCACCATCACCCTGCAGAACTACTTCCGCCTGTATGACAAGCTCTCTGGCATGACCGGCACGGCACTTACCGAGGACGCCGAGTTCCGCGAGATCTACAAGCTGCCCGTCGAGGTCATCCCCTCCAACAAGCCCGTGCAGCGCGTGGATCACGAGGACCTGGTGTACCGCACCATTCAGGCCAAGTACAACGCCGTTGCCGACGACGTCGAGCGACGTCACGCCAAGGGCCAACCGGTCCTGGTGGGCACCGTCTCCATCGAGAGCTCCGAGAAGCTGTCCGCCGCCCTTACCAAGCGCGGCATCGCGCACGAGGTCCTCAACGCCAAGCACCATGAGCGCGAGGCCCACATCGTGGCCCAGGCAGGACGCTACGGCGCCGTGACCATCGCCACCAACATGGCCGGTCGTGGTACCGACATCCTGCTGGGCGGCAACCCCGACGAGTTGGTTCGCGAGCGCCTGGAGTATGAGGGCCTGACCATGGAGGACGTGACGCCCGAGCAGCTCGAGCAGTTTAACGCCGAGGCCAAGGAGACCTGCAAGGCCGAGCGCGAGCGCGTGCTTGCCGCCGGTGGCCTGACCGTTATCGGCACCGAGCGCCACGAGTCCCGCCGTATCGACAACCAGCTGCGCGGCCGCTCCGGACGTCAGGGCGATCCGGGCGAGACCCAGTTCTACCTGTCGCTCGAGGACGACCTCATGCGCCTGTTCGGCGGCGACAAGATGGACCGCGTCTCCAAGATGATGGTCACGGCCGACATGGGCGACGACATGCCCATCCAGCACAAGATCATCTCCAAGGCCGTCGAGAGCGCCCAGCACAAGGTCGAGAGCATCAACTTCTCCATGCGTAAGAGCGTCCTTGAGTACGACGACGTCATGAACAAGCAGCGCCAGGTCATCTACGCCGAGCGCAATAAGATTCTGGACGGCAAGGACCTGACCGACCACATCACCGAGGTCATGCACGATACCGTGTACCGCTGCGTGCAGGAGTTCTGCACCAAGGACAGTCACGATGGCGAGCGCGACCTGGAGGGTCTGCGCAAGTGGGTTGTGGAGCTCACCGGCCACATCGATACGCCGAAGTTCCCCGACGAGGATTATGAGGCCCTGGCTGCCGATGTCCTGGCTTACGTAGAGAAGTGCTACAACATGAAGGCCGAGCGCTTGGGCGAGGACCTGATGCGCGAGCTCAACACCCAGGTCATGCTGCGCGTCATCGATACCCGCTGGATGAACTACCTGCAGGAGATGGACTACCTCAAGACCGGCATCGGCCTGCGCGGCTTTGGCCAGCGCGACCCGCTGGTTGAGTACAAGACCGAGGCCTACGGCGCGTTCCAGATACTCGTCGATACCATGTATGAGGATTACCTGCGCACGGTTCTGCGCATCGAGATCAAGGCCGCCCCGCGCGCCGTGGAGCACAAGGAGGAGCCCGCGCTCGAGGGCGCGCGCTTCTCCGGCCCTGCCGAGGTCGATGGTGACAACGGCGACTCGGTGCTGCGCAAGCAGGCGCAGGTGCAGGCCCGCACGGCTGTCCAGGGTGGTCCGGCTGCCGTCAACAACGGTGGCAAGGTGACCACCTATCGCAAGTCCGAGAGCGACGATCCGTACGTCAACGTGGGCCGCAACGACCCGTGCCCCTGCGGTAGCGGCAAGAAGTTTAAGTACTGCCACGGCAGGAATCGTTAATGGCTGAGGCTTTAGAGGTAACGCCCGCCGAGCTGGACGCGTTTGCGGACCGGCTCGGTGAGGTCGAGTCATATCTCCACCTGGACGAGAAGCGTACCCGCGTGTCCGAGCTCGAGGCCAAAAGTGTTGCCCCTGGCTTTTGGGATGACGCCGACGCCGCCCGTGCCACCATGGAGGAGATTGCGCGCACCAAGGAAGATATCGCTGCCGTGGACACCGCGCGCGGCGAGCTTTCCGATGCCCGCGCCGCGCTGGAGCTTGCCGAGGAGATGGGGGATGACCCCGACGCCGCCGCCCTTCGCGAGGAGGCTGCAGCCACGGCTGAGCGCCTGGCCCGTGCCATCGATGAGCTTGAGCTTTCGAGCTGGTTTACCGGTGAGTTCGATCACGGCGATGCCATTGTGACCATCAAGCCCGGACAGGGTGGTCTGGAGGCGCAGGACTGGACCTTCATGCTCTTTAAGATGTACATGAAGTACTGCCAGCGTCGCGGCTGGAAGGTCACCATCAACGACTGTCCCGCGGCCGAGGTCATCGGCATCGACCGCGCGACCTTTACCGTCGAGGGCAAGGACGCATTTGGCATGCTGTGCGCCGAGGCCGGCGTCCACCGCTTGGTTCGCATTAGCCCCACCGACGACAAGAAGCGCCGCCAGACCACGTTTGCCGGCGTCGAGGTCATCCCCGTGCTACCCGATGATATCGACATCGAGATCAGTCCCGATGACATCCGCGTGGACGTGTACCACGCGAGCGGCCCGGGCGGTCAGGGCGTCAACACCACCGACTCCGCCGTGCGCGTGACGCATTTCCCCAGCGGCATTGTGGTCACCTGCCAAAACGAGCGCAGCCAGATTCAGAACAAGGCCGCGTGCATGCAGATCCTCAAGGCTCGCCTGTACGAGATTGAGCTCGAGAAGCGCGCCGAGGCCCTGGATGAGATCCGCGGACCCAAGACCACGATTGGTTTTGGCAACCAGATTCGCAGCTACGTGCTCTACCCGTACCAGATGGTCAAGGACCTACGCACGGGCGTGGAGACCAGCAATGTCGAGGCCGTTCTTGACGATGGCGACCTGGACCCGTTTGTTATTGGCTACCATCGCTGGGCCACCGGCAACGCTGACGCGGAGACCCCGTCTGCATAAACCGCCCGGTTTATGTGCAAATGGATTAAAACCCTCCGAGCAGGGTGGTTTTGTATCCAGAACAAACCCTGCGCAGGGGTGGTTTTTGTTCGGCGAATCGGTAGAATCGAATACAGCAAGAAGTTCGAAGCGCATCCGTTTGGGTGCGCTTTTTTGAGGGAGGCAGCATGGCATATCGTCTGGACATCAAGCGCATTCTTTCGATGAACTTCTTTCACGACCTGCCCCAGATCATGTTGGGGTGTGCCTTGGCCGCCATCGCGACCGACCTGTTTTTGATTCCCAACGGCCTTGCTGCCGGTGGCGTTACGGGCCTTGCCACCATTATCCAGGCGGTCGGCGCAACGCGCGGCCTATCACTTCCCGTTGGTATTCAGACGATCGTGATGAACGCCTTGCTGTTGCTGGTCGTTATGCGCGAGGGCGGCATGTTCTACGTGGTGCAGACCGCGACGGGCTTTGTGCTGCTGGGCTTCTTTACCGATCTGTTCGCCCCGTTTGTAGCACCTCTGGCGGATGCGGACCTGATGCTTCCCGCTATGTGGGGCGGCATTATTACGGGCATCGGTTACGGCATGGTGTTGCGCGCCGGCGCCAACACCGGCGGCTCGGACACGATTGGCCAGATCATCTCGCGTAATACCTCACTGCCCGTGGGCTCGACCGTCATGGCGATCGATGTTGCCGTATGCGCGCTGTCGGCTCCGGTCTTTTCAATCGAAAACGCACTATATGCAGGCCTTTCGATGGTCATTAGCGGCTA
>CABRFG010000083.1 GCA_902470095.1 uncultured Collinsella sp.
GCGCAGGGGGCGCTGACGCGGCCCCCCCTCTTACACCACAAAAAATCGCGCGATCTCCAATTTGGCGCTAACTGACGATGATTAGGGAGTTTCAAGTCCAGTTTTGCCGATATCGACCAAGAATCGCTGCTACTAAAAAGTAACAGTACTCATATTTGCCCTTTTTTGGCCACAAGCCCTAAAACAAGCCTCGCCAGGGTCGGGAAACGGGCCAAATCGTCGGCCTCGAGACTTATTCCACCGTTCCGTAGACGGCGCCCCAGCCGTGGGCGGCCAAGGCGGAGTTGAGCTGGTCGCAAAGTGACTGGCGGTCGTAATAGCCGGGCGGTAGCAGGTTGACGATCTCCATGAGATCGGGCGCGAGGTCCAAGATCTCGGCCTGTACGATCAGATCCAGGCGGTCGATGGCGTGGCGGTCGTAAAACAGTCCGTCGACCAGGCGCTGCAGGTCGCCGAATTCCTCGGCCTGGAACGATCCGTACTCCATAGTGCCTCCTTGGGCGCTCCACGCCGGCATGCGCGGCGATTCGTAATTTATTGCGATGGACTTAATCTATCACGGCTTCATAACGTTGCGACGGTGGCGGTCTATACTTAGAAGAATTGCAACGTACCGCTTCGTGAAAGGTCGCACCCATGCAGACGATCTACCAGAAGATGGAAACCACCGAACTCGATGCCGCCATTGAGGCGCTCAAAGCCGAGGTCGCCGAGGTCAAGGCCAAGGGCCTGGCGCTCGACATGGCCCGCGGCAAGCCGTCGCCCTCCCAGGTGGACATCTCTCGACCCATGCTCGATATCCTCAATGCCGATGCCGATCTGCACGACGGCAACGTCGACTGCTCCAATTACGGCTGTTTTGAGGGTATTCCTTCGGCACGCAAATTGGCGGGGGAGTTCCTGGGTTGCCCTGCCGAGCAGACGCTCGTGCTGGGTTCGTCGAGTTTGCTGATCGAGCACGATATCGCCGGTATGTTCTGGCGTTGCGGCTCATGTGGTAGCGACCCTTGGGAGGCTTACGAGGCCGCGCACGACGGCAAGAAGGTCAAGTTCCTGTGCCCGGTTCCCGGCTACGACCGCCACTTTGGCATCACCGCCGATCTGGGTATCGAGAACGTCCCCGTCGCGATGACCGACAACGGTCCCGACATGGACGAGGTCGAGCGCTTGGTTGCCGCCGACGATTCCATCAAGGGCATCTGGTGCGTGCCCAAGTATTCCAACCCCACGGGCATCACCTTTAGCGAGGACACCGTGCGCCGCCTGGTCGAGATGCCCACGGCTGCACCCGATTTCCGCATCTTCTGGGACAACGCCTACTGCGTGCACGACTTGTACGACGAGACCGACGAGCTCGCCAACATCTTTGACCTTGCTCGCGCAGCGGGCACCGAGGACCGCGTGGTGGCCTTTGCATCGACGTCCAAGATCACCTTCCCGGGCGCCGGCATCGGCTTTATCGGTGCGAGCCCCGCGGTCATCGCCGAGTTCTCCAAGCGCCTGAAGGCCGGCCTCATCAGCGCCGACAAGCTCAACCAGCTGCGTCACGTGCGCTTCCTTCCCACCATCGAGGCGGTCAAGGAGCACATGAAAAAGCATGCCGAGTTTTTGCGTCCGCGCTTTGAGGCCGTTGAGCGCAAGCTCACCGAGGGCCTGGGCGGCACGGGCTGCGCCACCTGGACGCACCCCCGCGGCGGCTACTTTGTAAGCTTCGATGGTCCCGAGGGATCGGCCCAGAAGGTCGCCGCGCTTTGCGCCGACCTGGGCGTCAAGCTCACGCCGGCCGGTGCTACCTGGCCCTATGGCAAGGACCCGCGCGACACCAACATCCGCATCGCGCCGAGCTATCCCACGGTCGAGGACCTGGAGGCCGCGCTCGATGTGCTGGTGCTGGCCGTCAAGCTCGTCGCTGCCGAGCTTGCGCGTGCCGAGCGCGCCTAACGCGCGGCTTCCCGTACTATCCGCACTTTCGATACGTAAAGGAGCGTATACATGGATTTGGGTATTTCCACCAACCCCACGCCAGAGCTCTACACCATTAAGGTGGCCGGCGAGATCGATATCTCTAACGCCGATAGCCTGCGCAATGCCATCGACCTGGCGCTCGAGCAGCCCACTGAGGCCGTTGAGCTCGATTTTGCCCAGGTGAGCTACATCGATTCGACGGGCATTGGCGTGCTCGTGGGCGCCGCGCACCACGCGGTCGACCACGGCAAGCGCTTTAGCTGCACCAATGTGCAGCCTCCGGTGATGCGCGTGGTTCAGCTGTTGGGTGTCGACCAGGAGATTTCGATCACCGCTGCATAATCTTTGCCCCCAAAAGGGCGTGCCGTTTGGCATATGTTTGTGATGCGCTCGGACGTTTTGGCGTCCGGGCGCTATACTTGACCGAATGAATAGACGAGTTCCGGCCGAATGGCGCGGTGCGGGCTCGACTCACATCGAGCCTTGGAGGTATGTGTGTTTGGTATTGGAGAGGGTGAGCTCGCGATCATCGTGGTCTTCGGCTTTTTGCTGTTTGGCCCGGATAAGCTCCCACAGATGGGCCGCACGATCGGCCGTGCCATCCGTCAGTTCCGCGAGACGCAGGAAAAGATGACGGCCGTTGTTCAGTCCGAGATAATCGATCCGGTGAGCGAGGCCGCGTCGGCCCCGGTCAAGCCCAAGAAGGCTGCCGTCGATGACGATTCCGATGCAGACGAGGATGCCGTTGAGACGGCAGCGCCCGCCAAGAAGGAGACCTTTGCCGAGCGCCGTGCCCGCCTTGCTGCCGAGAAGGCCGCGAGCGAAGCTGCCGCCGAGGGCGAGGGTGCTGCTGAGGAGTCCGAGGCCGAGGGTGCCGAGCCTGCCGCTGCCGCCGAGCCTGTCGTCGAGCCCGAGCCTGCTGTAGAACCGGAGCCCGAGCCCGAGCCGGCAGAGCCCACGACGGCCGACCTCTATGCCCGTCGTCCACGCAAGCGCAAGGCCGTCGTCGACCAGCTCGCCCGCGAGCTCGAGGCCGAGGACGACGCCGCTGCCGCCGACGCCTCGAAGGGAGGCGATGAGTAATGCCTATCGGACCTGCGCGCATGCCGCTCTTCGATCACCTGGGCGAGCTCCGTCGCCGCCTGACCATCGTGGTCGTGTCGGTGTTTGCCGCCGCCATCGTGCTGTATTTCGCCACGCCCGTGGTGCTCGACATCCTGGAAGACCCCATCCGCTCCTTTGTGCCGGACGGTAAGTTCTACATCACCACCACGCTCGGCGGCTTTGGCCTGCGCTTCTCGCTGGCCATCAAGATGGCCGTGGTCATGTGCACGCCCATGATTATCTGGCAGATTCTGGCATTTTTCCTGCCGGCGCTGCGTCCCAACGAGCGCAAGTGGGTTGTGCCTACGGTGCTCGCCTCGACGGTGCTGTTCTTCCTGGGCGCAATCTTTTGCTACTTCATCATTATCCCGGCAGGCTTTGAGTGGCTCATCGGCGAGACCTCGGCCGTCGCCACGGCGCTGCCCGACCTGGAGAACTACGTCAACATGGAGCTGCTCTTTATGATCGGCTTTGGTGTGGCGTTTGAGCTGCCGCTCATCATCTTCTACCTGTCCGTCTTCCACATCGTGTCCTACGCTGCTTTCCGCAGTGCCTGGCGTTATGTATACGTTGGCCTGCTTGTGGGCTCGGCTGTGATTACGCCCGACGGCTCGCCCGTCACCTTGGGCCTTATGTACGGCGCCTTGCTCTCGCTCTACGAGATTTCGCTCGCCATCGCCCGTGTGGTCATTACCGCGCGCGAGGGCAAGGAAGGCTTGTTTGTGAGCCGCCTGGACCTGTTCTCGGACGACGAGGACGACGAGGAGTAAATCGGTATGCACGAGGTTGGCATTGTCAACGGCATGCTCGATACAGTGATTCGCGCGGCGCGTGGGGCGGGGGCCTCGCGCGCCGTTTTGGTGACGCTGCGTATCGGGGATATGACCGAAGTTGTGCGCGAGGCGCTCGACTTTGCGTGGGAGACATTTCGCGATGAGGACCCGCTCACGCGAGGCTGCGAGCTTGCCGTGGAGGAAGTCCATCCACAAAGCGAGTGCCTGGACTGCGGGGAGGTTTTCGACCACGATCGCTTCCACTGTCGCTGTCCCCAGTGTGGTGGTGCCAACGTGCGCCTACTGCACGGCCGCGAGCTCGATATCGCGAGTATCGAAATCGAAACCCCCGACGATTAGCCCATCAGCCACCTGGGGACGGGGTATAAAGGGGCAAAAGTAAGGAGCGCTGAGTATGGCTGAGAAAACGATTGATATCGCGTCGCCGATCCTGTCGCGCAATGAGCGCCTGGCAGATCAGCTGCGTCAGCGATTTAATGAGGCAGGCACCTATGTGATCAACGTCTTGTCGAGCCCTGGCTCGGGCAAGACCACCACGATCCTGGGCACCAACGAGCGCCTGCGTGACAAGGCGGGCCTGCGCTGCGCCGTCATCGAGGGCGACATCGCCTCGGACGTCGACGCCATCACCATGAAGGAAGCCGGCATGCCTGCCATCCAGATCAACACGGGGGGCCTGTGCCACCTCGAGGGCAACATGATCATGGAGGCCGTCGACGCGTTCGACCAGGCTGTGGGTCTGGAAAACATCGACGTCATCTTTATCGAAAATGTGGGCAACCTGGTCTGCCCGGTCGACTTTGACCTGGGCGAGAACCTGTCCATCATGATTCTTTCGGTGCCCGAGGGCGACGACAAGCCCATCAAGTACCCGGGCATCTTCCAACACGCCGGCGCGCAGCTGCTCAACAAGGTCGACGTGGCTCCGGCTTTCGATTTTGACATGGATAGGTATACTAAGACACTCGATGACCTCAATCCGCAGGCGCCGCGGTTTGCCGTGAGCGCGCGCAAGGGCGAGGGCATGGATGCCTGGTGCGATTGGCTCATCGGGCAGATTGAGCAAGCAAGGGCGTAAGTCGGCCGCCATACGGGCGGGCGTAGCCGCAGAGATACGAGATAGGAGCCTCTTTTGAAGCTCATCATCGCCGAGAAAAACGACGCCGCGCGTCAGATCGCCGAGCGTCTGTCCACGGGTAAGCCCAAAAAGGACAAGGTGTACAACACCGCCATCTACCGTTTTGAGTGGAAGGGCGAGGAGTGCGTGACGATCGGCCTTGCCGGTCACATCCTCGCGCCCGATTTTTGTGACAGCGTGCTGTTCGATAAAAAGCTGGGCTGGTATTCGGTCACCGAGGACGGCAAGATGCTGCCGGCCGACATACCCGATGGTCTGGCACGTCCGCCCTACGACACCAAGCGCAAGCCGTTTCTTGCCGATGGCATCTCCATCAAGGGCTGGAAGCTCGAGAGCCTGCCCTATCTCACCTGGGCGCCCGTCATTAAGCTACCGGCCGAGAAGGAGCTCATTCGTTCGCTCAAGAACCTCGCTAAAAAGTCCGACAGCGTCATTATCGCCACGGACTTCGATCGCGAGGGCGAGCTGATCGGTTCGGACGCCCTCAACAAGGTGCGCGAGGTTGCGCCCGACTTGCCGGTCGCCCGCGCCCAGTATTCTTCGTTTACCAAGGCCGAGATTACGCAGGC
>CABRFG010000084.1 GCA_902470095.1 uncultured Collinsella sp.
CGGACGTTGTGACCGATTCGATGAAAGAGGCCATCGAGGAGACGCGGCGCCGTCGTGAGATTCAGATGGCATATAACGAAGAGCATGGCATTGTGCCCAAAACAGTGCACAAGGCCATTAACGACATCTCAAGTTTTATTGCCGAGGCCGAAAAAACCGTGGGTTCCAAGGGGCGCTCGAAGGGCGACTCTCTTGGCCATGGCGCATTCTATACGCCCGATGAGTCGGGTGAGGGCGGCGTGCCGGAAACGGTGGCGCCCGAGCAGACGCTTGCGGAGCAGTTGGAAGAACTGCCGCATGACGAGCTCGTGCGGATCGTCGAAACCATGGAAGAGGACATGCGTAACGCTTCTGCCGCCATGGACTTTGAGGAGGCGGCGCGTCTGCGCGATGCCGTCGTTCAGATTCGGGCGATGCTCGAGGGTGCGTCTGAGGGCGAGACGATCGAGCGCTTACGTTCGCAGGCCCGTAAGGGTTCCACGTTCGCATCGGGCAGAAAACGCCAGGGTGCACGGTTTAAGAAATAGCGAACAGGCCCCGAGTTCCCTGTGGAGCTCGGGGCCTATGTCTTTTGCGCGCTGGAATTCGTGCGTTAGAGGTCTGCGATCAGGGCTTCAGCACAACGGATGCCGTCGGTGGCCGCGCTCATGATGCCGCCGGCATATCCAGCTCCCTCACCACAAGGGTAGAGGCCCGGGGTCGACACGGCATGGCACGTTCGGTCTCGGGTGACAGTGACCGGTGAGCTCGAACGAGTCTCCACGCCGGTAAGAACGGCATCGGGACGGTCGTAGCCTCGTAGCTTTTTTCCGAGTAGGGGAAGTCCCAGGCGGAGCGACTCGACGATATGCTGCGGCAGGGCTTCGTCAATTGCCGTCCAGGTCACACCGAGCGGATAGGTGGGCTTTACCTTTCCGGGCGCCTTACTGGCGCGTCCTGCGAGGAAATCTCCGACGAGTTGTGCCGGTGCGTTCCAGTTGGAACCGCCCAGGCGATAGGCGGCCGCCTCGCAGGCACGCTGGAGCTCGATGCCGGCGAGCGGGTCATCGTTGGGAAGGTCCTCAGGCGTGACGTTAACGAGCAGGGCGGCATTTGCGTTGCGTCCGTCGCGGGCATTGAGGCTGGCCCCGTTGACGCACAGATGGCACGGTTCTGAAGAGGCGGCAACAACCTGTCCGCCGGGGCACATGCAAAACGAGAACACGCTGCGGCCGTTGGGAAGATGGGCGACGAGCTTGTAGGGGGCTGCTCCGAGGGCAGGATGTCCCGCCGAGGCTCCATATTGGGCTCGGTCGATGTCGCGTTGCGGATGCTCGATGCGAACGCCCATGGCAAAGGTCTTTTGTGCGAGGGCCACGTTGTGGCTCTTAAGGAGCTCAAAAATATCGCGAGCGGAATGCCCGCAGGCGAGGATGAGGTGCTTTGTCTCGATTGGCTCGTAAACGGCGTCTTGGGACGATTGGACATCAATGCCGGTGATGGCGCCAGACGCGTCGATGCGAATGTCGACGAGCTTCGTTCGATAACGGACGACACCTCCGAGCTGCTCGATGCGCCGGGATATAGCGGTGACAACCGTGGGAAGGATGTCGGAGCCAATGTGCGGCTTGGCATCCCACAGAATATCGCGGGGCGCACCTGCCTCGACGAAGGTTTCGAGGATAAGGCGATGGGCGGGATTTTTTGTTCCCGTATTGAGCTTGCCGTCCGAGAAGGTCCCCGCGCCGCCCAGACCAAACTGAATATTGCTCTCGGGGTCGAGGATGCGCTCCTTTAGAAAGAGGTCGATCGCCTGCGAGCGGCGAAATGCCGGGTCGCCGCGCTCGATAAGCAAGGGCTTAAGACCTGCTTCGGCGAGCGTGAGCGCAGCGAAAAGGCCGGCGCATCCGGCGCCGACAACGACGGGGCGCTCTTTGGATGCGTCGGAAATGGGGAAGGGGAATGAAGGCTCATCGTCTTCTATCGCGCGTACGCGCGAGCGGTCACGTTCGGAAACGCTGTCGACCGCTTCTCGCTCGAGGTGGGGACTGGTCAGCTCAACACGAAAGCTCAGGATAAAATGGACGTCTCGTTTTTTGCGAGCGTCGATTGACTTGCGGTGGAGCTCGATGGACTTGATCTCGGAGTCCTTGCAACGTAGGACGCGCTTGGCGACTCGCTTGCCAACAATGAGGCAGGCATTTTCATCGCCGGCTTCATCGAGCGAAGCGTTGACTTGGGTGATTTCGATCATCGAGGTCTCCTTAGAGGCAAGAAAGAGGCCGTCCGGTATCCCAGACGGCCCGAATGCGTTTTTGATTATAGACTGCGCGGCTACAGGCTGCTTGCAGCGCGAATGCCCGAGAGCCATGCCCACGCAAGGTTAAAGCCTCCGCAATCGGCGTCGATGTCGAGCGCTTCGCCACAGACGTAAAGCGGGGCGTCGACAACGCTGCGCGCGCGTAGACTGGGTGTTGAGATACTCTCGACAGATGCGCCACCACGCGTGACCTGCGCCGAGCGCTCCTCGGCTGTTCCCTCGACGAGCAACTTAAAGTGCTTGAGGATCGAGACCAGGTGGATGACATCGTTGGAGCCTGGATGGCACTGCTCGAACGCCGTGCAGACGACGCGGGAGAGTTGCGGGGCGAGCATGCCGTCGAGCCAACGGGGATCGCGGGGCGAAAAGCCGCCGAGCAGCTCAACGCGCCGGTTGAGCATATCGAGCAGCTCGTCTTTGGAGAGGTCGGGGAAAACGTCGAGCAGGATCGTATCACCGCGCTGGATACGACGGGAGAGGTTGAAGACAGCGACGCCCGAGATGCCGAAGGCTCGAAACAGTACTTCACCGTCTTCGTGCCAGAGCTCACTATGGTTACGGGTGAGCGTCAAGCGGGCGCGGACGCGCAGACCATCCAACGTCTTGAGTGCCGCCCGATCGCCAACGACCGTTGCCGATACGGGGCAGAGGATGGGGCGCAGCGAGGTGAGGGGGAGGCCAAACGTATCGGCGATACCGGTGGGGTTGCCGCCCGTGGCGATAATTACGGCATGTGCCTCCAGGGCCTCGTTCTTGCGAGGGACATCGGTGAGCGCTTTCCGAAGCGAGCGGAGCTCCGATTTTCGGTCGTCGTGCTTCTTTGCCTTGAGTGCCCGCGCTGGACGGTCTATTTGGAGTGTCCAGCCTTCGGAAGCTTTGTGCGCCGAGGCAACGTTGGCTCCGCAGATTAAGGTGATACCTAGGCGGTCGCAAACGTTGAGAAGCGCGTCGCGCACCGATTCGGCGCGAAGGGAGCGCGGGTACAGCCGGCCTTCCTCGGAGGTTGTCATGATGCCCAGCGAGGAGAAGAAACCCATAAGCTCTTGTTCGGGCCGGGGGCCCATAACGGATTCAACGAATGCGGGGTGGTTATACCGCTGTGGATCAATCGATTCGTTGGAGAGGTTGCAGCGGCCGTTGCCGGTCGCAAGGAGCTTAAGGCCGCAGGCGACATCGCACTCAACGATGCAGACGCTTTTGCCAGCACGTGCGGCCGTAATGGCGGCGGCGAGGCCTGAAGCCCCGCCGCCGATTACCAGGACGTCATAGAAGGCGCTCGTGTTCACTTAGGCCTCGTCGGTCTCGTGCGGGGTAATGGCCTCGACGGCAGAGACTGCCTTGGGCAACATGCCATCGGGCAGCGCGGTCTCGACCTCGCCCTTATCGCAGGCCTCGGCGAGTGACGGATTGATGGGAAGCGTGCCCAAGATGTCGAGGTTATAGCGTTCTGCGACCTCGGGGAGCTTGCTCTTGCCAAAGACCTCGATCTTCTTGCCGCAGTCCGGGCACTCAATATAGCTCATGTTTTCGACGATGCCCAGAATGGGGACGTTCATCTTCTCGGCCATGTTGACCGCCTTGGCGACGATCATCGAGACCAGATCCTGCGGGCTCGTGACGATGACGATGCCGTCGACGGGCAGTGACTGGAAGACGGTGAGAGCGACGTCGCCTGTTCCCGGAGGCATGTCGACCAGCAGGTAGTCGATGGGGCCCCATGAGGTCTCGCTCCAGAACTGCCTAATGGCGCCTGCGATGACCGGACCGCGCCAAAGGACGGGGTCGGTCTCGTTTTGGAGCAGAAGGTTGGAGCTCATCACCTTGACGCCGTGCTCGGAGATTTCGGGCAGCATAAGGTTGCCAAGGGCATGGACGTGGCGTCCGCTCATACCGAACATCTTGGGGATAGAGGGACCGGTGATGTCGGCATCGAGGACGCCGACCTTGTGGCCGTGACGGGCAAGCTCGGTGGCGATGGCACCAGTGACAAACGACTTGCCGACACCGCCCTTGCCGGAAAGTACGGCGATGACGCGTTTGACCTCGGACAGCGTGTTCTCCTCAAATTGCGACGGCGACGTTTGTCCGCCGGCGGCCTGTGCGTGCTCGCAACCCATGTATGACTCCTTTGTATATGTTGGGGCTGGGGCCCCGTGATGTGACACGAGCGTCATTGTACCCTCGTTTGCGAGCGGGAGTCATTTGCGATGCATTTGGGCCGAGCGTGCTTGCAATACGATGGGTCCAAGCGAATGGGCGGGCTTACTGAACTTTGCTGGCGAACTCGAGATATTGCATGCGCTGCAGCTTGTCGATCGTCGAGGCGTATGGGCTGTCTTCAGATTCCAAGTCGTAGCGCAGCCCGTCGGCACCAAGGTAGCCGGCGACATTGATGGTGGGCACATCTGACCTTGTTGCAAGCAGAGCCTTTTGATAGTCGGTGAGCGGGGCGCCGATCTTATTAAGGGTAATGGCTGCAATCTCGTTTGCCCCGACGGTGTCGTAGACGTTGAGCTCGGTATTGCCGGCGATTTCATAGTTAGCCCAGACAAAATATGTCGACTGATAGATACGGAAAGCGTGGCTTGCCGTATCTTCCTGAGGGTACAGCTCGTCGTTGAGAGTCGTTGCGGCGCTCGGCTGATGGTCGCCAAAAAAGACAAGGACAACCGGTCTGCCGATATTGCGGAGCTCGTTGATAAAGTACTCGAGGTCCCGGTCGGATGCGTTGATGCAGGTGAGATAGGTGTTGAGCGCGCTATTGGCGCCCTCGCTGGCTCCCTCGACCCAATAGTTTGTCAGCTCTTCGGCGGGAACGGTGCCGACATCGTATCCGCCATGGTTTTGCATCGTGACATCGAAGATGAACTGCGGAGCGTCGTCGGTCCTCAGCAGGTCGAGTATCTTGTCATAGGTGGCGTAGTCGCATACGCCGGCATGGTAACAGGGCGCACCTTCGAAATCGCCGATCGAAAGAAAGTCTCCAAAGCCCAGCTGCTGATAGATTTTATCTCGATGGTAGTTGACGGGGTTTTGCGGGTGCATAGCGGTAGCGGTATACCCAAGCTCCTTAAGGTCCTTTGCCAGACTGTTGACACCATTCATCTGATATAGCTGATAGGGGATTTTGCCTAATCCGACAAAGGCCGTTGTCGCTCCGGTCAAA
>CABRFG010000085.1 GCA_902470095.1 uncultured Collinsella sp.
GGGGGCCCGCCGCGACGGTGGCCCTGTACTCGGCGAGGAGGGCCTCCCTCGTCTCGTCGGCCGCCTCGACCTCGTTTCTCAGCGCCGCAAGCGCCCGGATGCCGCCGTCGTCGGCGGGGTGTATGCCGTCGATCCACCTGAGGAAGCCGTACGTCCAGTACCTCCGGGGGTTGCCGGCCGGCGTCGTGCCGCCGTAGGCGTAGCCGCGGCGGGCCAGGAACGCCAGGAGCCGCTGCTTCGCCGCCGCGAGCCTCGCGGTCGCCGCGTCGTGGGCGGCGGCGAGGTCCCTGAGCCCCTCGATCTCGGGGGACGGCACCCATACCGGGGTGACGTCGTGCGACAGTATCGCCTTGGCCATCCTGGCCGCGTCGTTGCGGTCGTTCTTGGACGAGAGGTCGGCCGCCGACCTCGGGACCTTGGAGACGGCCGCGACGACGCAGTCGACGCCGAGCCCGGAGAGCTCCCTCTGCGGGGCGAAGCCGAGGTAGCCGCTCTCGTAGGCGGCGAGCGACGGGCCGGGGAAGCCCGACATCCACTCCGCGACCTCGCCCCAGGGGTTGCCGCGGAACCTCCTCGTCACGGCCTCGCCCGTCTCCGCGTCGAGCGCGCAGACGGTGGTGGACCTGAGGTGTACGTCCATTCCGAAGGCGGTAGAATATCTAGGCACGGGAGCCTCCCAACCTCGTTGCGGCGCGGCTGCGCCTCTGGCACTTCAACAACATTGTCGCAGCCCCGACCCGCGGTCACGAGCGGGGGCTCCTGTCGTTTCCGTGCCTTCGGATTGGGTCATAGTGTCTGACTTATGCTCAACCTGCGACGTTTCCCTTGTTGGTGCAAAGGTGTCAGGTTACTTTGCACCATGCCCTCCTCTTTCACGTCACCTTGCTCGCTCTGGCGGGCTTTCGCTGACTTTTGCTCCACCTGCGGCGCTGCCATTGTTGGTGCAGGGGGTAGCTTGCTCGCTCTGGTGCCCGTTCGCTGGCTTTGGCTTTGCCTGTGACGTTTTCATTGTTGGTGCTGAGTGCCTTGTTTCCCGTCCCAAATGATCTACCCCGGGTCCCCGGTGGTTGCGGTGGGCGTGTTCGGTTGGTGCCTGTTGATGGTCTGGGTATCGGGGAGGGCGGGCTCCGTTATAATCGCCTAGAACATTAAATGGAAACGGGACGGGAGCCATATATGCGCCAGGGTTTCGACAACGCGAAGTATATCGAGCTGCAGGCTGCTCACATTAAGGAGCGCATCTCGCAGTTTGGTGGCAAGCTCTATTTGGAGTTTGGTGGTAAGCTGTTCGATGACTATCATGCGAGCCGCGTGCTGCCGGGTTTTGAACCGGACAGCAAGTTTCGCATGCTTAAGAGCATTGCCGACGACGTCGAGGTCATCATCGCCATTAACGCGAACCACATCGAGAAGAACAAGGCTCGCGGTGACCTCGGCATTACCTATGACGAGGATGTGCTGCGCCTGGTTGACCTGTTTCGCGGCAACGGCTTTGCTGTCGCGGCTGTGGTCATCACCCAGTACGCCGGCCAGCCCGCTGCCGATGTGTTCCGCAACCGCCTGAACGCGCTCGGTATTCCCGCCAAGCTGCACTATCCCATCGAGGGGTATCCGCACGATGTCGATCTGATCGTGTCCGACGATGGATACGGCAAGAACGAGTTTGTCGAGACCACGCGTCCGCTCGTTGTCGTGACGGCACCCGGCCCCGGCTCGGGCAAGCTCGCCACCTGCCTCTCGCAGCTCTATCACGAGCACAAGCATGGCACGGCCGCCGGCTATGCTAAATTCGAGACCTTCCCAGTCTGGAATCTTCCTCTGACGCATCCGGTCAATATTGCCTACGAGGCCGCCACGGCTGACCTCGACGACGCCAATATCATCGATTCGTTCCACCTTGAGGCCTACAACAAGACCACGGTCAACTACAACCGCGACGTCGAGGCCTTCCCGGTGGTCCGTGCTCTGATGGAAAAGATCCTGGGCAAGAGCCCCTACCAGAGTCCTACGGACATGGGCGTCAATATGGTCGGCTTTGCCATCACCGATGACGATGCCTGCCGCGACGCTTCCAAGATGGAGATCGTCCGCCGCTACTTTACCGCGGTCGAAAATGTGCGCCGTACCGGCGTGGGCGATGAGCAAGTCGACCGTCTCAAGATTATTATGAAGAAAGCCGGCATCGATAAGAACTACTCACCGGCGCGCTCGGCGGCCCTCACCAGGGAGCAGCTGACGGGTGGTCCCGTGGGTGCCATGGTCATGCCCGATGGCTCCGTGGTGACCGGTAAGACCTCCACGCGCCTGGGCGCCGCAAGTTCGCTCATTATGAACGCCCTCAAGCATGTCTCGGGCGTCGACCTTGAGCTCGAGGTCATTAGCGATGAAGCGATCGAGCCCATCAGCAAGCTCAAGACGCATTTCCTGGGCAGCAAAAACCCGCGCCTCCACACCGACGAGACGCTTATGGCGCTGTCGATCACCTCGGCCACGAGTGAGACGGCCGCTCGCGTCCTTTCGGGCCTGGAGCAGCTGCGCGGTTGCGATGCCTTCTTTAGCGTGATTATCTCGCCGACGGACGAGACGGTACTGCGCAAACTGGGTATCAACGTGTGCTGCGAGCCCAAGTTTGAGCGCCGCGGTTTCTTCCATCGCTAAGTTTGAAGCACCGCGGTAATTGCATTGCATTTTGGCCGTATCGGGTTAGCGCCCGGTACGGCTTTTTGATCAATAAAGCGCCTATTTCGGCGAAAAATAGCTGTTTACCTGCCTAGAAACAATTTGAGCGGTATACAATAACCGTAACTGTTTCATCCTTAGCGGGATGCCGCATGATGGATATTACCTGCCATCGTGAGGTGTGTCGGTCGCGCACGGCGCGTTAGATGCTCGTGCTCGGTTTGAGGAGGCTGCTATGGCGGGCAAGGGTCGTGCGAGTGTCAACGATATGAAGCGTGTCGAGGTGCTGGTGTTGATGGAGATCGACCAGCAAACCGAAGACAATGGCGGGCCGTATGGTTTCTCGCGCAAAACGCTTGCCGAGCGCGTGGGGGTTTCGCCGTATCGTGCCCGCGCCGCAATCGATCGCTTGGATTCCGAAGGCATGATTGATGTCGTCTCGCGTTATAGCGACGACGGCGGTCAGCTTGCAAATGGCATTTGCCTCACCGAACGTGGCGAGTGGTATCTTGAGGGCGTCCGTACCGGCATGCTCGTTCAAGAAATGCTTGAGGACGAGGTTGCTGATCGATAGCAGCATGTAACCCTTGCCATAGCGACGCCGCCTGGGAAACCGGGCGGCGTTTTGTTTCAAGATTGAGAAATGCAATCTCACGCGAGAAAAAATGCGAACGGTCCGCGGCGCGAGTATTACAATGAAGACCCGTAAGATGTGGATAAACAACTTCTACGGGAAGCGCAGGTAACTCAATATGACCAAGCATGTGTTCGTAACCGGTGGCGTGGTTTCGTCTCTGGGCAAGGGTATCACCGCGGCCTCGCTGGGCCGTCTGCTCAAGTCGCGTGGCTACAAAGTAACGATGCAGAAGGCCGATCCGTATCTGAACGTCGACCCCGGTACCATGAGCCCCTTCCAGCATGGTGAGGTCTTCGTTACCGAGGATGGTTACGAGTCCGACCTGGACCTGGGTCATTACGAGCGCTTTATTGATGAGAACCTGACCCGCGATTCCAACTTTACGACCGGCGCCATCTATAAGAGCTTGATCGCCCGCGAGCGTCGCGGCGACTTTTTGGGCGGTACCGTGCAGGTGATTCCTCACGTCACCAATGCCATTAAGGACAAGTTCCGCCGCATCGAGGAGCAGACCGGCTCCGATGTAGTCATCACCGAGCTGGGCGGCACGATCGGCGACATCGAGTCCCAACCGTTTGTCGAGGCCATCCGTCAGTACCGCAAGGAGGCCGGCCCCGAGAACGTCTGCTACATCCACGTGTCGCTCGTTCCCTATATCGCCGCCGCCCACGAGGTCAAGACCAAGCCCACGCAGCATTCCGTCAAGGAGCTCCGCAGCTTTGGCATCCAGCCCGATATCATCGTGCTGCGCTCCGACCACCATATCGATGACGCTATCCGCGGAAAGATCGCAAGCTTCTGCGACGTTGACACCGATTGTGTCTTTACCAACGAGGACTGCGCGAGCATTTACGATGTTCCGCAGCTGCTCGCCGAGCAGGACTTTGACCTGCGCATTTGCGAGCGCCTGGGTCTGGACCCGCGTGAGCGCGACATGAGCGAGTGGAACGAGTTCCTGCGCAAACAGAATCACGCCAACCATCACGCCGACAAGGTGAAGATTGCCGTCGTGGGTAAGTACACGCAGCTGCCCGATGCGTACCTGTCGGTTATCGAGGCCCTGCACCATGCGGGCGTCTTCTACGATCGCCATGTGGACGTCCAGCTGGTCGACGGCGAGAGCCTCGACGAGCAGAATGTCTCCGAGATTTTGGGCGACGCCTCGGGCATCCTGGTCCCCGGCGGCTTTGGCAAGCGCGCCCTGGAGGGCAAGATCCTCGCGGCCGAGTTTGCCCGTGAGCACAAGATTCCGTATCTGGGCATTTGCCTGGGTATGCAGGTGGCCGTGTGCGAATTTGCGCGCAACGTCGTCGGCCTTGCCGGCGCCAGCTCCTCCGAGTTCGATCCGGATGGCCCGTATAGTGTCATCGATCTGATGAGCTCGCAGGAGGACGTGACCGAGAAGGGCGGCACCATGCGCCTGGGCGCCTATCCGTGCAAGCTCGCCGCCGATACCCTCGCTCGCGAGGCATATGGCGAGGAGCTCGTCTACGAGCGTCACCGTCATCGCTTTGAGTTCAACAACGCCTTCCGCGACCAGCTCGAGGACGCCGGTTTGGTTATCTCGGGCCTGTCGCCCGACGAGCGCCTGGTCGAGATGGTCGAGCTGCCGCGCGACGTGCATCCGTGGTATGTGGCAACCCAGGCTCATCCCGAGTTCAAGAGCCGCCCGACCAACCCGCAGCCGCTGTTCCGCGAGTTCGTGCGCGCTTCGATCGGCCAGCACGAGGGTGTCGACCGTCTGCAGGTGACGCCCATGAACCTTGCTACGGACTAAGGGTGCCGTCGAATAAGGAACATACCGAAGCTACTCCCTCGTCGCTCGCCGTGGCGGCGGGGGAGTATCTCGATTACCTCGCGGTCGAGCGGGGGTTGGCGCGCAACACGATTGCGGCCTATCGTCGTGACCTGACGACGTACTGCGCC
>CABRFG010000086.1 GCA_902470095.1 uncultured Collinsella sp.
AAGCACCGTTACCCAAGGACCTGGGCGGGCGTATAGGGCAACATCGATCGCGAGTTCCGCACGCAAAGGAGAGCACTTAATGTGCTCTCCGTCTTGCGCAGGACTGCCCGAGCAGGCGATGTTGCCCTATACGCCCGCCCAGGTCCGCCAGGATCACGACAGCTTGACGATCGGCGCAAAGCCCTTCATCAGCTTTTTGGTCTGGCCGGTCTTTTCGAACTGGACCTCAATCATGTCTCCGGCGACCGAGATCACGGTACCCGTACCAAAGGTCTTGTGGCTCACGGTATCGCCTGCGGCAAAGTCCTGCGACGCGCTGGCACGATCGACCTTGCGCTCCACCGTCGGAGACACCTTGGACGACGGCTTTTTGGCTCGCGGCGCACCCGAACCAAAGGTCGAGGCAACACGGCCGGCGTCGGGCGAGACCCCACGATGGCGCTCGGTCCCGCGGCTGCTACCGCCAAAGAAATCGTCAAAGCTCGATCCGCCGCGCGAACCGGAACCGCCGGTCGAGCGCGTATGCGAACCAAACACCTTGCCGCCATACATATCCGAGCCCATGCCCGAGCCAAAGGTGCCGCGACGGTCGCCGCGCTTCTCCCAGCCCGTTCCCTCAAAACCGGCAGAACCGATACCGCTAAACTCGATATCCTCAAACGGAATCTCGTTGAGGAAGCGCGAGCGCGGGTTGGCAGAGGTCGAGCCGTAGGTGCGACGCGTGGCCGCATAGGTCAAGAACAGGCGCTTACGGGCGCGCGTGATGGCGACGTAGGCCAGGCGACGCTCCTCCTCGAGCTTACCCGGGTCATCGCTGCCGCCAAAGTCGTGCACGTGCGGGAAGATACCCTCCTCCATGCCGGCCACGAACACCGCCGGGAACTCCAGGCCCTTGGCGGAGTGGATGGTCATCATTGTGATGGCATGCGTCTCGCCGGCCAGGGAATCCAAGTCGGAGCGCAGGGCCAGCCACTCCATGAGTGCCGGCAGCGCCTTACAGGTGAGCGGACCGTAGGTGCGCTCAATCTCGTCGGCATGCACGGCACCCGCCGGCATCTCCGTCGGCGCGGCATACGCGTTGCCCGCGATGGCAGCGGCCAGGGCATCCTGCGGTGAGAGCGCCGGGGCGGCTAGTCTATCGAGCGGATTGGAACCTGCAGCATCGCGCGCGCCGACGAGTGCCTCAAACGAGGATGCCGGGGCGGACGGCCCCGGTTCGGGCGCGGGCGCGCTCACCACGACGGGCTCGGGCTCGGCGCCGGCAGGAACGTCGGCAACACCGGCTGCGCGCAGCTCTTCCAAGCTCTCGAGCGTACCCTCGATGTCCTCGTGCGTCTCCTCAAATTCGGCAGCGACGCCCAGGAATTCCTGGATGTTCTCGGCGCGGCTCTCGGACTCAATGGTGCCCTCGGCGCGAAATGCCTGCAGCAAGCCCGTCTTATCGACAATCATCTCGACGACGTCCTTGAGCTCGCCGTCCATGCGGCGGCCCTCGCGCACCAGCGACACAAAGCTTGACAGGCCATTGCGGACCTTGGCGCTAAACATGCCGGTTTCGGCACACGCAATCTCGCAAGCCTGGAAGAACGAGCAACGGTTGTCGCGCGCCAGCTGCTCGATTTTTTGGATCGAGGTGGAGCCGATGCCACGGCGCGGTGTGTTGATGACGCGCTTGACGCTCATCTCGTCGGCCGGGTTCACAATCATCTTAAGGTAGGCCATGACATCACGGATCTCGGCACGGTCGAAGAATCGCGTGCCGCCCACGATCTTGTAGGGCACGCCCGCGCGCAGGAACATATCTTCGAGGATACGCGACTGGGCGTTGGTGCGATAGAACACGGCAATGTCGTCGTAGCTCGTGCCTTTGGCATGCAGCTTCTCGATCTCGCCGGCAATCCAGCGGCCCTCGTCGCGCTCGTCGCTCGCCTGGAAGGCCTGGATCTTCTCGCCATCGCCCTCGGCCGTAAACAGGCGCTTGTCCTTGCGCTGCGAGTTGTGGCGTACCACGGCGTTGGCGGCGTTCAGGATATGACCCGTGGAACGATAGTTCTGCTCCAGCTTGACGGTCTTGCAGTTTTTAAAATCCTTCTCAAAGTCCAGGATATTGGTGATGTCGGCGCCACGCCAGCTGTAAATGGACTGGTCATCGTCGCCCACGACCATGAGGTTTTGGTACTTGGCGGCCAGCAGGTTGGCGATTTCGTACTGGACGTGGTTGGTGTCCTGATACTCGTCGACGCTAATGTAGCGGAAGCGCTCTTGGTACTTATCGAGCACCTCGGGGCGGGTGCGCAGCAGCTCAAGCGCGCGCACGAGCAGGTCGTCGAAGTCCATCGCATTGGCGGCGCGCAGGCGGCGCTCCAGCTCCAGGTAGACTTGCGCGGCCTTTTTGTCGTTGGGGCTATCGGCGCTCTTGAGCATGTCCTCGGGGCCGATCATGGCGTTTTTGGCCGAGCTGATCTTGCTGCGGATCATGTTGATGGGGAACTGCTTTTGCTCGATGCCGAGCGCCTGCATAATGTCACGCACCATGCGCTTTGAGTCATCATCATCGTAGATGGTGAACTGACCGGTATAGCCCAGCAGGTCGGCGTCCTCACGCAGCATGCGCACGCACATGGCATGGAAGGTGCACACCCACATGCCGCGGGTGCCGCTGGGAATGAGCGCCGCCAGACGCTCGCGCATCTCGGCCGCGGCCTTGTTGGTAAACGTGATGGCAAGAACCTGCCAAGGCTTAACGCCCAGATCGCCGAGCATATGTGCGATGCGGAAGGTCAAGACGCGGGTCTTGCCCGAGCCGGCGCCGGCGAGCACCAGCAACGGACCCTCGGTGGACAGGACCGCCTCGCGCTGGGCGGGATTAAGGCTGTCAATGTCGACGAGCGGCTTGGCGGGCTTGGGCGCCGGCGCGGGAGCGTCGTAGATGTCGAGCGGGACGAGCTCGGGCTCCGGCGCTGCAGGGGCGGTGTATGCATCGAGCGGCACGGGTTCCGGCGCGGGCGGCACGGGTACCGCGGCGTTCTTTTCCCAGGGCAGGGGCTGGGTCATGGGCGACTCCTCATCTGACGGACGGCGCGCCTGCGGGCAGCGCCATAGTTTGAGCCGTACCAGTATACCGAGCCGCGCGGACACCGGCGCAAATCACACCACGACTCCGTGCGCCACCGTCAGACCCGCCCCAGCGGATTTGGCGCAATGGGGTCAGGTTGCTTTGCACCAATCTATTGACAATCACGGAACCGCCGATGTCATGGCCACGGTAGCGAGCGGCGGCCAGGGCGAACAAATTGGCATGAAAAGAGGGCAGCATAGACCTTTTATGCCGCCCTCTTTGAATGACAAGTTGTCGCCCTGGCCGCCGTGCGGCATCGACCGAGTTACAAACCGAGCATCGGCTCCAGGACAAAGAAGTACGCGAGAACCACGATGCCCAGGATGATGCGGTAGACGCCGAAGCACTTGAAGTCGTGACGGCGCACGAAACCCATAAGCCACTTGATGGCGATAAGCGAAACCACAAAGGCCACGATGCAGCCCACGCCCAGGATGGCGATCTCGTTGGTGCCGAAAGTACCGCCCTTAATAAAGTACTTGACCAGCTTGAGCGCGCTCGCGCCAAACATGACGGGAATGGCCAGGAAGAACGTGAACTTAGACGCCACCGAGCGTGTGCAGCCAAGCAGCAGGCCGCCGATGATGGTGGAGCCGGAGCGCGATGTGCCCGGAATCAGCGAAAGCACTTGGAAGCAACCGATACCCAGCGCGGTCTTCCAGCTCAGGTCCTCGAGCGTAGTGATGGAGCCAAAGTCTAGGCTATCGTCATCGTCTGCAACGGCAGTCGCAGTGGACGTGGCAAAATGCGCACCAGCGGGGCGTCCGCCCGTCACCACGGCACGCGAACCAAACGAACCGGCAAGAGCGGCCTGGTCGCGCTTGTTCGCGCGCCAGTTCTCGATCACGATAAACAGCACGCCGTACACAATGAGCGCCAGCGCCACGACGGGAGCATTATAGAAATGCTCCTCCATCCAGTCGTTAAGCGGCAGACCGATCGCCGCGGCGGGAATGCAGCCAAGCACAATCTTGCCCCACAACACCCAGGTGTCACGACGGCCCTCCTTGCCCTTGCTGGGAGAAAACGGATTAAGGTCGTAGAAGAACAGGACGCAGACGGCCAAAATGGCGCCAAGCTGAATCACGACCAGAAACATATTCCAGAACGTCTCGCTCACGTTCATCTTGACGAACTCGTCCACCAAGATCATGTGACCGGTCGACGAAACAGGCAGCCATTCGGTGATGCCCTCGACCAGGCCCATGAAGGCAGATTTTAGAAGCTCGATGATATCCAAAGGGACCCCCTCGTTAGACACCCGCCGATATTGTTCTGCGGACGGTGCGGGCGATGTCCCATTATCAACCGTTGACGGCGCGCCTGCGCCTACCCTTACCAAAAAACTCGCCCGTTCACAGAATTGCGAGCGGTCAAACCCAAATCCTTGGGTATAACTGCAACAAGATAAAGTGTCCGGCGGCCACGCATCCGCGCCCGCCCGATGCACGAGCCCCACGCCCGTGCGATAGACCAAGGAGGAAACCATGAACGAGGGCTACACCAAGGTATTTGTTTCACTCGACGGTACTGAGCAGCAGGATTTTGTGCTCGCACGCGCCATCAAGGTCGCCGCGAACAACGGCGCCAAGCTGATTATCGGCCACGTTATCGATTCCACGGCACTCGAGAGCGCCGGTTCATATCCAGTCGATCTGGTCAACGGCCTAGAGGAGGCATTTAAGAACTCCATCGCCAAGCAGCTCGAAGAGGCCAAGGCCAATCCCGACATTCCCGAGGTCGAGGTCATGATTCGCGCCGGCCGCATTCGCGAGACGCTCAAAGACGAGATGCTCGACGTGGTCAAGCCCGACCTGGTGCTCTGCGGCGCTCGTGGCCTGTCCTCGATCAAGTATGCACTCCTGGGTTCAATTTCGACGTTCCTGCTGCGCAACACCGACTGCGACATCTTGGTCGTAAAGTAGCGTTGCTCCCACCGGCCGCGGGGCCTGCGGGGTTTCCACAGGCACGTCCTCGCCGCTTCGCGGCTGCGGGATGTGCCCTTAGGAAACCCCTC
>CABRFG010000087.1 GCA_902470095.1 uncultured Collinsella sp.
TTCGTTGAGACGCAGGATTGCCACGATGTAAATCTTGAGTGCTTGCTTGAGCTGCTCTTCGTTGGCGCACTCGTTGGGACCGTGCATCTGGCCGCCCCACTCGGGCAGCTCAAGGCCGGTCTCCTCGGGGCCAAACGACACGGCGCGGGCAAAATTGCGCGCATACGTGCCGCCGCCCATGGCAAAGGGCTCAGCATGCTTGCCCGTAAACTCGTTATAGGTATCAATAAGCGCCTTCACGGCCGGATCGTCGGCAGACACCGAGAACGGCACCTTAGCGCGACCCAGCTGACACGTCACGCCAAAACGGCCCACGAGCGGGTCGAGCTGCTCGCGGATGGTATCGGCACTGGTGCTATCGGGGAAGCGCACGTCGATGACCTGCTCAATATGGCCATCCGCCACGCGGATGACGCCAGCGTTGCAGGTAAGCGGGCCAAACGCCGGACTCGTCGCATCGATACCTAGGCCGCGGCCATAGGCATCCGCATGCACAAAGGCCAAAAACTTGACAAACTCGTGCTCGGCGGGCGTCAACAGGCGCTTGTCACGGGCGCCAAACGCGTCCTCGGCCTCGCGCAGATACGCCACGATCAGGCCGACGGCATTGATCGTCCCCTCGGGCATCGAGGCATGACCGCCAATGCCGTGGGCAAAAATCTGCGCATGCCCGTTATCGAGTGTCGTGATCTCAAGGCGATCGGCGTTCTCGACCGGCGCCGGCAGCTCATCGGCGGCAATCGCGAGCTCGCAGATGGACTGCGACGGAATGGCGTTGCTCGCCTCGGCGCCGCTCCACGACACGATGCGCCCGCCGTCGATCTTGGAGCTCACGAACGTCGCCCCAAACTGGCCCTTCTCGGCATTGCAGACCGGGAACTCGGCATCGGGCGTAAACAAAAAGTCGGGGTCTGCGTGGTTCTCCAGATAATGGTGAACGTCGGACATGCCCACTTCCTCATCGCAGCCCAGCAGCGCGCGGAAAGCATAGCGCGGGGTAATGCCGTGCTTGAGCAGATAAGCGCCGGCGTAGAGCGACAGCACCGCCGGACCCTTGTCGTCAATCACGCCGCGACCGAGCAGCCAGCCCTCGCGGCGCTCCATCGCAAACGGGTCGGTGTTCCAACCGGGGCCAGCGGGAACCACGTCCACGTGGCAGATAGTCGCGAGCTGCTTGTCGCCGCGACCCGGGATATCGGCGATTCCCACATAGCCCCCGTCGTCGCTCGTCTGATAGCCGAGCTTTTGCGCAATGCCGAGCGCGCAATCGAGCGCGTCACGGACCGGGCGGCCAAACGGCGCACCGGGCTCCGCATCGGCAGCAACGGCCACGGACGGATAGCTCACCAGTTGTTCGATATCGGCAACGACATCCTCCCAGACCTCGTCGACATACTCGGCAACGCTCTGCTCCACCTGATTCATGGACGACCTCCTTACCAATGAGCGACGGGTACGCCCGCCCCTCACATTATGTCTATTAGATAGCGAAAAGTTTAGCAAGCTCGGCCACCGAGTGCACCACCGCATCGGCGCCCGCGGCCTCGTGCTCCCCCGGCGCTGCCGCGCCCGAATAGATGCCGATGCACGGCACGCCCATCGCGTGCGCGCCCTCCACATCGTTAAAGCGATCGCCGATCATCACGGCATCGTCGGCCGTCGCGCCGAGCGCCGCCAGGGCATCGCGAACCGAATCGGCCTTGGTCTCGCGTCCCTGCGGCGGATTCATGCCAACCACCGCCTCAAACTGCGAAAGCCCCAGCTCGCCCACCATGTCAATGCACTTTGCCTCCATGCGTGACGTCGCCACGGCCAAGCGATGCCCCTGCGCGACAAGGCCATCGAGCAGCTCGGGGATTCCATCGAACACGGGATACTCTTCCGGTCCCAGCTCATCAAAAAAGGCACGGTACTCGTCGGCCACCACAAGCGACTCCTCGCGCGTAAAGCCGTAAAAGTCGTGGAAGCTCTTCCACAGCGGAGGCCCGATCATGCGACGCAGGTCACCCATCTGCGCCTCCGAAAACCCGCGCGCGGCCAACGTCTTGCGCGTCGAGGTCATCACCGCTCGACCCGTATCTGCCACCGTGCCATCGAAATCAAACAGCACGACCGGCCACTTGCATATCTCCAGCGCCTCCATCGGCATCCCTCTTCCCCAGTTGACGATTTCCACACCGACACTTCAAACTGTTGACTATTCAACAATTAAACCTATAAATGTGGAACGACTCCACTATACTTGTCGCACTTTGCTCTCAGAAGGCGGCGCTGCCGCGCCCCAACGAAAGGTGCAATTATGTCTTTTGCCATCATAACCGACTCCACGTCGGACATCTCCCCCGCCCGCGCCCAAGAGCTCGGCATTTACGTCATTCCGCTGCATGTGATTATCGAAGGCGAGGACCTGCTCGACCAGGTACAGATCACCGCCCAGGAGTACGTCGCCCGCATGGCCGGCTCCGAGCAGCTGCCGCATACCTCGCAGCCGAGTGCCGGCGAGTTCAAGGCGCTGTTTGACCGCGTGCGCGCCGATGGCCACGACAGCGCGATCTTTATCTCGCTGTGCAGCGAGTGGTCCGCCTGCTATTCCAATGCATGCCTGGTCGCCGAGACCCACGAGCTCGACGTGCGCTGCATCGATTCGCGCACCGGCTCGGGTGCCGAGGGCCTGCTGGTGGAGTACGCGCTCGCCATGCGCGAGGACGGCCGCAGCCTGGACGAGACCGAGGCACAGATCCGCGCGACCCTGCCCGACGCGCACCTGCTGCTGATTCCCCGCACGCTCGAGAACCTCGTTAAGAACGGCCGCGCGCCCAAGCTCGCCGGCCAGCTCACGCAGATGCTCAATATTCGCCTGGCCGTTTCGCCGGAGTGGCAGTCGGGCGAGATCAAGGCCATCAAGAAGGGCCGCGGCGCCAAGCGCATCGTCGCCAACACCATGGCAGACTGCCTCGCGTTTTTGGCCGAGCATCCGGGCTCCAGCGTGCGCGTGCTCACGACCGGCGCCGCCGAGGAGCAGGAGCTCGTCAGCCAAGCGCTCGCAGGCCAAGACTATGTAGACGCCGGCCCCGGCCCCATCGGCTGCACCATCGCGACCCACGTGGGCGTCGACGCCATCGCCATCAGCTACTGCCCCCGCTACCAGCCAACTCACTAGGGACGCCCACATCAGTTGCGGTGGAATAGGGACTGTTTTTGGCTTATCAGCCGCCAATCAATCCCTATTCCACCGCAACTTGGAAATCGGCGATCAGCCCAGCGGACCCTGAAACAGCTCCTGATGAGTGCCCATTCTCACCAGCCTAATCACTGGGTTAGTCTTATGGGGAAGATAAAGAACGACCACATCGACCAAGCCATCGGATAGGTGGAAATCGATGTGGCCGTTGTAGTTTCCGCCCGGGTTTGAGAGCTCGTGGGCGCCGTACTCCGCTGGAAGCGACCCATGGGCCACAAGCTCTGCAACCGCCGCTTTAAACTCACTCTTTAGCTGCGGATGGATGCGCATCGTCCGTTTGTAATCCGCCTTAAACTGAGCCTCGACTTTAATCTCAAACATCGCTAGTCCTCATCGAGGAACGACATAAGCTCATCAGCGTCGTTGAATGACGGGCTATCGTCCGGCAAAATCCCCAACTCATGAGCCTCGGCGATTACCATGGCACGCCTCGTCGCCTCGTTGGGCACTTCCGCCCTTCCTACAATCTCAAAAGGAATCTTTCGCTGATTTACCAGCTGCCGAACGGCAAGATTGAGATAGGAATTGAGGCTGAGGCCGACCGAATCCAAGAACTCAGTCGCCTGCTCCTTGAGCCCCTCTTCGATGCGAACCGTCGTAGGCTTAACCGTTGCAGTAGACATACGCAACCTCCTCACTCTCGTCTTTTGCATCAGTATACCCAGTTTAGATGGCAGGCTGATGTTAAATAACATCAATCTGCCGTTCTCATTACTACAACAACAGGCACGCTCGCCCTACATCAACCCGCTCAGGGCAATGTCGACGGCTTCGTTGAGGTCGTCGGTGATGTGCACCAGCTCGGGATCGAGCGGGCTGATCATACCGGTGTCCATCACCGGACCGTTAAGCCAGTCGAATAAGCCCTGCCAGTACTCGCTGCCTACCAGCACGAGCGGCATGCGCTTGACCTTGTGCGTCTGCACCAGCGTGAGCACCTCGAACATCTCGTCGAGCGTGCCAAAACCGCCGGGAAACACGATGGCACCCGAGCTGTATTTGACGAACATGGTCTTGCGCACAAAGAAGTAACGGAAGTCCATGCCGAGGTTCACGTATTTATTGAGCCCATGCTCGTGCGGCAACTCAATGCCCAGGCCAACCGACTTGCCGTTGACGCTCGCCGCTCCCCTGTTGGCCGCCTCCATGATGCCGGGGCCGCCACCGGTTATGACCGCCACGCCGCGCTGGGCGATTTTGCGGCCGACGGTGCGCGCCGCCTTGTAGAGCGGATCGGTCTTGGGCGTGCGGGCGCTGCCGAAGATGGTCACTGCGGGTCCGAGCTCGGCCAGCGCGCCAAAGCCATCGACAAACTCTGCCTGAATGCGCAGCACGCGCCAGGGGTCGGCGTGCAGCCAGTCGGTTGAATCCTCGGGCGCCAGCAGGTTGGCGTAGGTGTTGTCCTTGGGAATCATAGGGCCGCGCATGACCACGGGACCGCGGCGGTACGTCTCGTCGTAGGCCGGCTCGCCCTCGACGCTCTCATTCTTAATCATGGGATACTCCTATCGAAAATAGAAATGGGCGGGGTCGACGCCATGCGCCAAACACCCGCCCGAACATCAACTATTCGGTATGGTACCCACGATGCATCAAGCGCTTGCAAGCTATCGGTCAGCGGTCGCGCAACCGTGTTAGCAAACGCGACGACCGGCCGACGCTCGCCCTTTGCCGTTGCCCGCGCTCCGTACGCGTCCGCGCCGCCCTTAGTAATCCACCGCCGCAGGACTGTTCATCCAATCGCTCACAAACGCGCCGTAGCGGCCCTCAATAATGGCCTGGCGGGCAC
>CABRFG010000088.1 GCA_902470095.1 uncultured Collinsella sp.
CCTCTCCTTCGTCTACAATATCGTGCAGACGAAGGAGAGGCATGCCCATGATCAAGATGTTTGCGAGTGACTTAGACGGAACGCTGCTGAACGCCCTGCACGAGGCAGATGGGACCATCCGCCGCGCCATTCGCGAGCTGACCGAGGCTGGCTTGCATGTGGTTCCCGCGACCGGACGCTCAACGCTGCCGATCGGCGAGCATGGCTTTACGGGCCTGCCGCTTGACGCCTGCTGCTCCAATGGGTCCATCGTGCGCGACAGCCATGGCGAGGTGCTCAAGACCTGGACCATCGACCCGCAGATCACCGAGGAGCTGCTCAAGGAGTTTCCGGACATTTGCTTTGATTGCTCCACGCCCGATGGCATGTTCTCGAGCGGCTCGTTCGAGATGCATCAGGCGGGCTTTAAAAAGGACAGTCCTATCAAGCGCATCGTGATGCGTGGCATGCGTGCACGTGGCGGGTATCACGAGGAGCAGTATTTCGACCAGTCGATCGGTGACATCCTGCGCCACGATGTGTGTAAGATCAACTGCCGCGTGACCTCGCCCGAGCTGGAGCGCGACCTTAAAGCGTATCTTGCCGAGCGCTCGGACCGCGTGGTCAACGCGCCGTTTGATCCGGTGATGTTCGAGATCACGGACGTGGCGTGCAACAAGGGTGAGAGCGTGGCCTGGCTGGCGGGCTACTACGGTATTGCCGAGGACGAGGTCGCGGTTTACGGCGACGGCGGCAATGACATTGCAATGCTCAAGCGCTTCCGTCACAGCTACGCGACCAAAAACGCTAGCGATGCAGCCAAGGCCGCTGCGAGCGCGACCATCGGCAGCTGCATGGTCCATGCCGTCCCCAAACACATGCTCGCCACCATGCGCAAGCAAAACTCTCGCACCATCATCGAATAATGCGACAAAGGGACTGTCTCTTCGTCACATCCAAAATATTGCCTTTACGTGTTGATGCACACGGTGTGCAATAATACTCGCACTGTGCAATAGCGCACAGGCTGAGTAACAAGGAGGACGCTTGTCCCAGCTCGAGAAATGCGATCGCCGGTCCCTTCGCTCGCAGCGTGCCCTTCGCCAGGCGCTTGCCAGCGAGCTTGCCGAAAGCGGCGACCTTTCGCGCATTAACGTCGCGTCGCTCACCGAGCGTGCCGGCCTTACGCGCCGCACGTTCTATTCGCACTACCGCGATATCCCCGACTTTATCAATCAAATCGAGGACGGCTTGCTGGCCGAGATCCGTGAGCGCATTGAGCTCATCACCGCAGCTCAGCTGCCTGATCTCTATCACAACATCGATGAGCTCGAGCCGGCGCCTGGTTCGGTTGAGCTGCTGCGTTATCTTGCGGCCAACCGCGACTTAATCGGTGCGCTGCTGGGTCCGGGCGGCGACCAGGCCTTCATTAAAAGGATTATCGATACCGCGCGTGAGGCTGTGGTGCCGCGTGCGCAGACGGGCATTTTGGGCCTGGCGCTGGGCACGTTCTTTGACTACTACGTCACCTACGTCGTGAGTGCCGAGGTCGGTATGATTCAGCGCTGGTTTGAGCGTGGGCTCACCGAATCGCCCGAGGCCATGGCGCGCATTATGACGGTGCTCGCTTTTGTGCGCCCTGGTGACCTGTATGGCCAACCCATCGATATCAACGTACCGGAATACGGCATGAAGCTATTGAACCTGCAGCTCGAGGACGCGGCCGACACCGCCGCAGCCGTCGAGTCCAACAACTAAGAGGAGAGACAATGAGCAAACTCGTCGAGGGCATTAAGGACCGTATGGTCGCTGCCGCGCGTGAGGCTGCACCCGCCGTGGTGGATGCCGCGCAGAAGGCCGCGACCGCAGCCGCCGAGAAAGTCGCTGAGGCAGTTGCCGATGCCAAGAACGCGGCAGGGGAGACGTCCGTCGCCACCGAGCCCGCCGCCACCGAGCCCGCCACCGCCGCTGAGCCCGTAGCCGCCGCCCACGCCCCCGAAGGCGCGATCTTCAACCCCGACAACGCCCACGGCAACCTGCACCTGGGCATCGACGTGGGCTCCACCACCGTTAAGCTTGCCGTGCTCAACGACGACAACCAGATCGTTTACGCCAAGTACCAACGCCACCACACCGACGTCCGTGCCTGCGCCCGCGACCTGTTCGAGGGTGCCGCGACCGTGCTGCCGACGGCCCAAATGACCTGCGCCATTACCGGCTCGGGCGGCCTGCTGCTGTCCCAGTGGCTCGACCTGGAGTTTGTCCAGGAGGTCATCGCCAGCAAGCGTGCCGTCGAGACCCTCATCCCTGCCACCGATGTCGCCATCGAGCTGGGCGGCGAGGACGCCAAGATCATCTATTTCGACAACGGCATCGAGCAGCGCATGAACGGCACCTGCGCCGGCGGCACGGGTGCGTTCGTCGACCAGATGGCAACCCTGTTGCACACCGACGCGAGCGGCCTCAACGAGCTCGCGGCCAACGCCACCACCATCTATCCCATCGCCAGCCGCTGCGGCGTCTTTGCCAAGACCGACGTCCAGCCGCTGCTCAACGAAGGCGCCCGCCCCGAGGACGTCGCCGCCTCCATCTTCCAGGCTGTCGTGACCCAGACCATCTCGGGTCTGGCGTGCGGCCGTCCCATCCGCGGCAACGTCGCCTTCCTGGGCGGCCCGCTGCAGTATCTCTCCGAGCTGCGCCACCGCTTCTACCTCACGCTCAATCTGGACGAGGAGCACCGTATCGTGCCCCAAAACGCTCACCTGTTTGTGGCGAGCGGCGCCGCCATGGCGCACGAGTCCAATAAACTCAGCACGTTCCCGCAGCTCATCGAGGCCATCGATGCTCTGGGTGACACACAGGGTGCCGAGGTCGAGCGTCTGGACCCGCTCTTTGCCACCGACGAGGACTTTGCCGAGTTCAAGGGTCGCCACGACCAGGAAGTCGTCCCCAAGGGCAAACTCGACGGCTACACCGGCCGCGTGTTCATCGGCATCGACGCCGGTTCCACCACCATGAAGGCCGCGCTCGTGGGCGAGGACGGTCAGCTGCTGCACACCTGGTACGGCAACAACAACGGCGACATCCTAGGCACGGCCAAGGTCATCATGGCCGATTTCTACAACCACATCCCCGCCGGCTGCACCATTGGCCACGTGACCACCACGGGCTACGGCGAGGCGCTGCTCATCGAGGCCCTCAAGGCCGACTCCGGCGAGATTGAGACCGTCGCGCACCTGCGCGGCGCCAAGGCGTTCCTGCCCGGCGTCGAGTTCATCCTGGACATTGGCGGCCAGGACATGAAGTGTCTGCGCGTCAAGGACGGCGTTATCGAGCACATCATGCTCAACGAGGCCTGCTCGTCGGGCTGCGGCAGCTTTATCGAGAGCTTCGCCGTGTCTATGAACATGGACGTGCGCGCGTTCGCCGATGCCGCCATCCATGCCAAGGCCCCCGTCGACCTGGGCAGTCGCTGCACGGTCTTTATGAACTCGCGCGTCAAGCAGGCGCAAAAGGAAGGCGCCACGGTGGGCGACATCGCGGCCGGCCTGTCCTATTCCGTCATCAAGAATGCCCTGTTCAAGGTCATTAAGCTGCGCGACCCCAAGGAGATCGGCAGACAGGTGATCGTCCAAGGCGGCACCTTTATGTCCGATGCCACGCTGCGCGCGTTTGAGCAGCTCACCGGCGTCCACGCCGTGCGTCCCGACATCGCCGGCTGCATGGGTGCCTATGGTGCTGCCCTGCTCGCCCGCGATCGCGCCGGCGCTGACGGCACCTCGACCATCCTTTCGGCTGAGGACATCGCGCACCTTACCGTGACGCAAAAGCATGTCCGCTGCGGCCGTTGCTCCAACAACTGCCAGCTCACCGTCAACGATTTTGGCGGCGGCAGGCGCTTCATTACCGGTAACCGCTGCGAGAAGGGTGCTGGCCACAAAAAGCAGAAAACCGAGGCCCCCAACCTCTTCAAAAAGAAAAACGAGCTGCTCTTTAACCGCGAGGTGCTGAGCCCCGACGAGGCCCCGCGTGGTACCGTGGGTATCCCCCGTGCGCTCAACATGTACGAGAACTACCCCTTCTGGCACGCGTTCTTTACACGCCTGGGCTTTAGCGTGCAGCTGTCCGACCAGTCGAGCAAAAAGACCTACCAGGCGGGCATCGAGTCCATGCCGTCCGAGAGCGTGTGCTATCCGGCCAAGATGAGCCACGGCCACGTGATGAACCTCATCGACCGCGGTGTCGACTTCATTTGGATGCCGTGCGTGCGCTGGGAGCGCAAGGAGGATCCGACGGCTGGCAACTGCTATAACTGCCCCATCGTCATGAGCTACCCCACGGCGCTGGCGCTCAATATCGACGAGATTCGCGAGCAGAACATCGAGTTCCTGTACCCGTTTGTGCCCTATCACGACAAGACCGAGCTCAAGCGCCGCCTGTACCAGGTGCTCGCCGTCGACCGCGTGGCCGATGCGCAAGCCGGTCGTGGTCGCGTGTGCGGTCCCAAGATCACGCGCTCCGAAGTCGATGCCGCTGTCAACGCTGCCTTTGAGGCCGATGCGCGCTTCCACGAGGACATCCAGACCATGGGCGAGGAGGCCCTTAAGTGGGTCGAGGACCACGGCGGTCACGGCATCGTGCTCGCCGGTCGTCCCTACCATAACGACCCCGAGATCAACCATGCCCTGCCCGAGCTTATCTCGAGCTTTGGCTTTGCGGTCTTTACCGAGGACTCGCTCGCGCATCTGGTAAAGCCCGAGCGTCCGATTCGCGTCGTTGACCAGTGGATGTACCACAGCCGCCTGTACGCCGTCGCCCGTTTTGTGACGATGCGCAACGACCTGGACCTGATCCAGCTCAACTCTTTCGGCTGCGGCCTGGACGCTCTGACCACCGATCAGGTGCAGGAGATTCTGGAGGCCAGCGGCAAGATCTACACCGTGCTCAAGATCGACGAGGTGTCTAACC
>CABRFG010000089.1 GCA_902470095.1 uncultured Collinsella sp.
ATTCCCACCTTAAAAGCAGGACTTTCACTCCAATCGCTCACAAACGCGCCGTAGCGGCCCTCAATAATGGCCTGGCGGGCACGCTGCATAAGGTTGAGCAGGTAGTAGATGTTGTGCATCGACAGCAGAATGCCGCCGAGCATCTCCTTCTGCGTGACCATGTGGCGGATGAGCGCGCGGCTGTAGCCGCCCGTGCACACCGGGCAGGTGCAGGTGGGGTCGATGGGGCCGTCGTCGTGCGCAAAGCGCGCGTTGCGAAAGTTAAGGCGACCCTCACTGGAGAACGCCGTACCCATGCGGCCGGTGCGCGTCGGCAGCACGCAGTCGAACATGTCGATGCCCACGCCAACGCCGCGCACGAGCGTGGTAGGATTGCCGACGCCCATGAGGTAGCGCGGCTTGTGCTTAGGCATGTACTCGGAAACCAGCGGCGCCAGCGTCTCGAACATGGTCTCGTGGTCCTCGCCCACCGAGTAGCCGCCGATGCCATAGCCGGGGAAGTCGCCGCACTCCTCCAGGTGGCGCAGCGAGCGCAGGCGCAGGTCCAGATGCATGCCACCCTGGACGATGCCAAAGAGCGCCTGGTCATCACGGGTGTGAGCCTTGTAGCAGCGCTCGGCCCACATGCTCGACAGCTCCACGGCGCGCTCAACGTAGGCGCGCGTGGCGGGATAGCCCGGGCACTGGTCGAGCTGCATGCAGATGTCGGAGCCGAGCTTCATGGCGATTTCCATGTTGTCCTCGGGCGTCCAGAACACGTGGCGGCCGTCGTAATCGTTGACGATAAAGCGCACGCCCTCGTCGGTGAGCTTGACGGCGTCGTTGTGGCTAAACACCTGGAAACCGCCCGAATCGGTGAGGATGGGGCCGTGCCAGTTCATAAACTTGTGCAGTCCGCCCAGCTCAGCGATGGTGTCCTCGCCGGGACGCATGGACAGGTGGTAGGTGTTGGCGAGCACAATCTGCGCACCGAGCTGCTTGACGGTCTCGGTAGGTATACCCTTGACGTTTGCCTTGGTGCCCACGGGCATAAAGATCGGCGTCTCGATGTCGCCGTGCGGGGTGTGCAGTACGCCGGCACGCGCGTGCGTCGTCGGGTCCTCGGCGATCAGGCCGAATTTAAAAAGGTTCTGGTCCATAAACTGGAACTCCTTGGTTGCGGTTCATACGCAAACCATTATACGGGCAACCCGCAAGAAGCACCGACTCGACAGAAACTGGCGCAAAGGGGTCATAGTCATTGGGGACGTTCTTAAATGACTAGTCGTCGGGGACAGTCTTCAGCGCCATCTTGCAAAGGAGTGTCCCAATCTGCCGGCACTCAGGGACTGTCCCCAAGTGCCGGCAAGAGCGTCCCTTTCGACTAGTCATTTAAGAACGTCCCCAACGACTACATCAACAAAGACAACGCCGATGTTATGGCACCGACAGCGAAAACCCGCCAGAGCGAGCAAGGTTTCTTCAAGCAAAATGGCGCCGCAGGTTGAACATAAGTCAGCGAGCGGGCCGCATTTGAGACAAGGTGACGTGAAACGAAAGGGCGCTGACCTTCTGGTCGCGCCCTTGAAGTTGAACGTCAGATTGTCCAAATGCGGCCCGCGCAGCGTCGGCCCGTTACGGCGTTTGGTAAAACGCCGTAACCCCTAAGGCCGCTGGCCCATGCCACCCTCGAGGGTGACGGTCTCGCCGTTCATGTACTTAAAGTCGGGGCCGCAGAGCTGAACGACCACGCGGCCGATCTCCTTCTCGACGTCGCCGTAATGGCCCGCTGGCGGCATGTGAACGTTGGCCTTAAACGCCTCGGGGTAGGCATCCTGGAAGTTCTCGAGCGCAGCAGTCCAGGCAAGCGGGCACACAATGTTGACGTTGATACCGTCCTTGCCCCACTCGTTGGCGGCTACGCGAGTCAGACCGCGGATGCCCTCCTTGGCGGCGGCGTAGCTGCACTGGCCGTAGTTGCCAAACAGGCCGGCGCCCGAGGCAAAGTTGACCACGGAACCCTTGGTCTCCTTCAGGTGCGGATAGGCCTTCTGCATGTACAGGTAGGTGGCATACAGGCCAGAGTAAATGGCCAGGTTAAACTGGTCAATAGTGTGGTCGGCGATGGTCACACCCGAGGCGCTGGCCTGAGCGTTGTTGACGACGGCGTCGATGCGACCGAACTCCTCAATCGCCTTGTCGATAACGTTCTGCACGACGGCCTCGTTGTCCTGGCCGGCAGAGACATCGGCCTGAACAGGCAGAACCTTAACGCCGTACTCAGCCTCGAGAGACTCCTTGGCGGCCTCGAGCTTGGCGACGTTGCGGCCGGTGATGACGAGGTTCGCGCCCTCCTTGGCAAAAGCGATATCGATGCCGTAGCCGATGGAGCCAGCAGAGCCGTCCTTAAGCGTGGCCTTGCCGCCGCCGGTGACGATCACGGTCTTACCAGTGAAAAGTCCCATACGAAGTCCTTTCAAAATCGCGACGGGCGCGCCCGCCGACTGCGCGCATCCAAAATAAACGCGCCAAAAGCTGAGATGCAACTTTAGCTCCTTCAAGTGAAAAGAAAAGGCCTCGGTAGGCGAACGGCATAACGTCTTTCGGCGAAGGGATTGTCAAGTACAAACTGGGCAGAGCGGCCGAGTTTTTGCTATCGACGCGAGCCATCGAACACGTTTTGAAACTTTGCTGCGGCGCGCGGGATGTCGGCGCGAGACTTTATCATAGGGTGACAAACAACGATGAGGAGCACATGCCTATGACAGACGAGCTGGACCCCCAGACTCAACAGCATATTGATGATTCCGCAGACGTCGCCGCAGATACTGACGCTGCGACCTGCAATGATACCGACGTCGACGACGCCACTCTGGATAACGGCGCTGCGGCGGAAACCCCTGCGACCGAAGATGCCGACGAGCAAAACGGCGATTCGGCCGCTCAGGACGACGCCCCCGAAAAGGACGCCACCCCGCAAGTAGCGGGCCCCATCGAGGTGTCTTCGGAAGAAGAGCTCGACGCCGTCATGGACTCCATGATGGATGCTGTCAAAGCGATGAAGGACGCCGTCGCCGATGCCGATGTCGACGCCGAGGAAGAGGAAGCCGCCGAGGCTGCCTCGACGTTTGTGCCCGGCGAGACCCCGGTTGCCGACCAGGGCAGCACCATGCCCTCGTTCCTGCAACTCGAGCACCCCACGATCGGCGCCGACGCGGTCGACCCGCATGCAGCGGGCTTTTCTGTGATCGAAGGCGGCACCGGCAATATTGCCGCGCCGCAGACTGCCGATACGAATGCCGCCGAGGCCGCGCACCCGACCACCTCGCATGCTTCCGCCACGAGTCCCGACCTGGGGAGCGCCGTCTCAAACACCGCTAACGCCGTGGGCACTTTTATCGCCCAGGGCGCGTCGGCCATGCGCGAGATGAACGCCGCCAAGAAGGCACTCGCCGATGCCCGCGCCCATTTAGCCGAGCTTGAGCAGCGCATCGCCGACCAGGCAGAGGAGCTCGAGACGCGCCGGGACATCGCAGGCCGCTACGATCAGATCTTCGCCGACCAGCGCCAGGCAATCGCCACGGCACAGAAGACCGCTGCGGCAGCTGAAATTAACCGTGATGCCCATGCCGCCAAAGCGACGGAGCTCAAGGGCCAACTCGAGCAAATGAAGGCAGAGGACGATGCGACCGAGCTCCGCCTGAAGGCTGCACTCGACGCCGTGGAAGCCCGCGAGGCGAGCTCGCGCGAGACCGGCAACCGCCTCGTTCGTCGCCTTGAGGATTCCAAGCGCATCCGCGACAAAGTGAAGGCCGAGCGCGATGCCGGTATCGCCGCCGCACGACAAACTGCCGATGCTACGCGCGCACAGCTCGAGACCTTGCGTCGCGAGTATGCCGAGCTGCAGCGCAACCCTTCGGCAAATCCCGCCAATTACACCGTGCGCACCAGCGAGTTGTCTATGCAAATCTCCGACGCTGCCGACGCCCTCCGCAAGGCCGAGGAAGATATTCCGCGCGTGACCGCCGATCTTGAGCATTCACTCGCCGCCGCCGAGCAGGCCGTCGAGCAGGCACAGGCCCCCATCGCCGACGCTAAACGAGCGCACCAGGCCGTAACGGCTGAGGCAGATGCCGCGCGCGACGAGTTGCAGTCCGCAAAAACTGCCGCCGCGACGCGCCAGCGCGAGCTGCGCGAAAAGATCACCACACAGGACAAGGCACGCCGCGAGCAAGAGCAGGCCATCGCCAACGCCCAAGCGGACGCCGCACATGCGCAGTCGATTATCGAGCAGGCGACCGAGGTGCACGACCATCCCGAGATCACCGAATCGCTCGCCGGGTCCTTGGCACGCGACAAGGCCGAGCATACCGAGACCGAGCGCGAAGTTGCCCAACTCGAGGCCGCCGAAGACGACGTGCGCAAGCGAACCCGCGACTCACGCGTCAAATTCACCGGAGCCATCGTCTGCATCATCGCCGTGATTCTGGTGATCATCCTGATCTGGCTGTTCGCGAGCAAGTAAACCCGCTGCCAAAAACACCCAACGCAGTTGCGGTGAGATAGTTCCTATCTAGCCCTCAAAAAGGCCAATTCAAGAACTATCTCACCGCAACTTATTAGATTGCCGCAAGGTAGTCGTTGGGGACGTTCTTAAACGACTAATCGACCAAGAACGTCCCCAACGACTACCCAGGTGCCAGGCGCCGCAAGAGTGTCCCCTTTGACCAGTCGTTTAAGAACGTCCCCAATGACTACATCCAACAGCCAAGGTAACGCCGATGCTCTGGAAACGACAGCGAGCGGGTCGCATTTGAGACAAGGTGACGTGAAACGAAAGGGCGCTGAC
>CABRFG010000090.1 GCA_902470095.1 uncultured Collinsella sp.
CCTCGTGATCCGCCGCCTGCGCGGGTCGTGCCGCAACGTGGACATCGCCGAGCGCATGGGCGTCGCCAAGCCGAGCGTCACCAAGGCGCTCGGCAACCTGGCGCGCAGGGGCCTCGCCGAGGTGGTCGGCCGCGACGTGCGGCTGACCGAGGAGGGCGGGCGCCTCGCCGAGGCCACCCTCGACAAGCACCGCTTCTTCGAGCGGCTGCTCGTCGAGTCAGGCGTGGACGCCGAGACCGCCTCGGCGGAGGCCTGCCGCATGGAGCACTGCCTGTCAGAGGACTCCTACAGACGTTTCGCGGCCTATCTCGGGAGCCGACGAGACGAGGGCGATGGCGGGTAAACGGAGGGCGGCTTGCAGGCCAGACTGGGCGACTGGCTCAGTTTCGGATACCGCCCACTAGGCAACTCCTCGCTGAGCGAGGGGACGATATCGAGCGGCGGCGATGGCAACGAGCATCGCGCCATCGCCGCCAAGCCCCGCGACGCCGAGGTGCAGCGTCTGCCGCTCCGGAAGGAGCAGACGCATGGCAGTCGAATCAGCAGGATGCCCGTACGTCAAGATCCCCGTGCCGATACAGGACACGTACTCGGTGGCGGAGATAGCGATACTCTTACGTGTGAGCAGGAACGCGGTCTACGAATGGAGCCTCCTCGAGGACGACCCCCTGCCACTGAGGAGGATGATGGGCAGAAAGAGGGGGCGCTTCGCGTTCAGGGACGAGCTCCTCGAGTGGAGCAAACGGCACGCGACGTGATTGTAGTCAGACAGAACCTTTCAGGACGCCCCGCTTCGATTCGAGTAGAGATAGTTCCCGCCCAAATTAACTAGGCGGTTCATCGAGGCTCCTCCGTCTATCAAGCCAAGGCCGCTTCTACTGAGATATCATGAGCATAAGAGTTGACAGTGACTAACTTTGGTGGCAGAATTCCCAACACGAAAGATAGCTAAGTTATTATTGGAGGGAGGTGACTGCAGTGAGCAACGGCAACTACCAGGAGACGCACGAGCGCATCTTGAAGAGCGGCCTTGCGGCGTTTCTGGAAGAGGGGTTCGAGAAGGCGAACCTGCGCAGGATCTGCAAGGCTGCCGGCGTGACCACCGGGGCGTTCTACAAGCATTTCAAAGACAAGGAGGCGCTCTTCTCGGAGCTGGTCGAGCCGCTGGCGAGCATGATTCGCAAAGCTTACGCCCAAGGCGAGAAGCGAGGTTTCGCCGGGTACGACGAAGGGAAGCCCGTGACCCCGGAGCAGGTGCGCGCCGCGCTCGAGGCCAAGGCGGCGGGGACGCTCGCGACCACGGCGATGCTGTACTCCCATCGCGACATCTACGAGCTCCTTGTGTTCCGCTCCTACGGCACCCCCTACGAGCACTTCCTTGACTGGCTCGTCGACGAGGAGGACAGGACCACCCTCCGCGTTCTCGAGCTGATCCACGGCGCAGAGAAGGCTCGAACCGTCATCTCGAAAGAGTCTCTCCACATCGTCAACCACGCGTTCTACAGCGCCCTTTCCGAGAATATCATCCACGCGAAGAGCGTCGAGGAGCTCAACGCGACGACCGAGGTCATTTCAACGTTCTTCAATGCGGGCTGGGAGAAATATCGCACGCTTTGACGGCTCTTTCTTTTTTTGCGTCAAAGATAACTAAGTCATTATTAACCGAAACTATACTTGAGGTGGTGCCCATGGCAGAGACAAGCGAACAAGACCGGCAACGGGATGAAGCGGGGCGGGAGGCTATCAGGCGCCTGTCTTGCCCCGTCAAGGGACGCGTCATGCTGGCGCAGGCGTTCACGGTGCTCTCGGCGCTTTTATCCTTTGCCCCGTATTTGGCTTTGGTATGGCTGGGAGACCTATTTCTGGCGGGGGAAGGCCCGCTCGCGCAGGCCGATGCCTCCAAGGTGCACGAAATTGCCCTCCTCCTCGTCATGGCGTTCCTCTCGCAGCTGTTCTTTCGCGCTCTTGCGCTCATCATCACGCATTTTGCCGATATGAAACTGCGCTACGTCATTCGCAAGGGTATCGTTGAGCGGTTGAGCCGCGCGCCTCTTGCTTGGTTTAGCGCTACGGAATCCGGCAAGGTCAGAAGCGCTGTGCAGGATGACACGAAGACGGTCCACACCGTCATCGCACACGGACCGGTCGACCGTCTTAACGGCGTTTTGCAGCCGATGGTTCTTCTGGCTTTCATGTTCTGGATCAATTGGCGCTTGGCGCTCATCGGCATCGCCACGATCCCCTTCTATTTCCTGCTGCAGGCGCTCTCTATGAAGGATATGGGACCGAAAACCGCCGAGATGAACGGGCACCTTGCACAAGTGTCCTCGACGATGGTCGAGCTCGTGTCCGGCATCAAGGTGGTCAAAGCGTTCGGAAAAACAGGAGAGGCGCATCGTAATTACGCGGACGCCGCATCGGCATTCTCGCAGTCGTACTGGGACTGGTGCGCCCCGCTCATCGGGCTTTGCTCGATTGCCGGCGAGCTCATCTCCTCCCCCTTGCTGCTGCTGATCAACCTCTGCGGCGGCGCGCTTGTCATGGGGGCAGGGTTGGCCAGCCTCCCCCAGGTTCTCGCGTGCGCGCTGATAGCCATCGTGCTTCCGACCGCCATCAGCGCTGTCGCCAACAGCACGTGGTCGTACCAGATGGCCGGCGCTGCCGCAGTCAGGCTGTGCGAGATTCTGGACACGCCGTCGATTCCCGAGTCGAAAACCTCAAAGAAGCCCGACGGGGTCGTCGTTGAGGTGAACGACGTATCGTACTCCTACGGCGATACCCAGGCCTTGCGCGGTGTCAGTCTTGTCCTTAATCCCGGTACCACGACGGCGCTCATCGGCCCGTCAGGCTCGGGTAAATCGACGCTCGCCACACTCATTGCACGCTTCGACGACCCGGAAAGCGGCTCCATCCGTCTCGGCGGCGTCGATCTGAGAGACATCTCCTCCCGTGATCTCTACAACACGGCTTCGTTCGTGCTCCAGGACCCGATGCTGATCAACGCCTCCATCGGAAGAAACATTTCTTTAGCTAAGCCGGAGGCTTCCCTGGAGGAGATTCGGGAGGCTGCCCGTACGGCGCAGATCGACGATTTCATCATGTCGCTGCCCAAGGGATACGACAGCGTTTTGGGAACCGACTGCTCGCTCTCAGGCGGTGAGGGCCAGCGCGTGAGTATAGCGCGTGCCCTTTTAGCTGATACGCCGATCCTCATCATGGATGAGGCCACCGCTTTTGCTGACCCGGATTCAGAGCTCGAAATCCAGAAAGCACTAAGCGCCTTGGTCGAGGGCCGAACCGTTCTGGCCATCGCCCACCGGCTCAACGCTGTTCTAGGTGCCGATCAAATAGCCGTGTTGGAAGAAGGTAAGATCGTCGCCCTTGGAACGCATGCGGAGATTCAAGACAACGAGCATTATCAGGCGCTTCTCAAGCAAGGAGGCCTCTGCGGCAGTGAAGAAGAAGGCGATGCAGATGAGTAATTCCAAACGCTTCTTACCGAGACTTCGTCGTTATATGGACGAGGGTGATAGGCGCCAGCACCGTTTGGGAACTTTGCTCTACGCCCTTTCCGGCGTGATGTGCGGCATCGGTCTCGCCATCATGATGCCGGCGACCATGGCTCTCCAGTCAGGCGACCCCCAATGGGGCTTGACGTTTTGGGGCTGGGCAGTCGCGCTTGCGGCGGTGACAGTCGTCGGCTCAACAGCCTCGTTCTTCGGTACCAAGCTCAGCTATGCAGCGGGGTTAGGCTTCATGCGCAATATGCAGGTGGTCATCGGGAACAAGGTGTCGCGTTTGCCACTTGGCTGGTTTAAGGCGGATAGTGCCGGAAGGCTTTCGCGCATGGTTACGCAGGAAATGATCTCGACCGGACAGGCCGCTGCTCTTTATGTTGGCCAGCTTATAAAAAACGCTGCCGCCGCAATCGTGTTCTGTGCTGCCGTGTGGCTTTGGAGCTGGCAAATTGGAATCATGCTGACGCTTTCCATCCCAATCCTTTTCCTTCTTCTGCGCGTTTCACAGGCATGCGTCGGAAAAGGAAACGGGTTAGAGGATTCCGCCGAGCGGGACATCGCCGCGAGGATAGTCGAGTTCGCACGATGCCAGGGAGCCCTGCGCGCCTGCCGTGCGGGTGCCGACTATGCGGAGCTTGAGGATAGTTTCGTAGAAGGCAGAAAGCGGTCGGTCCGCGGCCTGTGGTGGAGCGCCCTCGGCGAAATCCTTTCCGGGGCGAGCGTGCAGATGCTCGTTGTGAGCATGATCATCGCGGTGAGCTACTTGGGTGCAAGCGGAAGCATCGGGGCGCTTGAAACAGTGGTCATGATCGGCGTCGCACTAAGGTTCACCACGCTCCTCAACGAGATCGCCTCAGCCCTATTCGGGATGGAGGACCGTCGGGCAATGCTCGACGGCATGGACGAGGTCGTCGAAGCAGCCGAGCTGCCGGTT
>CABRFG010000091.1 GCA_902470095.1 uncultured Collinsella sp.
GAACGGAGTAAAAACGGAGTAGCGGCGCCGCAATCCCCTCGAACTCCTTCGAAAAACGGCCGCTTATCAGGGAGAACGGAGCAAGCGGGGAGTAGAACGGAGTAAAACAGTTCTATGCGTTGCCTCACTGAGATTGTTCGTTTGAAGACTTTGCTCGTGCGCCGCGCTTCCTCCTTTTTAGCGTGAGAGTGGCATCAATAGTCTGATCGGTCTTCCCTTTGCTTCGGCGACAACAGTCATATCGCGACCGCCCCCATTAGGGTTGGGCATGCCGATGACCTGAAGGGTCATTTCGGTTGGTTGGAGTTGCCAGCGAGTTCCTTGTCGATAACGCTAAGAAGTTCTTGGCGGGAGTGAACGCCGATTTTGGCGTAGATGTGGCTGACGTGACTGTGGGTGGTACTGGAGGAGATAAACAGCGCCTCGGAAATGAACGGCTCATTGCGCCCCTTCATGAGCAGCCCCATCACCTCAGTTTCGCGAGTGGTAAGGCCGTAGCGCTTGGAGAGGGCTTGCGTGACCTGCTCACTGTTGACAGTCTCAGGCGCCATGGCTGAGCGTTCGAGTCCCCAAAGCGACGCTACATTGCGGCTTCCGAACAGAAGCGACGAAACGAGGATCATGGCCAGCAAGAAGAAGAGCAACACCATATGTACGATTTCTTCTGGCATGGAGGCCATGACGAAAAGAGAGAAGCCGGTGGCAACCAGCGTGGCCAAGCTGACAAGCCCGCGCACAATGCCATACAGCGTGTTGAAGGCGACGTTTGTTTCCAGGAACAGCTCGAAGAGTACGGCCCAGAGCATGAGTTCAAGGCAGGTGTACCCTGCGGTAGTGGCAGCCACCGTGAGGGCGGCGGTAGACTCAAAAGGTAGCCAGTAGCTACAAATACCGAGTGTAAAGGCCAGTAGCTGCAAGGTGCTCAGCACCCAATAGGCCTTCTTCAGCTTGCCGATAAGCACCAGCGCGACCACGGTCGTGCCGGCTCGAGCGAGAGTGTGGGCCAGGTAACTCTCTTGGAACACCTCGACAGACTCGCTGCTGGCGGAAATGCGCATTAGGCCGAAGGCGATGCCGAAGACGGCGAGGCCCAGCAGCAGCTTCCAGGGGAGCTTTTGGCCGGCACCCCAAAAAGAAAGCCGCGTTCTGGCCGTTTCAGCATCCGATCCCTCGGTGTTCTGCGGGGACCTCTTATGAGCATCCGTCGCGAGGCCCGCGAGCGACAGCAGCGGTAGCGCAGCGCAGATATAACCTGCCGCGGTTCCGAGAAAGGCCACCGTTAGATATAGAGCAGCTGCTATGAGGAAGGCCCACGAGAACAGCACGACGACGTCCTCCGCCGAGTGACACTGACGAATAGCTCGGTTGACGAAAAGATAGAGAAGAAATCCTTCGGGCAGGCCTACCAAGCAAGCTCCGATAATAAGCAACGCATCGCCGTTCGACCCCCAGAGCACCAGCAACGTGCCAGTCGATGCGGCCAAGGTTGTCGTCGCTCGCAGCAGATGATTTTCGGCCATCTTCTGCGCCAGAGCGGGCGAAAGAAATGCCAAAATGCCTACCACGACTGTACTTACGGTCAACGCTACGAAGTTTGCCAGCTCTACCGAGGCGACGCCGCCGATGCCCGCGAGGGCTGTCGAGAAAAAGACGAGGCTCATCCAGCCCCAGTAGATACCTAGATCGAGCGTGATCCCGAGCCGTCGCTGCCGTGATTGCGCCTCCGATTTTATTGCTCCCATGGTGTCCTCTCCCAAACGTCTAGGCTCAGCTTACCACAGGCTGTTGCATTCGTCGCGGCTGTGCCAGGGGATAGTAGAGCCGGTTTCCACTGCTTCAGAGGATGGGTATCGACTAGTTTAGATGATGCTTTCACCAGGTGTTTCATTCATGATAACGGCATCACCTGAGAGCCGTGGACCGCGGCAGGTGGAAGGATGGGGCCTTCGGCTTCCGAAAAAGCATCTATGTAAGGAGAGAGACAATGACTGATATGAAAGGCATTTCGCGTCGCAGTTTTTTGACTGGATCTGCTGTGCTCGGTGGAGCCGCGGCTTTAGCTGGCCTAGCAGGTTGCAGTCCGGCGCCGAAGGATACGTCGATGGCCGAGACCGGCTCGGCAACTGAGGAGGACTGGCTCGGTGAAGCGCCAGCGCTGACCGAGGCCGACTGCGACAACGTGGTGGATGCCGATGTGGTGGTTATCGGTTCTGCGGTGGCCGGCTCGCTTTCCGCGTTCGGCGCTTTGGAGAACGGTGCGAAGGTGGTTATGCTCGAGCGCAACAAGATATTCCACTACGGCGGCAACCAGGGTTCCTTCTTGAACTCTGAGTTCCAGAAGCAGTCCGGCAAGCCCACCTACGATCCAAAGGAGATTGTCTACCACATCGTGGGCAATACCGCCAACCGTTGCGACATTCGCCAATGGCGCGTATGGGCCGACCGATCCGGCGAGCTCGTGGACACGCTCATCGAGAAGGTGCTCACGCCGGCGGGCATTCCCTTCACGTGCTCTCCGGCTCCCGATGAGCCGGAGCTGTGGCTGAATCGGGTGTTCGATATCAATGTGGTGCTAGGCGATCCTACGAAGGACAATTACAAGGAATTCCTCTCAGGCATGCACGCCTATCTGGCCGACAACGGCGCCGACATTCGCTACAACACCAAGGCCGAGGTGCTCGTGCAGGACGAGGCCGGGCGCGTAACTGGCGTCATCGCCACAGCCGAGGACGGCTCCCGCACGTTGTTCAAGGCGGCTAAGGGCGTTATCGTGTGCACGGGTAGTTATGCCGGCAACGCTGCCATGGTGAAGAAATTCCAGCAGGAAAAGGTGGCGAAGCTGCTGGAAGAAGGCAATGTGTACACCATGTACATGGATACCGAAGACCTCTCTAGCGCAGAGCCCATGGACGACGGGATCGGCCACCGCATGATGTGCTGGGCCGGCGCCGAGATGGAGGGAGGCCCCCACGGCTTCCTCGGTTGGCCGAACGGCGGTCATATCGGCTGCCCGAATTTGGAAGTGGACCAGGCAGGGCGCCGCTATATGAACGAGGCTCTGTTCCCGGTGAACCAGGTGCAGCAGGTGGTGTCTGCAGCTTCGATGCCCAGCGGTGCCTTCACCTGGGAGATTTCCTCCACCGAGGATCGGCTCATGCCCTGCTTCATCGGCATCGATCCTAACGTGCTGGACGCTATCGCCAAAAGCGGAACCGGCGTGTACCAGGCCGATACCTTAGAGGAGCTGGCCGAGCTCATCGACGTGGATCCGGCTACCTTCACGGCCACTATCGAGCGGTACAACGAGATGTGCGAGAAGGGTGTTGACGAGGACTTCATGAAGAGCTCCGAGTACCTCATCCCCGTGAAGAACCCGCCGTTCTACGCTTTCAACGAGAAGTGGGTGTTCGTGTGCTCCATCGCCGGTGTGCACACCAACGACAAGTTCCAGGTGTTGAATGCCGACCATGAAGTGATCCCGGGCCTGTTCGCCGCGGGCAACACCGTGGGACGTCGCTTCGGCTATGCCTACGAGAGCTCGGGCATGGGTATGTCGAACTCCCAGGCCATGGTCGCCGGCTACGTGGCTGGTGAGACCGCCGCTAGCAGCTAGGAGCAAAAGAGCAGCTTCTCGGAGCTGCTCACTCAACGCGCCCTCCCCTGAGGCGGAGCTCCGGCGTTCTGCAACGCTGGGGCTTCGCGCTGCTTTTAGGGGGCAGAAACTATGCAGTCATTTGTGTGTTCGCCTTGTTCGAGCTCTCCGTCGATGCCGCGTTGGTTGAGGCGGGATCCATTGAGAAAATGCCGAGCGCCATACCTAGGCTTATCAGCCGAGTGTTTATCATGGTCGGCGTGGTGACGGCCCAGCTGGCTGCGGGAGCCCTCGACGAGCAGACTCCCGCAGCCGCACGTTCTAAAAGTTACCCAGGCGAAGCCAAGCTAAGCTAAGCGATATATTTCGCGGCGGCGTTGGCGGCGTTGCGACCGGAATTGATGTTGTTGGCCATGGCGGTGCCGGGCATGTTCTGCGTGTACACGTTACGCCAAAGCATGGCTCCGTCCAAGCCGACGGCATACAGGCCGGGAATGGGCTTAGAAGCGTCGTCGAGCACCTCGCTGCGGACGTTGGTCATGATGCCGCCGTCCACCACCACGACCAGCGCATCGATGCGGGCGATGTAGAATGGCCCGTTCTCGATGGCGGTAAGGAAAGGCTGGGCCTTGCCGAACTCGCCGTCGAAGCCTTGGGCACAGAACTGATTGTAGCGCTCCATGGTTTCCGCAAGTGTTTCCGCGTCCAGTTCGAAGTGCTCAGCGAGCTCTTCGAACGAATTTGCCGTGAAGACACTCGTGCCGTCGTTGTTGGTCAACGCATCTTCGACCGTCTTCTTGTCGGCCTCGTCCAGTTCGCAGCCATCAAGGATGGCCTGATCGAAGATGG
>CABRFG010000092.1 GCA_902470095.1 uncultured Collinsella sp.
AAGCGGTCGGCGGGGCCATTGTGGCTCTTGACAGCGGATTGGGTCATATGAGCGAAAGACGCCATGCACCCGGAGCGCGCATCATGCGCAACACGATCATCGTTGCATTGGAGCAAATGGTCAGCGCCACTGCGATGCCGCAGCCCAGCGCCTCCATATGCAACACAGCGACAAAAATGATATCCAGCACCACGTTAACCAGGCAGCCAGAGGCAATGATCACGGCAGGCCCGCGCGTGTCGCCCACGGCGCGCAGCAGTGCCGTTCCCATATTGAGCAGCAGCGCTGCAACCATGGCGGCAAAATAACAACGAGCATAGGCCACGCCCTCGGCCAATAGTTCATGCGGCGTGTTCATAAGCACCAGCATGGGCTCAACGAACACTATGCCAAGAATCGAGAAAACGATACCGCCCACCAGCGCGAGGGTCATGGCCGTATGGACCGAACGACTCAGTCGCTCATCATCGTGCTGGCCAAAATACTGACCGGTAATGACCGCGCAGCCGGCGCCGACGCCAACGCAAAAGCCAATGCAGAGCTCGGTGAGCACCATCGTGGCCTGGATGCCGCCCAATGCGAGCTTGCCGCCAAACTGGCCGACGATATAGGTACCGATAAGCGTGTAGGCCTGCTGAAAAAACGAGCTAAAGAAGATGGGAACGCACAGCGAAAGCAGCTGCTGCCAAATGACACCCTGCGTTACATCGATAGCCGTAGATTTCTTAGCCACACGCCCTCCCCAAAAGCGCACGTCAACCGACAAAACAGCAAATTTAAACCAAAGCCAATACCAGCTTAGCACCGACCGGCGTTGACCGAAACACCCCGAATCAGAGCCCGGTGCGAACTATCTGCCTAGTGATACAGCCCCGGCTGGTAGTGATACTCATTGCTCACATGCGGGCACAGCTGCCAAAAGGCGACGGCACTCGCCGCGGCCACGTTGAGCGAATCGACCCCATGCGCCATCGGAATGCGCACGGCCCGGTCGCAGCCCGCAACGGTCTTGGCACCCAAGCCGGCACCCTCGGTACCCATAAAGATCGCCAGTCGGTCGATCTCCTGCAGCGCAGGATCGTCCAGCGAAACGGAGTCGTCCGTCAGCGCCATCGCAGCGCACGAAAAACCGGCATGATGCAGCGCAGCCAGGCCGTCGTGCGGCCATACGCGCGCCTCGCTGCCAATACGCGTCCACGGCACCTGAAACACCGTGCCCATGCTCACGCGGGCCGAGCGACGGTACAGCGGGTCGCAGCACGTCGGACTGACCAAAATACCGTCGACATTGAGCGCGGCGGCCGAGCGGAAAATCGCACCCACGTTCGTGTGGTCGACAATACCCTCGAGCACGCACACGCGCACCGGGCGCTCCCCCGCCGCCTCGACGACGCCGCCCAAGAACTCATCAACCGGAATCTGCCGCGGGCGACGAAACGCCGCAAGCGCACCGCGCGTCACGTTAAAGCCCGTCAACTGCTCCATGAGCTCCATGGAGGCCACGAACATAGGAACCGGATCAGCGCCCTCGCGCATAACCAGGCGCTCAAACAGCGGCATCATCTGGTCGAGCCAGCGTTCGCCCAAAAGAAAGCTCACCGGCTGGTATCCGGCACGCACCGCGCGCTCAATAACCTTGGCACTCTCGGCGATAAAGATGCCCTTTTGCGGCTCCAGCACGCAGCGCAGCTCGCGCTCGGTCAGTCGCACGTAGGCATCGAGCCGCTCGTCCTCGAGCGAATCAATTCGCAGAACCTCAACGGCATCAGTCATAGCAGCCTGCCCGCACCCTTCTTTACAGCACATCTATACCAAACGAGGCGACGCTAAGCGCCGCCCCATACATTCAATCAACCCGATGATACCGTTCACGCCAGGCGATTTACGCATCAACGCGACGATACGTCACGAACTCATAATCGAGGCCTTCGTCACCCTCGCCCGCGGAAATCGTGGCAACCCCTTCGCGCCGCGCAACTTCCCACGCGGGATCGGCATCCAAATTGGGAAAATACGTATCCACGGGATGGACGCAGTGGTTGTGCGTGACCTCGGCCTCGGCACAATACGGCAAAAACTGCCGATAGACATCGCCGCCGCCGATCACCACGCAACGGGCTCATCGGCAACCGCGGCGAACGCCTCGTCGATGCTATGCACCACGTCGACGCCCTCGACAGCAAAATCCTCGTCGCGGGTAAGCACGATATTGCGACGGTTCTTGAGTGGACGCCCACCGGGAAAACTCAACAGCGTCTTGCGTCCCATAATGACCGGGCAACCTTTGGTGCGCGCCACAAAATGACGCATGTCGGCACGGTTGGACACCACCATGTCGCCCTCGCACCCAATACCCCAGTCATCGCACACGGCGACGATAGCAGAAAGCTTACACGTCATGAGCGCCACCTACACCGCAATGGGAATGTTCTTGACCTGCGGGCCGTGCTCGTAGCCCTCGACGATCAGGTCATCGGTCGTAAACGCGTAGAAGTCATGCACATCGGGGTTGAGCGTTACCTTGGGCGCGGCAAACTGCGGACGCTCGATAAGCTCGCGGACGATATCGACATGACGGTCGTAAATGTGGGCATCGGCGATCACGTGCAGCAGCTCGCCGGGAATCATATCGACCGACTGCGCAACCATCATCAGCAAAATGGCGTACTGGCACACATTCCAGTTGTTCGCGGCCAAAATATCCTGGCTGCGCTGGTTGAGAATCATGTTGAGCGTCGGTTTGTCGTCCTGCGGGTGCTGCGTCACGTTATACGTCACGCCGTAGGCGCACGGATACAGGTGCATCTCGGACAGGTCGCTAAACACATAGGTGTTCGTCATAATGCGGCGGCTGTACGGCGTGTGTTTGAGGTCGTACAGCACACGGTCCATCTGGTCAAAGTCGCCCTCGGCATAATGGCTCTTCTGGCCAATCTGGTACCCGTAGGCCTTGCCGATGGAGCCGGTCTCGTCGGCCCACTCATCCCAAATATGGCTGTTGAGGTCATGCACGTTATTGGACTTCTTCTGATAGATCCACAGGATCTCATCCATGGCAGACTTGAGCGCCGTACGGCGCAGCGTGAGCGCCGGGAACTCCTCGCGCAGGTCGTAGCGCGCCGTGACACCAAAGTTTTTAATGGTATAGGCAGGGGTGCCATCCTCCCACACCGGACGGACCTTTTGGCCCTCGGTCGTGGTGCCATGGTCCAAGATATCGCGGCACATGGTTACAAACTGTTGATCAGCTTTGCTCATTGACCCTCCTGTCAGTCGCCTACAAGCGAGATTCATTGTAGCCCAGGCGCACGCGGCCCCACAGCCCAAACATAAGCCCTCATTTTCTGACATATGCCAGAAATTCCTTGCACAAATCTACACGTTCGCTATTCTATTGTTGACATATGTCAGATAAGGAGGGCGCATGGCAGGAAGACGCGAGAAACTGCGCCGCGTCGGGATCATCCCCGAATACCGCGGCTTTATCCCTGACGGCCTAGCCAGCGGAGACGCCATCGACATGACGATTGACGAACTCGAGGTGCTGCGCCTTTGCGACCTGGAAGGCCTCAATCAGGAGGCAGTCGCACAGCAGATGGGCATCGCGCGCGCCACGGTGGCGGCTATTTGCAGCCGAGCGCATCGCAAGGTGGCAAACGCGCTGGTAAATGGTCGGGCGCTCATCATCGAGGGCGGCAATATCGCATACTCCCCCATCACCACGACAACGGCCGCATGGCCAGCAAAGGAGGTCGGCACCATGAGGGTGGCAACGACGTACGACAACGGCAACATCTTTATGCACTTTGGTCGCAGCGAGCAGTTCAAGATCTACGACATCCAGGATGGCAAGGTGCTCAACGAGCAGGTCGTAGGCACCGGCGGCACCGGTCACGGCGCCCTGGCGGGCCTGCTCGCCAACGGTGGCGTCGACACGCTCATCTGCGGCGGTATCGGCGGCGGCGCCATCAACGCGCTCACCCAGGCCGGCATCACGGTCTATGCGGGCGCCCAGGGCAGCTGCGACGCCTGCGTCGAGGCCCTCATTGCAGGCACGCTCGCTCAGACCGGCGAGGCCACCTGCGACTGCCATGGTCATGACCACGAGCACACTTATGAGCATGGCGAGTCCTGCGGCTGCCACGGCCATCACGACCACGACGGACATGAGGGCTGCAGCTGCCACTAGCGGCAAGCACCGCGGCGTCAACA
>CABRFG010000093.1 GCA_902470095.1 uncultured Collinsella sp.
ATGGTCCAGGGCCTGCTCATCTATTACGCGGGCTTCACCGTTTTGCGCGGCATGGGCTTCGAGACCGCCCAGGCCAACCAGATCTGGAGCACCTTCACCGCTGGCCTCGTCACCATCTCGCTCAACTCCACCGCCTACATGATGGAGGTCCTGCGCGGCGGCATCGAGTCCATCGACCCCGGCCAGGCCGAGGCAGCGCGCTCGCTGGGTCTTTCGCAGTGGCAAGCCATGCGCAAGGTCGTGTTCCCCCAGGGCATTAAAAACGCGATTCCGGCGCTCACCAACGAGCTCATCATCAACATCAAGGACTCGTCGGTGCTCTCGGTCATCGGCGTGTTCGACCTCATGTACGCCACCACCACCGTCGCCGGCGTGTACTACCGCCAGATGGAGGTCTACTGCGTGGCGCTCGTGGTCTACCTGATCCTGACGCTCGTGGCGAGCCGCCTGCTCGAGGCCTTTGGCAAAAAGCTCGGCGCCGAGGCCTCGGCAACGCTGCCCAGCTCCAACTAGGCTCAAGACGAGGAGAATCATCATGGCAGATACCGCCACTACCGGCACCGCGGCCGCCGCACAGACCAATGAGCCGCTCATCCGCGTCGAGGGCTTGCGCAAGAGCTTCGGCTCGCTCGAGGTGCTCAAGGGCATCGACCTGTCCGTTAACCCCGGCGAGGTCGTTACCATTATCGGCGCCTCGGGCTCGGGCAAGTCGACCTTCCTGCGCTGCCTCAACCTGCTCGAGACCCCGGACGCGGGCCACATCTGGTTCCACGGTCAGGACCTCACGGCCGAACGCTGCAACATCAACAAGCTGCGCGAGGACATCGGCATGGTGTTCCAGGGCTTTAACCTGTTCAACAACATGGACGTGCTCGACAACTGCACGCTCGCGCCCGTCACGCTCAAAAAGATGAGCAAGGCCGAGGCTGAAAAAATTGCGATGGAGCATCTGGCGAGCGTGGGACTCGAAAAGTTCGCGCACGCCGCCGTGGGTCGCCTGTCCGGCGGCCAAAAGCAGCGTGTGGCCATCGCTCGTGCCTTATGCATGAATCCGCAGATCATGCTGTTCGACGAGCCGACTTCGGCACTCGACCCCGAGATCGTGGGCGAGGTGCTCGAGGTCATGCGCAAGCTCGCGGCCGACGGCATGACCATGGTCGTCGTCACGCACGAGATGGCCTTTGCCCGAACCGTATCCGACCGCGTGGTCTTTATGGACAAGGGCGTGGTGCTCGAGGACGCCGCGCCGGCCGAGCTCTTTGGCAACCCCAAGCACCAGCGTACCCGCGAGTTCCTCTCGCGCTATCTCGAGGACAAATAACCGACCGCAAACGCTTATGTGGCAGGGCCGCTCCGGTGGGGCGGCCCTCGTCATCACAATCGAAAGGATGTCATGGCCGAGGTTTGGCGCTTCTTTGCGCATGAGGATGATTTTGCCGATTTGGACGAAGCTGGTGCGTGCGAGCGCCTGGGCCGCGTGCTGTCGTTTCCGACCATCTCGAGTATGGATGCCGAGGCGGTGAACTGGCAGCCGTTCGACGACCTGCGCGCGTATATGCAGCAGGCGTATCCGCGCGTGTTCGCGGCGGGTAAGGTCGAGCTCATCGACCATTCGCTGTTGGTGACGCTTAGCGGTTCCGACCCCGCTCTCAAGCCCGTTATGCTCATGGGTCACATGGACGTGGTCCCCGTGGTGCCGGGTACCGAGGCCGACTGGACGCACGCCCCCTTTAGCGGGCACGTGGACGATACCTACATCTGGGGCCGCGGCGCGATCGACATGAAAGACCAAGTCGCAGGCATTCTCGAGGCGGTCGAGTATGCGCTGGCGCACGGTTGGCAGCACGAGCGCACGCTGCTCCTGGCCTTTGGCCAGGACGAGGAGACGACGCAGTACGGCGCAGGCGCCATCGGCCGCGCGCTCGAGGAGCGCGGCATTGAGCTTGAGTACCTGATCGACGAGGGCGACTACCGTATTGTTTCGGCTGCCGAGTATGGCGCGGGCGAGGGCTGGCTTATGCATGCCGACCTCGCGGAGAAGGGCTATGCCGATATCGTGCTCAAGACGAAGAGTGAGGGCGGGCATTCGTCCAACCCCTACGGCGGCACATCGCTCGAGGTGCTCAGCCGTGCCATCACCGCAATCTGCGATATCGAGTGGCCGACGCGCGTGACCGACTTGCTTGCCGCCCAACTCGTCGAGTTGGGGCTCTACACGGCCGATGAAATTGCCGCCAACGGGGATGCCATTGTCCGCGATTGCCTCGCCAGCAAAAAGCTCTATCCGCTGGTGACGACCACCTGCGCGCCCACGCAGATCGAGGGTGGCAGCACCGGCGCCAACGTGATGCCGCAGGATATGTGGGCCAATATCAACTTCCGCATGCTCGAGGGCACGAGCGTGGCCGACGTTGTGGCGCGCTGCCGCGAGGCGGTTGCCGCGGCGGGCCTTGCCGGACGTGTGGAGGTCGAACTTGGCCCCGGTAGCTCCGAACCCTCGCCGTCCCCGCGCATCGGTGGTCCCGGCCTCGAGGCGGTTCGCTCCATCGTCGCCCGCTATTTCCGTGATCCAAAGGGGGCGGAGGAAAACGGATCATTCGAGCCAGTGGCAATTGTGCCCTCGACCGTGATCGGTGCGACCGACGCTGCCAACTATCAGCGCATTTGCCCTGAGTGCATTCGTTTCTCGGCCTTTGTGGTCGACGATGACGAGTGCGACCGAGGCGTCCACGGCACCAACGAGCGCATTACCCGCCGAGTCTACCTTCAGGGTGTCCGCTTTTTCATCGCTCTGCTCCACACGCTCTAGAATCCAACAAAGGGACTGTCCCTTTGTCGGATTCCGTGCGGGTTATATGCAGGTTTGCCTGCGCACGCTATCATGTATGGGTTAGACCGCAACTATGTACCCCATACGCGAAGGGATGCGCATGTATCTGAGGATCGACATGTTCTAGCCGGGCTTACCCCCGCAGCGGCGCCCCGCGCCCCATCAATTCTGCCGATTTTCACCTTCACGCATATAAAGGAGTCCGTCATGCGCGACAAGCTCGAAAAGATCATCAAGGCCTACGAGGAGCTCGAGAAGAAGCTTTCCGACCCGGCCGTCGCCTCCGATATCAAGGAGTTCACGCGTCTCAACAAGGAATACGCGCACCAGTCCGACCTCATCGCCGCCTCGCGCGAGTACATCGGCGCGCTCGATGACATCGAGGCTGCCAAGGAAATGCTGCACGATACCACCGATGCCGATGAGAAGGAGATGCTCCAGATGGACATCTCCGAAAACGAGGCCAAGCTTCCCCAGCTCGAGGAAGACATCAAGTACATGCTCATCCCGAGCGACCCCAACGACGACAAGAACACCATCGTCGAGATCCGCTCCGCCGCCGGTGGCGACGAGGCGGCCATCTTCGCCGGCGACCTGTACAAGATGTATCAGCGCTTTTGCGAGTCGCGCGGCTGGAAGACTACCGTGCTCGACTCCAGCCCCAGCGAGGCCGGTGGCTTTAAGTCCATTGAGTTCAAGGTCGAGGGCGACCGCGTCTACTCCGTTATGAAGTACGAGTCCGGCGTGCACCGTGTCCAGCGCGTCCCCAAGACCGAGTCCCAGGGCCGCATTCAGACCTCCACGGCTACCGTCGCCGTGCTTCCCGAGGCCGAGGAGATCGACGTCCAGATCAACCAGTCCGACCTGCGCATCGACACCTACTGCGCCTCCGGCCCTGGCGGTCAGTGCGTTAACACCACCTACTCCGCCGTGCGCATTACCCATCTGCCCACCAACACCGTGGTGCAGTCGCAGGAGCAGCGCTCCCAGATCCAGAACCGCGAGGTCTGCATGCAGATGCTGCGTGCCCGTCTGTACGAGATGGAGCTCGAGAAGCAGCAGGCCGAGCTCGGTGCCGAGCGCCAGAGCCAGATCGGCCATGGCAACCGTTCCGAGAAGATCCGTACCTACAACCAGCCCCAGGACCGCGTGACCGATCACCGCATCGGCTTCAACTCCACCTACAACGGCGTCCTTCTGGGCGATCAGCTCGGCACCGTGATCGAGGCACTCGCCGCCGCCGAGCGAGCCGAGAAGCTGGCGCAGGCTGTGTAGTGGGTTACGCGGTTTTGCCAAACCGCGTAACGGCTTGACGCTGCGCGCCGTCCAGAGCGACAATTTGTCATTCAAAAGGCAAGGCATGACCAGAAGGTCTATG
>CABRFG010000094.1 GCA_902470095.1 uncultured Collinsella sp.
CCAAGGCCGCCCGCGCCAAGGCTGCCGACCTGCAGGCTCAGATTGACGCCGCCACGAAGGAGCGCACCGCGCTTGCTGCCACGCTGCCGGCCGACGTTCTCACCGACTACGAGCGTCTGCTCAAGCAGTTCCGTGGCCTGGCCGTCGAGACCATCCAGGGCAATATCCCCACGGTTTGCCACACCGCGCTGCAGGCATCGTCCATGAGCGACCTCAACCACGACGGTAGCGAGATTACGCACTGCCCGTACTGCCACCGCTTCCTGGTACTCCCGAGCAAGGAAGCCTAGCGATGACGGCGGCATCCAACAATTCAATGCAACTTGAGGGAAAAACGATCCTGCTGGGCATTACCGGCGGGATCGCCGCCTATAAGTCGTGCAATATCGTGCGCCTGCTGCAAAAGCGCGGCGCGCGCGTCAAGGTCGTTATGAGCGAGCATGCCACGGAGTTCGTGGGGCCGCTTACCTTCCGCGCGCTCACCAACGAGCCCGTTGCCGTGGGCCTATTCGACGATCCCTCCGACCCCATCCACCACATTTCGCTGGCGCAGGAGCCCGATCTGGTGGTCGTTGCGCCCGCGACGGCCAATATCATCGCCAAGATGGCAAACGGCATCGCCGATGACCTTATCTCCACCACGCTGCTTGCGACGCCGCGACCCATTGTGATCGCACCCGCTATGAACAACGGCATGTGGAAAGCGCCGGCTACACAGGCCAATATGACCACGCTGCGCGACCGTGGCGTCCGCGTGGTGGGACCCGGCAGCGGCTACCTTGCCTGCGGCGACGTGGACACGGGACGCATGAGCGAGCCCAAGGACATCGTCGAGGCTGTCTTTGAGGTGCTCAACCCCGCGCCTCAGAATCTGGCGGGCAAGCGCATCGTCATCACCGCTGGCCCCACGCACGAGCCGATCGACCCCGTGCGCTTCATCGGCAACAGGTCGTCGGGCAAGATGGGCATCGCCCTGGCGGGGGAGGCCGCACGCCGCGGCGCTGCGGTCATGCTCGTGTTGGGACCGACATCGCTCGATGTGCCCCGCGGCGTGGAGTGCGTGCGCGTGCAAACCGCCGCAGAGATGCTCCAGGCGGCGCTGAGCGCCTTCCAGACGGCCGACGCGGCCATTTGCGCGGCCGCCGTTGCCGACTATACCCCCGCCACCCCTGCCAACCATAAGCTCAAAAAGTCCAACGAACGCTTGGATCGCATCGAACTGGTCGAAACGGTCGATATTTTGGCCGAGCTCTCGCGCCAGAAGGGCGAGCGGTGCGTGATCGGATTTGCGGCCGAGACCGATAACGTTGTCGAGTACGCCGAGCGCAAATTGGCCCGCAAGGGCTGCGATGCTATTATCGCCAACGATGTCTCGCGCGCCGATTCGGGCTTTGGAACCGACACTAACAAGGCCTGGATTGTGAGCACAACGGGTACGCAAGAGCTTCCCGTGCTAACAAAACCCCAGCTCGCAGATACAATTTTGGACTTGCTTCAAAATTTATAAAAAAGTTCTTGCACAAGGCTAAAGTTTCGGGTTAATATACTCCCTGTTGCGAGCGAGAGCAGAGCAACAAACAAAAGCTTCGGGACGTGGCGCAGCTTGGTAGCGCACTTGACTGGGGGTCAAGGGGTCGCTGGTTCGAATCCAGTCGTCCCGACCAGAAGTTTGCAGGTCAGGCACCTAGTGCCTGACCTTTTTTGTTTTAAGCAATTGTTTAATTTTGATTAAGCAACAGGGTGCCAAAAATCTACCTACGCGATAATCGCCTTTTGCGGCTACTTGCGCGTTTTGCACACGCTTGAGCCGATTTATTAACGCGATACGAATCTACATACGCGTAGCTGGTATACAGCCGAGTACAGGCTGTATTTATCGCGGCGATTTACACAGATATAGCGACTGTATCGAACAAGCGTGTCGCTGTATTTATTCCAGTAGTCCACTTGATTGGTGGACAAGTGGGCTGTTGCAACGAAACGCCAAGCAGGACGGGCTCTATACGAGGACGCCGCAGAGGTAATGGCGGAGGAGTGCGGCTGGCGCTCTGAGAGCCGCTGTATGACCCTATTTCTCCTCAACCCGAATACCTGTGCCGCGAACCTAAACCGTTCGTACACTTGCCAAAAGAAAAGCCCGCGCTGCCTGTGCGGGCTTAACAGATGAATCTAAAGACAGAAAGATGAATTAGAAGGAGAAAGCGAGGAACACATAGGGGACGCCCGTCGCGTTGCTGTAGTCCCAGTCGCCGTTGCCAACGACAAAGCGGAAGCCCGTGGAGGCGCTCGGAGTCACGGAGCGAGTCCAGTGATGCCACCTCGACGAAGCTCCGGAGTAGTTCGACGTCGTCACGCCCTTGGACTTGTAGAACTCGTACTGGGTGCCGTCGGACTGCATGTCCCCGTATACCTCGGTCGTAGAGAGCAGGAAGATCTTGTCAGTCGTTACTGAGGGGGTGCCGGCGGTGCCGCCGCCCTTGTTGTCGGTCATCTTCTTGACAGACTTCACCTTGGACTGGAGCCCGCTGGGCAGGAGCGACCAGAGGTCACCGCTGTTGAGGCGGCTGCGAAGCTACGACTTCTCCCAACCGCCGGCGTTCGTTCCTGTGGCATTCATTCTCTGAGCGCCCAAGACAGTGTTGGTTACCTCGAACGTCAAACCCGCCTTGCCGGAACCGTCGGCCAGATCATCGTGGTCGATGCCGATGATTCGGTACTCGAGCGTCTGTCCGTCCGTCAGCTTCATCGAGAACTTGGTGTCGGCATCCATGGCGGCCTTCGCCTTGGCGTAGGCGATAGACGACGTACCGTTCTTGGCAATGTCTTTGGCAACCGCCTCCTGCTCATCGAGCGTCCAGTCCTTCGCGTCCTTGGCCACCGCCGCCTGGACGGTCGCGGAATCGGCCCCTGTGGAGCCTCCGCCGGACGCGCCGCCCTCGACGCCGCCGGTCGTCCCATTGTTCACCGTGTTGCCGACCAGGTTGAACTGGTTTCGGATGGCTCCCGCCACGCCGGGTCCCGCGAACACGACCACCAGACCGATGATCGCGATGATCAGGACGTACTCGATGATTGACTGTCCTCGGAGGCGGGTACTCCTAGGAGATACCCCCCCCCGAAGGTTCCGTGCCGCTGCATACATATGCGACACTCCCTTCGTATGGGGATTGATATTGCAAGCAGGAGCGTACGATGGAGCGAACCGGTCAATCCGCAACGTGCCGCAGCGGCAACGATGACGGTAGGGGAGAAAACCGAGTGTCTTGAATGCAGTCAATTGCCCTCTCGAAGCCCCCACACGGCTGCACCTTGTCGATATGGAGGCGATTGTGGGTGCCCCCCTGTACCGCCCAATGTTTGACAATCTTGCTCGAGTTTCCTTCGCCGGGTTTGGCAGCTGAACCAAAGGCATAAAAACGCAAAGCTATAATAGCGCTCGTATGAGAAACAACGCGATTCGGACTGTCTATCCGCCCACGAGAAAGAATCGTCCATGAGCATATTCGACAAAGGCTTCGACCCGCTGCAGGAGATTCAGAGGGCCACTAAGACTGCCGGCGAGGCGGCGGCCATGATTGCCGAGGGGGCATCTGGTGTGGCGGTAGCGGCAGGCGCTACGATCGTGGACGCGGCGACAACGGCTGGCGCGGCGGTCGCAGGGGCGGCGGGCGGCGCGAAGGCCGCCCTCGACGAAATAGAGGCCGAAAGACTTGATGCGGGGAAGGCGGTGTACGCGCCCAAGGTAGAGGAAGCCCTGAGGGCGATTGAGGGCACCCGCGCACAGGAGCTACTCGGCTCGTTCCAGGAGTCTCCGCTCCCGTTGACGGAAGCCAATGCCGCCAAGGTGAAGTCAACCTTCCCGATACCGAGGGAACAGACCGTCGTCTGGGCCGACGCCGAGTTCGACCTCAGGCCCAGCGGCATCGCCATGACCGAAA
>CABRFG010000095.1 GCA_902470095.1 uncultured Collinsella sp.
TGCCCGGCATCGGCCCGAGGACCGCGGCGCAGCTCGCGGTGTCGGTCGACATCGGGAGGTTCCCGGACCACGACCACCTGGCCTCGTACTGCGGCATAGCCCCGAGGGTGAGGAGCTCCGGCACGTCGGTGAGGTCGGTCAGGGCGTCCAGGCGCGGCGACGCGAGGCTCAAGTCCCTGCTGATCTTCTCGTGCAACAGCCTGGTGAGGTCCTCGGGGCGCTACGGCGAGTACTACCGGGCCTGCAGGGCGCGGGGCATGGGGCACGGGCGGGCGCTCAAGGCCGTCGCGAGGAAGCGGCTCAGGGCGATATACGCCGTGATGCGCGACCGGGTGCCCTACCGGGAGTAGCCCCGACGGTTGACAAAACTATAGGAACGCCCAATGACAGGACGAACAAGTTGGCATGAAAAAGGCAAGACATAGACCTTCTGGTCATGCCTTGCCTTTTGAATGACAAATTGTCGTCCTGGGCGGCGCGCAGCGTCAACTGGTTACGCGGTTCGTAGAACCGCGTAACCCCCTAGCTCAGCATTGCATCCATCATCTCGGAGTTGACGGAGTCGTCGGCAGACCACTCGCCGTCGTCGTTGCAGGTGTACTTGAAGATAACCGTGGTCTTCCTGGGCTCGGTGGCCTTGGTCACATCGACCATAACCTGACCGGCCATCTTGTACAGCTCGTCATCGGAAGGAACCGTGTCAAGCGCGGCGACCTTCTCCTGATACTGGGTGGAGAAGTCCTCGACGATCTTGTTCATAGACTTGCAGGTGATAGAGACCTCGGCGGTCGCGACACCCTTGTCCTCGTCGACCGTCACGTCGCCGATCTTGTAGTCAAAGCCCTCGAGATAGGTCTTGGCATACTCCTTGGGATCGATACCCAGCTGCTCGAACTCGTCGCCCGAAGCTTCCTCCAGACCAGAAAGGAAGTCGTCGCCACCGTTCTTGACCTCGTCAAACTGCGTCGTAAGATCCTCGGTGATGAGCTCCTCAACCGAAGGACCTCCACAGCCGGAAAGCACGACCACGCATGCAACCAAGACGGCCATGAGGGGCGCAAGCAGCAGCTTCTTTTTCATGTTGTTCCTCCCAATGAGCGGCACCGCGCTTCCCGGACGCGGCACACGTTGTAATAAGTAAGCCCATACTATCCACTTATGAACACCCTCGGCAACGCGAAGGCGCGGTCGGTTCGTTTTAGCGTCCGAACGGTTTGCAAGCCCGCCCAACGCGCAATAAAACGCTTCCCCACGGTGCAATAAAAAAGGTGGCCGGAAAACCCGACCACCCTTGCACATCCTTTGAACGCCGCAGTTTACTTGCGAACGACCTTAACGATGGCGTCACCGGCGGCGACGGCGGACTCTGCCTCAACGGTGAGCTCGACGTCGGCAAACTCGGCGGTGTTGGACACGGCCACCACGACGCAGTCCTTGTAACCGGCAGCGGCGATCTTGGCGCGGTCGATCTTGAGTATGGGCTGGCCGGCCTTCACAACGTCGTCGGCCTTGACGAAGCCCTCGAAGCCATCGCCGTTCATGTTGACGGTATCGACGCCAACGTGCACCAGAACCTCGATGCCGCTATCGGACTGCAGACCCACGGCGTGACCCATGGTGACGGTCACCTTACCGTCGCAGGGAGCGTAGACCAGATCGTCCTCGGGCCACACGGCACAGCCCTTGCCCAGAACCTCGCCACCAAAGACGGGATCGGGCACGTCGGCCATCTTGATGACCTTGCCCTTGACGGGCGAGCACAGCACGTCGGCGCCGGCAGAAGCAGAGATGGAGGCCGGAGCAGCGGCAGCCGCGGGCTCAGCCTTCTTCTTGAACATATCAAACAGACCCATACGTTTTCTCCTCTTGATTAAGCGCAACGTTGTGCGCATGCCTACGGTAATTATAGTGCCAAATGGTTCAAATGCTAAGGTGGGGACTCGAATCGCAAGCCCTTCTCGGTAGTGCTCGTGGGATGAGCATCTCCTTTGCATCGCGGTTCGATAAGCCGAGTATCGCCCACGCGCGGGACGGGCAGAAGCGGGCACGCCAAACCCGATACTTCTTTTCGCTCTCGAGTCCTGCCGCCGCCCCGTCCCTGACACTTCCTGATACCGACCGAAACGTACCAAAATAAACCTGTCCCTTTTTGGTAGGTTTGGCGAGTGTGGATTTTCGGACGCTTAACTAACGAGCGTGGATAATCTCCCACTTTGAGGCCGTCACCGAGCCAAAAACGGGAGATTATCCGCTCTCATTTTGGATAACCCCCCTTGTACCAAGCCGAGCTCCATGGTCAAGTAATAACGACTTCTCATCATTAGATTGTTTACATCAATTCTAATAACTATTTAATCCTTAAACTCGTTATTAGAATTGATATGATTGGCCTAATAACGAGTTTCCGGCACTAAAGATATGGAGGGCGCGATGCAAATCGAGGAGAACGGCCAGGGAACGCTCCGCAATAATCTATCGGGGAAATTGGCTTACTATTCGTTTTTTCCAACGCCCTTGCAATCATTGAGGCAGCTAAACCTCACCGAGGAAACCTATCGCACGCTTTCCGCATGCTCACGAAAGCTTGGAGAGCTTGAAGGCATGCTCTACTTTGTTCCCAACGCCGATATGTATCTGACAATGTACGTGCGCAAAGAAGCACTCCTTTCTTCGCAAATTGAGGGAACCCAGTGCACGTTTGACGACCTACTTAGTCCATCGCAAACACAACTCCATCATAAAGATGTCGCAGACGTCGTGAATTACGTCCGTGCTGTCGACCGCGGCGTAGAACTGCTCAAAAAGATGCCCTTGTGCACGAGACTTCTTAGGCAAGTTCATGCGGTCCTGCTGGACGGAGTGCGCGGAACGGAGAAGAATCCAGGCGAGCTGCGCTCCTCACAAAACTGGATTGGCCCCTCAGGCTGCACCATTGCAACCGCATCGTTTGTCCCTCCAAACATTGAAGATTTGAGTAACACGCTCCAGGACCTCGAACGCTTTATCAATGAGCCTCAAGTCGAAATGGATCCGATTGTGCGGGCGGCGCTCGTCCATTACCAATTTGAAACTGCCCATCCATTCCTAGACGGAAACGGTCGCCTGGGCAGACTTCTCATTACACTTATGCTCATCAATGATGGCGTTCTTCATTCTTGCTTGTTCTATCCATCGTTCCAGTTCAAGAAAAATCGAAGCGAGTACTACCGGCAACTCACATCCGTAAGGGAGAGAGGCACTTACGAGGAATGGATAGAGTTTTTCTGCAACAGTCTTCTCGAAAGTGCGAAGGACTCGGTAGGGTCTTTAAAAAACCTTGTTGACCTCCATAACCGTTCCACAGCAACCATTACCGAAAATCTCGGAAGGACTGCTGCAAACGGGCAAAGGCTGTTGGGCATTCTTGAAGAGCACCCCATCGTCGACACCGCATTCATCGCTGCCCAACTCGATATCGGCAGGAGTACCGCGAGCTCGCTCGTCAAATCATTTGAAGAATTGGGTATCCTCCGTCCGCTCGACGAGTCAAGACAGAGATACCGGCAGTACGGGTATGAAGAGTATCTTTCGATTCTCAGGGAAGACGCCGAGCCGATTAGATAGGCATCGCAACCCAGGCAAATTAAAGCGAGCGTGGATAATCTCCCACTTTGAGCCTGCACACAGGCCAAAAACGGGAGATTATCCACGCTCATTCCTGAGTAGTCATTTATGAACGTCCCCAATGACTAGTCCGGCAACGCCGATGTTTCGGCAACGACAGCGAGCGAGCCGCATTCGGAGCAAGACGACGCCGCAGGTAGAGAACGGACAGCGAGCGGGTCGCATTTGAGACAAGGTGACGTGAAACGAAAGGGCGCTGACCTTCTGGTCGCGCC
>CABRFG010000096.1 GCA_902470095.1 uncultured Collinsella sp.
AACCCGCGACCCCAACCTTGGCAAGGTTGTGCTCTACCAACTGAGCCATGTCCGCTTGCGGGTTATTAATTTACGCGAGTTGTCCAAAAGACGCAAGTACTTTTTTCAAAAAACTTGTCTGCCGCATGTTCTTAGTAGCTAAACGCGCTAAAGCGATTGGCTAGGCACACGATTCCAGCGCTCCGCTAAACAGCTTCACCATCTGCACGCGCGTGCCGGCGCCGTCCGTACGACGAGCAACCTCCACGTTATCGACGAGCATACGCATAAGCTTGATGCCACGACCGCGCTCCTCAGATGCGACCGGTTCGCTCGTTTCATCGATAGAATAGCCGGCACCTCGATCAAGCACCTCAACCACAACGCGATCGCCATAGGCCTGAACCGTCAGGACGCACCCGATACCGCCCGCATGGTCATAGGCATTACCCAGCGCCTCCCCCGACGCCAATGCGACATCGTAGCGCTCGTCACGGCGCAACGGAAGCGATTCAAGGAGTTCAGCGATGCGATGTCGGTAGTATGGAAGATTCTCGATACCCTGACGGACCTCGACGCTCTTACTCCAGCGAGGCAGCTCCCCCACCGGGATGGCGGGAATAGACTCCCGTGCCGGCCCCGCGACATGAAGGATATCGACAAGACGAGCAATCTCCAAAAAGCGAACAACTTCACCTGATGCATTGACGAGCGAAAGCAGGCCTTCTCGCCTCATGAGCTCACGAGCGCGCGTAAGCAGGAATGCCAAGCCCGTCGAATCGATAAAGCTAACAGCCTGACAGTTGATGACAACACGGCGCACGCCGCGGCCAATCAAAGCATCCAGCCGCCGACGCAGCGCAGGCACCGTGGCGATGTCGATATCGCCTGGTGGCGTCAAAACCGCTATGTCATTCCACTCATTCATACGACCATGGTTCCCCAAAAAAGCCCACTCGATGCATTCGTTTCCCCAACCGTACGGATTCAGCCCGCCCAGCGTCGTCTATGAACGACCCCGTAAAAACTCAAGGGACACCAATGCAATGTCATCGTCCAGCGCCGATTCGGTAAATCGGTCAAGCTCGCCCAAGACCTTGCCGCAAATGCCCGACACGCCCTCCGCCGAAACAGAAAGCAGAAGATCGCGCAAGCGCTGCTCGCCAAAGAACGCTCCGGTGCGGTCACGGGCCTCAATCGTTCCATCCGTATACATAAAGAGCATATCGCCGGGGGCGAACGTAAAGGCACCCGTCTCGTAGACCATGCTCTCAAAGGCACCGATCACGCCCGATTGGCACCCAAGGAGCTCCACTTCTCCCCCGCAGGTCTCGCCGCCGCCACGCGGCGTCGACGACGGCCTAATGACCATAGTGGGAGGATGTCCCGCAGAGCAATAAGTAGCGCGGCCCGCTTTAAGATCGATCTTGGCGATAAACGCCGTCACAAACGTCTCGACCCTCGAAAAGCCCATGAGCATGCTATTGAGCGAGCGTGCCATACGGGCAGGCCCTGCACCCTCCCAGGCATAGGCCGTCAGGGCCGTCTTGACGAGCGCGGACATCGATGCGGCCTCAATGCCTTTGCCAGACACATCACCCAGAATCATGACGGCGCAGTCGTCGGGAAGTCGGATGAGCGTATAGAAATCGCCGCCGACCAACGCCGAGTTCGTGGCCGACAGGTATACCGAATCGGTTGCGATACCCGGAACATCCCCCAGGGAATTTCTCATGCCGATCTGGAGGGTCTGAGCGATATGGCGCTCCTCGCGCTTTTGAGATTCGCCTTCGTAGATCAGTTCAAAGTCATGCGCCAAGTGCACCAAGTAGTCATATTCAAGGTCATCAATCGGCTCTTGGCTGCCATCACGAAGCAGCAGTGCGCGCGTCGTCGGGCCCTTCGCAACAGAAGCAGGAACAATCGCGTCGTTGCTGTGCTTGCCATCACCCTCAGAGCGCGGGCGCCCCGCCTCGATGCCGAAGTCGACGTAGAGACCCTGGCAAGGCAGACCATGCGTCCTAAGCCAGCCTCCCATAGGCATCGATTCATCAACGCGAGTTATACGGACGTGCTTAAGGTCCTCGGCACTCGTGCCGCCCAAAACAGATGCCTCAAAGCCATCAGGGCCAGCTCCCAGACGTGCCGCCGGCGCCGTCGTAGAAAAGAAAAGCTTCTCGGGATCGTCCGGCAAAGCAACGCGACTGCCGCCTTCAAAATCTATGACATAGGAGTCCAGACTGGCGTCATACTCAACAGGGCAAAAATGGCAGTTGAGCATATTGCAGATCTCGGACGATACCGCCTGGGTAGCCGCGGCGGAATCGTCTAGAAAGGTAAACAGCTCATCACGTAAGACATTGAGCGAGCGGCCAAGCTCGGCCGTGCGACGAGAGCGAAGGCTCGATGCCATTCCGACCAGCTGGATAGACAGGTAATCGCAAATGACCTCAAGTACATTAACGTCATAGGCGAGCGGTGCCTGGGGGCGTTTCCAACCAACTTCCAACACGCCAAGGATCTGCGTACCGTAAAAAACGGGAAGACAGATCTCGCTGCGGTACGGAGGCATATCCTGCATGCGCAACAGGTGCTTAGAACGATTATCCAGGTCCATGAACATACCGGAGGCGGCCCTATCGCCCTCAAGGTCCTGCTGAATCGACAAGCGACAGGCACGCGACTCGCGAAGAACATACGTCGGAATGCCAGCGCCATACGGCAAAAACTCGGGCAGGTAGCTGTCGTGCAGCTCCTTGGAGACACCGCGAAGCTTAAAACCGCCGCTCTCAGAAAAATAGATAGCGGCACCCGAAGCATCGAGCGTTCCTACAAGTTGGTTTAAAACGGTATCAAGCAGACTGGGTAACTCATCGGAGCCCACAGTGCTCATAATGACCGAGAGCGTGCCTGAGAGACGCTTGTTCGCCACTCTGAGCTCCGACAACGCACGCTTGAGTTGACGGTCATGAGAATACTGCTCCTCGATACTGTGAAGTGCCACCAGGACGCGTGGCGCTCGGCGCCCAAAGATGCGTGGAGGCGTTACGGAGCCTGCACGAACCAAGACGGGGATAAAGGAGCCGTCACTCAGCTTGAGCATCAGTTCGCTCTCGGAGCCATCAGTTTCAAATGGCAGACGATGTTCCGTCGCACGTTCAAAAGCGGACGAATACAGGACGTCTTTAACATCTCCACCGACGACATCGGCGCGTTCTTCGCACATCAAACCAAGTAAGCGATTATTCACATGCAGAATGGTTCCGTCGAGCTCGCAGATGATGACAGCATCACTCGTGATCTCGACTAGTTGGGCAACGTCTGCCCACTCGTTGCGTTCAAGCGTTTCCATCGTGGACCCCACCGTCTATCGGTAACAAAAAAGCCTCCGAAGAGGCTTCTCAAATGCGATGGTGTCGGAGGCGGGACTTGAACCCGCATGACCAAAAAGCGGTCACTAGCACCTCAAGCTAGCGCGTCTGCCAATTCCGCCACTCCGACATGCTATGTTGTTGATTCACGGTTCGTTTTGTTGGACCCGCGCGTTCAACGAGGAAGATAATAACCTATGATTCGAGAACTGTGCAAGCACTTTTTTCAAAAAAGTTTACGAATTTGTAAATGCGCAGGTAAATCCGTGTGTCCGGCCCCGAATCGGTGTTGCCTCCCGGCGCGTCCTCGGGCATGAGCGATATTTTGCTGCGCACTTCGTGCTGCAAAATATCGCTCCCCCTGACGCTCCTATTTGGCAAGGTGTCTTTTAGAATCCATTTTGCGCTCGGCCTC
>CABRFG010000097.1 GCA_902470095.1 uncultured Collinsella sp.
GACGCCCATCAGGAACACGGCGTCGTAGCCCTCGTCGGCGACCTTGTCGGCGAGCGCGGTCATCTTCTTGCCGGTCTCGTAGAGCGCCTTGCCGTCCTCGAGATAGCCCTCCTGGTCGAAATGCATGATCTCGATCTTCTCGGTTTCCTTCATTTGTCTCTCCTTTCTGGGGTTGTCTTCACATCCCCCATGCCAACGGGCATCAAACCCGCTTACATTCCGTAACACTCGGCCGCTTTGGCCTTAAGCGCATTGACTGATTCTTCGTAGCCCTCTGCCTTGACCTCCATTTGCTTGGAGACGGCATCAAGATACGGGTGCACGTCCCATGACTTCAGACGCTCGGCGATCATTGCCGCAATCGTCTGGAAGAACACCAAATTGGGAATTGCGCTGAGCAGCGGAGCCACCTGAGGCACCGCAACCTCGTGAGCCTTACCCCTGGGATGGGCCGTGAGCAGCACCGTTTTTGTCGTAACGTTCGATAGCGCATCGGCGATATTCGCAAGACGCTCCGACCCCTGCGGATCGTCGACGATAAACACCAGATAGCCCGGAACGATCTGCATCTCGGGACCGTGAATGAACTCCTCGCCCTCGTGATGCATGGCAGGAATCTTGATGGTCTCGCTCAGCTTGAGCGCCGCCTCCTCGGCAACGCCGTAGTTGGGACCGTTGCCGACGACCATGGCGGGCATGTGCTCAGAAAGTTCGAGCATGTGGTCTTGGACATATTCCTCGGCGGTCTTGCACATCACGGCATTGGCCTGGATGGCCTCGCGCAGGTCGTCAAGACGCTGGGCAACGCCCTTGGCGTCAATCGTTCCGCGCGCCTGACCGCCGTAAATACCAAAGAGCACCAGGTACTCAACGAGCACCTCGACGCCCAGAGTCACAAAGTCCACCGACTCGACGCCCACACCGTAGTCAAGAACGATGTCAGTGTGCTCCTTGATGGGCGCCTCGACGTTTGCCGTGAGCGCAACTGCAGCCATATCGTGTGCGCGCATGTAATCGAGCGCCGCAATCGTATTGGTCGAATAGCCACTCTGCGAGACGGCGATGTTGAGCGCATGCTGCGGATAGGTGTGTTCAAAATCGACGAAGGCCTCGGGCGTCACAACGGACACCTGCATTTGCAGGGCATCTTGCAGGTAATCGCGGGCGCAATCGGCGGCATGGCGCGACGAACCCGAAGCAACGATGCGCAGCGCGTCAAAAGAACCGGACTGGAAAATATCAACGAGCTGCGCTACCAGCTCAGACGAACGCTCGAGGTTCTCCCCCATACGCACATGGGCAAGCTGAACGTAATCGAGCATCTTCATCGTCTCACCTCGTAACAAATCATTAGTATTTGATACCAATCACAGTTACAGGTTACGGCTTTTTGATACCTCTTTGTCGATTAATTTATCCCCATCGGCGAACGGTCGATTTTGAGCCCTGTAAGGTTGTATATACAGCTGACCCAACGATCAAAACTGGTTAGTTTCCCAGCCGTTATTCACAAAATACCAGCTAGTACGTATAGGTGTAGCCGCCCGTATCGCCACGATTGAAGGACTTTACATACTCGATAGCCTGACCGCTCGCGTCATAGCTCACGCATTCCAAAAGCAAAACAAGATCGCCCTGTTCCAGTCCAAGGAGGCCGGCATCTCGTGCGCCCAGCGCTTCGATATCGAGCTTTTCCTGTGCCATGGCTGGCTTTCGGCCCAGCATCTCATAGGTCTCGTACAAACTGAAGACCGACACGTCAATATCTTCGATGGTTGGGAACAGCAGGCAGGGAATCAGCGCCGTCTCAATCGATACGGGGCTACCGTTTATGCAGTTCAGGCGTCGAACGGAATAGAGCAGGTCGTCCTCGGCGATGCCAAACAGGTCGGCGTAATATGGCCCCGCATAACGCTTGGAACGCGCGAGAATACGGACGGACGGCTCGCCGCCCGAAGCACGGACCGATTCACGGAAACCGACCGTGCGTTCAAAAAAAGCAGGTACTTTCTGCGCCACAAAGGCACCTTTTCCCCGAACACGGCGAATCTGCCCGCGCTGAACCAGCTCATCGACAGCGCTTCGGATGGTCAAGCGTGTCGTACCAAATTCCTCGGCGAGGTCTTTTTCGGACGGAATCATGGAACCCGTGGGATATATACCGCGCTCGATACGTTCCTCGATGCGGCGTCGAATGCGCATATAAACCGGGGTGGCATCTACTGTTTCAGCCATTGTTCACCTGCCACGCTCCTCATGCCGTTCTCTTCGCCGTTATCGGCAAAGCGGAACTTTGTGGGCAAAATCACCGATTTGCAATGCTCCACAAAACGCATGTCCTTATCAAATTCGATCGAGCTCTCATAGAACACCGGCGTTCCCTCTTCTTGCTGGAGCAGCTCGGCCTCTTCGACGTCCAAACGCGAGATGGAGATATGCTCACGTCCATGCTCAACACGCACGCCACCTTCTTTGAGCAAGACATCGTAAAGGCTCTCACACTCAAAATCGTGTTCGGGAAGCGATGGGCACAGGGACAGGTTAACGTGAGCGGTCTCGATTGACGCCGGCTCGCCCTCAATAAGTCGAACGCGCTGCATGCGGAGCAAGGGAGCGCCTACAGCCACCCCAAGCTTGTCGGCAAGCGCCTCATCCGCCTCGATGGTCCCGGTGGAAACCAGACGAGAAGAGGGGTGCAGGCCGGCAGTCCGTACAGCATCGGAAAAGTTATACGTTTCCTGGAAGATGTTCAACGGCTTGGGAGGACACACATACGTACCCGATCCGCGACGGCTCTCGAGCGTTCCACACGAGATGAGCCGCGTGATACCGGCACGCAACGCCGTACGCGAAACGCCAATCTCTTCGCACAGCACGCGCTCGGCCGGCAGGCGATCGCCGCCGGCAAGCTGATGATGCTGGATATACCAAAGAATTCCCTCAACAGCACGATCTTTGGGGGGAATTGCATAAGATTCGCCTGCCATTGCACAGACTCCTCATTCAGAAACGTATGCCGCCAAAATTAGGCCAGCCCTCCCATGGCATCAAATTCGGCCTTGATCTTCTCGGCGACATTCCGATACGACTTATATAGACTTGAATCGCGTTTGACTTCGTCGGTCATAACGGGAATCTCTAATTTGGAAACCTCGTCTTTTCCCGTCTGAACCGCCACAACAACGCCCATACCAAGACACATATTACGCTTGGCAGCGTTTATTTTCGCCGCCTTGGCAGGATTTGCCAGGATACGCTGGGCAAATTCCTGTTTAGAGACCGCTTCTTCGGCCTCCGGATCGCCCGCCTCGGCCACTTCGCACTGCAACACGTCCGCATAGTCAAAAATCTTCGGCTCGCCGCCGCGCTGATGTACGGCCCACTTGCGATGCGTGGCATCCTGGTAGATAGCCGGCAAAAACGTAAACCGCGGCGGGTCCAAAATCGTATCCGTGATGGTAAACACATCGGGATCAAAGGCATCCTGCGGGTTTTTCTTCTTGAACAGCCCCATATCAGCCTCCCGTACTAGTATTAAACAACTCAAGCTGAATATAGCACCAATTTCAAGCCGCCGCCTTACCCTATCGGTGCGCGGCGTCTATGGCTCGCCCAGCGGAAGAGTTCACGGACGAGGGCCGGGGTGCCTGCCTTGTTTTGAGAAGTGGGCTC
>CABRFG010000098.1 GCA_902470095.1 uncultured Collinsella sp.
GAGGCAATTGTCCCCCGAAGATGGGGTTGATGTTTACGAGATGCTCCAGCGGATGCCGGAGGAGGAGCTGCCTCCTGCGCGCTTGTCCGATGATGATTCCGCGCGTCGCCGATACTCATTCCACGCGTTGCCGATAGCCTAAGGCTCTTTCCTCCTCCACTTCCTTTCCTAGAATTCACCTGGGTGCCAAAAGGGCGCCTATGGCCATCTAGGGAAAGGAAAGAAGAATGGTCAAGTACAGAGAAATCCTCCGATTGATCGCGATGGGGGTGAGCCAGGAAAGCGTCGCATTCTCTTGCGGCTGCGCGCAATCGACCGTCTCGGACGTTATCCGAGCGGCACGAGCGCGCGGCCTTTCCTGGCCGCTCCCGGAGGAGATGGACGATGCGGCGATCCGGTCCGTTATCTACCCGAAGAGGAGCCGCAAGGCCACGGACAAGGCCGCCATCGACTTCGAGCATGTGGCCCGGGAGCTTGGACGGCGCGGCATGACGCTGTCGCTTCTGTGGAACGAGTACTGCGATTCCGCCGTGTCGCGGGGCGAGGAGCCCTACATGTACTCGGCCTTCTGCAGGGAGTACAGGAAGTGGGCGCAGGCCCACGACGTCCGCATGCGCATCGACCACAGGCCGGCCGAGACCATCCAGGTGGACTGGGTCGGGGACACGGCGGAAGTGGTCGATCCCGATACGGGCGAACTTCTGAGGGTCTACGTGTTCGCGGGATGCCTGCCCTACTCCAACTACCTGTTCGCCGAGGGATTCTACAGAACCGACGAGCAGGCCTGGATCGACGCCCATGCCCATATGTTCTCCTTCTTCGGCGGCGCGACCCCCGTTCTCGTGCCGGACAACTGCAAGACCGCGGTGTCCAAGAACGCCAAAGAGGCGCTCATCGTCAACGAGCAGTACCGCCGCATGAGCGAGCACTACGGGTGCGCCGTCGTGCCCGCCAGGGTCAGAAGGCCCAGGGACAAGGCGAGCGTGGAGATGGGAGTCGGCCTCATCGAGCGCCAGGCCATGCTCGCGCTGAGGGGAAGGCGGTTCATGTCCCTCGGCGAGTTCAACTCGGCCCTTGCGGACCAGGTCGCCGCCATCAACTCGCGCCCCTTCCAAAAGCGCGAGGGCAGCAGGGAGAGCGTATTCCTCGCCCAGGAAAAACCGCTGCTCATCCCGCTGCCGGCGACTCCCTACGAGATGACGGCCCGCAAGGAGGTCACCGTCAATTTTAACTACCACGTGTGCTTCGACGGCTGCTGGTACTCGGTTCCGTTCGAATTCGTGAAGCGCACGGTCGCCGTGGTCGCGACGGCGAGGACCGTGTCGGTGATGGCGGACGGCACGCGGATCGCCATGCACGAGCGCGCTCACCGCAAGGGCGAGTACCGCACCAACCCCGACCACATGCCGGATGCCCACAGGGACTACGCCGAATGGAACGGCGCGCGGTTCAGGTCGTGGGCCGAGAGCATCGGGGAGGCCACCGCGCGGGCGATCGGGGCCATCCTGTCGTCGCGCAGGATCGAGCAGCAGTCGTACCGCTCGTGCCGCGCCGTGCTCGCCCTGGAGAAGACCTATGGAGGGGAGCTTTTGGAGGAAGCGTGCCAAAAGGCCCTTCTCAGGACGCAGAGGCCCAGCTACAAGACTATAAAGGGCGTAATAGCGGCACTTGCCCGGGAAGTCGGGCGCACCGACGAGGCGGCAGGCGCCTATCTGAGGGGCCAGGACTACTACCGAAAGATCGAGAGCGCAGGCGCCGACAACGGCGAGAAAGGCGGACGATGATGGCGAGCCAATCGACTATGGACAAGCTGCACGACATGAGGCTGTCGGTGATGGCCCGGGCCTATCGCGACCAAGAAGAGCTTCCCGCGGCATCAGGATTGAGCTTCGACGAGCGCCTCGCCATGATCGTCGACGCCGAATGGGACTCGCGCAGGACCAACAAGCGCCTTCGGCACCTGAGGCAGGCGGGCTTTCCCGAGCAGGATGCGAATATCGCCGATGTCCGCTACGATGACGACCGAAAACTCGACCGCGCCCAGATGGCCGAGCTGTCCAACTGCTCGTGGATCGCGAGCAGGCGCAACATCATCGTCACAGGGGCGAGCGGAGCCGGCAAGACCTGGATATCCAACGCCCTTGGAGTGGCTGCCTGCAACGCGTTCTACACCGTGCGCTACACCAGGCTGCCGGAGCTGCTGGACGAGCTCACCGTCTTCAAAGACGAGGAATGGCTCAAGCAGCGCAAGAAGTACATCAAGTGCGATCTGCTGATCATCGACGATTGGCTGCTGGAGCAGGTCAAGCCAAATGAGGCCAGGGAGATTATGGAGGTAATCGAGGCGAGGGACAGGACCGGATCGCTCATCCTGTGCTCGCAGTTCCCGCCGTCGGCATGGCACGCGAACCTGGGCAACGGGGCCATTGCCGACGCCGTCATCGACCGCGTGGTGTACAAGTCCTACACCATCCACATTGCAGGCGAGGAATCTATGCGCAAGCGGATGAGAGGAATGGAATAGGAGCAAACCGACGAAGAGCGGGAGGGGTCGAAACGGCCCCTCCCGATTATCGGCGCTGCATGGAACAGGCATCGGCGCTGTGGACATACATCATCGGCGTAGCGTGGAACAGTCACCGCTCAGGCGTACCGTACGCAGCTTTCGATCTGCAGCGGAATGGGTGGAAGCCGGGACTCCCGGCAAGACGCCAGCGCTCAAACCGCACGGCACTGCCGACAACGGACTACCCGACAACCCCAACGCGAAACCGCAACGTCTACAGAAGGATCGAGGGTTTGCAAGCTAATGTTGTACGGCCACAATTGCCCCATGAATTCAAAACGAGGCAGATAATCATTCAGTCGGGAGCCAACGTATGGCCACACGAGATGAAAACGGCAGAAGCGCTTGCGGCAGCCGGCCGCACCGTAGAATTCATTCGGCGAAGCGAGGAGCAGCGCACAACATCAGCCGATGCGATAATCGACGGCATCGTCTGGGAGATGAAAGCGCCAAAAGCATCGAACCTAAAGGCCATTGAGAAGAACCTTCGCAAAGCGCTCGACCAATCCAATTGCGTTATTCTCGATTCCCGCAGGATGAAGGGAATACCCGACCATGCTATCGAGCGCGAACTTCAAGCGTGCGCGGCCGGACGCATCAAGAATCTCAAGCGTCTGTTGTTCGTGAATCGTAAGGCGCAGGTCATTGACATCAAGTGAGTTTGGTGTAACATTCAAAACGCAAAGCGCCCGAATGGTGAGTCATCACCTGCCTCCGGCGCTTTATTTTTTGGGATACCCCGAATATCCCGAATACCAGAGCCCGGGTTTCCCCTGAGTAGTAACCCTCTCCGGTACCAACAATCAGCAGAATCTGGTACCGCCAGTCCTATGACCGTGCTTCGGCATCGCGGGCGGCCTCGCGGGGAGGCGCCTGAAGCTTTCGATCTGCGGCGGAATGGGTGGAAGCCAGATCTTCCAGCAAGATGCCAACGCTCAAACCGCACGGCACTGCCGACAACGAACTACCCGACAACTCCAACGCGAAACCGCAACGTTCCAAAGTATCCTTTGCGGGGAAAAGCCACAGATCC
>CABRFG010000099.1 GCA_902470095.1 uncultured Collinsella sp.
CCCCCGAGAGGACTCGAACCTCCGACGCACGGTTTAGGAAACCGACGCTCTATCCGCTGAGCTACGGGGGCGGATATCTGGATTTCGTCGCTAGATATGCTTGAGTACTTCCATGACAAAATCGCTGTTCAAGGCTAACATGTCGTTGTCGATGTTTTCAATGACATCGTCCTCTTCGGCGAAGAATGCCGGTTTTCTGCCATCCATGCCCGCCAAATGCAGGGCCTGCTGGCCGTGCTTCAAGGCGTAGGCCGATGCGCTGTTGCGCCATTCCATCGTAGCCTCGGGCACTTTCAGCCCGGTGGCCTGACCGGCCTTGCGAACCAAGCGCTTCATGCGGCTCGAGGCCTTCTTGGGAACATAGGTGCCCTCTTTGTCAATCAGCGTCAGCTCACCGGCACCCAACGCCTCCAGCTCCACAATAAGCGCGCCCTTGAGCTCGACCTCATGAGCAGCCATAAACGCTTTCATGCCGCCATTGCCGGCAAGTTCGGAACCGAGCGCCACAAACCACACTTCCATATCGATGCGGTCGCTGTGGAATTGCTCGATCTGCTCGATTTCCGGCGTCGGCTCGAAGACGAAATCGGCGGGCAGTCCTTCACCGAACACACTGGACGGATCGGCGGCACTGGTCTGGTTTTCTTCGCCTTCAGACTCATCGTCAAATTGATCGCGAGAGAACGCCCCACCCTCGAAATGACGGCCGCGACGATGCGAAGAGCGCGGTGCATCAAAGCCGTCCTCGGCAAAATCGTCATCAAACTCGGGAGAAAACGCTGTCGTTGCGTCGGCGTCCAAATACTCCTCGTCGTAAGCCTGGATATCGCCTTCTTCGCGGAAACTCTCCCAACCGCCGCGCGCTGCTCCTACTTCACGGGCATCGAAGCTCTCCTCAACATCGAGCCATTCCTGCGGGCTGGATGCTTCCTCACGCTTCTTGCGGCGGAATTTGCCGAAGATACCGCCGAAACGGCTCTTGGGCATCTCCACATAACCGGGACCAGCCATCGCTCCCGTCTCGGTGATCTGCTCCACATAAGCAGAGTCATCGACGTCTTCGATATATATATCGTTCTCGGAGGCATTCTCCAAAAGCTCATCGCCGATAGGCGCGGCCGCTCCCGTCGCCCCCATAGAAGAAAACGTGCCCGCAAGACTAATGCTGCCGGAAAGCGCTGGATCAGTCGTCGTTGTCGTTCTTCCCAAAGACGGCAGCGCGTCGAGCAGCGCCGCTTCCCGCGTACCTGAAACGGCCGACGGCGGCTCGGGCGTCGTCACCGAGGGGATGACGGCGCTCAAGTCATGCACGCGACCATCATGCTCGGGGCGATCTTCTGAAAGAGGAGCGGCTTGCTGGCAATCATCCATAGAGATGCGCGGGAGCTCTTGGGAGATGCCGATATTGGGCAGCGTAATAGCGCGCCGGCGGCGGGGGGCAGCGGCTGGAGCCGAAGCCGGAGTCTCAGCCACTTCTCCCACCGAGGGCACCACCACGCGCTGCCCGCCCGCAGGCGCAGCAGGAGCATCAGACGTCGAAAGATCAATGGGAGGAACCGCCACGGTGGCGCCCGTCAACGGACGCTGGCCGTCTCGCACCGTCACATCGGGGTCATCCGTCGGCTGGGGCACAACAGGCGCAGCCGGTACAGCAGACACGACAGGCTTCGAGGCAGGCGTCCCCGTTTCCGAAGAGGCCGGCTCGGATGCGATGGCGGGAATGTCGGCCAGCATCGCGGAGACCGTGTTGTTAGAAGGAGACGGCAATTGATCGGCCTCAACCGCCGGCACTTCAATGGCTGGCAATACGGGGGCCAACGAGGGCGATGCCTCTTCATTAACGGCCGATGCGGAAGGCGGAGCAGAAATTTCCTCGGAGCTCTCGTCCGCAACCACGCTGTCCATAATCTCGGTGGGTGTTGCGCCAGCTGCTGCCGAAGCTGCCTGCACCGAAGCGCGCATAACACGCATACGCTCGGAAAGCTCGTCGAGGTTGCGGCGCTCATGCTCCTCGCGCGCGTTAATTTCTTCCTCGGCCCGTTCCAAAGCCGTGGCGTACCGCGACCGCTGCACGGGCTTTTCCTTAGCAGGCTTCTTGGCTTGCTCCTGGCCCTTTTTGAACCATTCAGGTACTTGATGCTCAACAGGCGCCGCGTAGGCGGGAGCAGCAACAGGGACGACGACCGCGGCAGAGGATGGAGTTAGGCTCTCTTCCGGAGAAACCTCCACGGCGCCGTTTTCCTCTCCCTTCGCCGGAGATTCATCCTCTGTTGCCACCTCAGTAGGCGTTGCAGACACCGGTTTCCCTGACAACGCCGCTACGGCAGCTTTGGCGGCCGCCAGGCGCTCGGCAGCTGACTCCATGGAGGTTCCCAAATCCTCGGAAGTATTCCCCGTATGGTAGACAATCTCCGCCCCCTCAGGAACAAGTCCCGCCGACACGGCGGCCGCCTCGCCATGAACCGTTGGCTCGGGGGCATCGGGGAGATCCCGAGCGGCGGCCACGCGAGAGGCGACTTCCAAAAGCACCGCCACTCCTGCAGCGTTGCAGTTTGCGCCCTCGTTGTAGTTCGCGAACTTCTCAAGCAGAAACGACGCAACCGGCAAAACCGCTACCACCATGGCAACAGCCAGAAGGACGTTGAACACCACGAGCACGCTACCGTCGGGTGCGAGCACCATGCGAATCGCCAAAAGCAGCGGCATGACCACCAGCATCGCCAGCTCAACCCAATAAAGGATGGGGAGCACCGCCGGCATCGCACCGTTCAAATCGCGTCGCACCTTACCGCTGTCGTAGTTCGCCACCACGATCACCTTGCGTCTCCGGCTCGCTCGCGTCGGCGATTTCGCAGGCAGGTAGCGCGCGACGACGTTCTGGCTCACCCCGCGGTTCAAAAGCCGCGAAAGCACCGGCTTATCGAACACCTCAGCGGCTGCCAACGCAGCGCAGATGAGGGACACCACGATGGCAGGAACAGCCAGCGCCCCCACAATCGTCGCCACCAGCGTCACCAACACAGCTACACCACTGCACAGCGTTCGAGGAAGTGAGCTGTCGGGATTGCACTGGAAGTCTTCCATAGCAGTCGTCAGACCGGCCTCGGCGGAAAACTGCTCGCTTATGTAGAGAGCCGCACGCTGTTCTTCCTCAGTACCCGCCGGCCGGGGGCCGATCTCCTGAGACAGATATGCGACATGTTCGTTCAATTCGGCCATGTACGTTGCCTTTCCTCGGTGAAGAGGGTTCTATGGACATAATTATCGTAAGTATACGCCATTACGAGGCCGTTCCGAGATATTCACGAAGAAAGGCATCAGCATTTCCTGCTTTTAGGCGCTCGACCTCATAGGCGCCTTGGTCGGCCTCAATCTCTTTGTAGAATCGAAGAGCAACGATTTGCTCCGGGTCATCTTCCCCGAGTTCTTGGGCCAAGGCGGCCGCCTCCTCCTCCAATGCGTTATAGCGGCTGTTCTGAGCTTCGAGCTCTTCCTTGTTGCGGGAAAGATAGGCATCGTCGGCAGCAAGGGCTGCCTGCTGCGATTCCATTCTTTTAACCACG
>CABRFG010000100.1 GCA_902470095.1 uncultured Collinsella sp.
ATCACTACTTCTCCAATGCCGCCTCGACCGTATCGACGAACTCGCCGACCGTCTTGGGGTTCTCCTCGGTATCGAGCTCAATGCCAAACTCGTCCTCGACGGCGACGAGGATCTCGACGGTGCCCAGGCTGTCGAGGCCAATCTCCTCGAGCGTGGACTCGGGCTTCATCTCGACGTCGTCAAGGCCAGCGGTCTCGCGGATAACGTCGCAAACGCGCTCGAAGGTCTTCTGATCTGCCATGGTAGTTCTCCTTTGTTTGTGCCCCAGGGGCGTTTTCATTTCCTATGTGCGACTACTTCCAACGAAGCAGATAGCCACCTATATCCAGGCCGGCGCCAAATCCGACCAGGGCGATGGTGTCGCCCGCGTGCAGCGCGCCGGTATTTGCCAGTCGATCGAGAGCAAGCGGAATACAGGCGCTCGAGATGTTGCCAGTTTCACGCAACGTCCGGACCACACGGTCGTCCGGCACACCCAGGCGCTTGACTGCCTGGCTCAAGATTCGTTCGTTAGCCTGATGGAATACAAAGTGGTCGATGTCCTCGACCGCGATGCTCGCGTCGCAGGCGAGCTTGTTGACCGTGTCGCAGATGGCATTGACGCCGAACTTGAACACGCGGCGACCATTCATGGACAGCACGCTCGCGCTATCTGCGGAGTCCTTAAACGGCGAGGTGCCGACCAGACCGGGAACGCGCAACGTCTCGACGTCGGGCGCCGTCGAAAGCTCAACGGCAAGGGGGTTGTCTCCCCCAGCCCCTATCACTGCAGCGCCCGCGCCATCGCCAAAGAGCACGCACGTGGCGCGGTCTGACCAGTCAAGCGCGCGCGTCATCTGCTCGGAGGCAACGACAAGCACATGCTTGGCTCGTCCTCGAGCGATATAGCCCTCGGCGACATCGAGCGCAAATACGAAGCCGGCACAAGCCGCCGAAACGTCGAAGGCTGGACATGTGGCACCCAGGCGCTCAGCAACGGCGCACGCTTCGGCAGGAACGAGATGATCGCCCGTCGTCGTCGAGCAGACGATAAGATCCAGCTGGCTCGCATCGAGTCCGGACGTCTGGAGCGCTTGCTCGCTCGCCGCCACGGCAAGGTCGTCAAGTGACTCGGTGGTGCACACATGGCGGCTCTTGATACCGGTGCGGGTAAAAATCCACTCATCCGAGGTATCGAGGAACTCGGACAGCTCGTCATTGGAAACGCTGCGCTCGGGAAGCGCCGAGCCTGTTCCAAGAATCGTGAAACCCATCACTAACCTCCTTTGAGTTGTTGACGTGTTTACATCGACCAAGAGAGGATAGCGCATTTCAGTCATTGTTGACGTTTTAACATTTAATTGTCCAAATGCGACAAAGGCTTCACATTGTGTCTGCCTCACGACACCATTGCGTTATTCACTTATTCATTAAGGAGGTAGCAGCCGCTATGGATGCCCAATTAACGATTGTCGATGTAACCGGATCGACCAACGATGACCTGCTCGAAGCAGGAAAACAAGGAGCGCCGCACGGCACAGGACTTGCCGCACGGGCTCAGACAGCAGGACGCGGCCGACGCGGCCACAAGTGGGATTCAACCGCTGGTAACTTGTTGCTCTCGATTGTCCTACGTCCACGTGTTGATCCCGCCAAGTACTCTGGTCTTGCCGCCGTCAGCGGCCTAGCGGTGCTCGAGGCACTCGAGGCGCAAGGTCTTGCTAACGAGATCGGCCTCAAATGGCCCAACGACCTGGTCGCGCGAGGGCGCAAACTCGGCGGCATTCTGGTCGAAGCCGCACGCGATAACGAAGGCAAACCTTTCGCCGTCTGCGGCATTGGCGTCAATGTGAACTATGTGCCTTCGGAGGTTCCCGATGGCGGCCTGGCGGCAATTGGCCTCTCAGACCTCAACGAGAATGTTCCCGCCGTCGATGTGCTGCTCAAGGAGGTCTATTACACCGTCGTAAACGCTGTGGACGCGTGGGCAGATCTGCTAGACGCCATGAAAGAAAACACTGGACCGCTCGCGCCCGTCCACGGCGAATATGTCACTCACCTCAATTGGATCGGAGAGCACGTTATCGCCCGTTCCCCTGCCGGTGACGAGCTGGCGCGAGGCATCTTTCAAACGGTCGATGGCTTTGGTCGCGCGTGCATCGAAACGGAAGACGGCTTGCGATCCTTCCATTTTGAGGAGGCATCGCTGCGTCCCATGGGTAAATAAGGCGCCATAGCCACCCATTCGGCCGCATTACCTGGGCCCCAAGGCCACCATTCAAAACAAAAGAGCCCCGCTGCCGTTATGACAGCGGGGCTCTGTAAGCTATGAGCGATATCGCTTAGAGCTTGATGTCGATGTCGACGCCAGCGGGGAGGTCGAGACGCATGAGCGAATCAACGGTGCCCGAGGTGGGGTCGAGGATGTCGATGAGGCGCTTGTGGGTGCGCATCTCGAACTGCTCACGGGAGTCCTTGTTCACGTGCGGCGAGCGGATAACCGTGTACAGGTTGCGCTCGGTGGGCAGGGGGACAGGACCGGAAACGCGAGCGCCGGTCTTCTGAGCGGTCTCAACGATAAGCTTCGCGGACTGATCGACGACCTCGTGATCATAGCCCTTGAGGCGAATGCGGATCTTCTGGGTAGCCAACTTAAACCTCCAAAGAGTGCGAGAGATGTTCTCGCGGATTACGTAACAGGGAGCTCGAACTTAGGCGTTCTTGCTCATGACCTCGTCCACGATGGACTTGGGCGCGGGCTCATAAGAGTCGAACTGCATCGTGTAGGATGCACGGCCCTGGGTCTGGGAGCGAAGGTCGGTAGCGTAACCGAACATCTCGCCCAGCGGCACCTTGGCACGGATGAGCTTGCTGTTCTTGCGATCCTCCATGCCCTCGATCTTGCCGCGGCGACCGGAAAGGTTGCCCATAACGTCGCCCATGTACTGCTCGGGGGTCTCAACCTCGACAGCCATGATCGGCTCGAGCAGCTGCGGATCGGACTTCTTGAGGGCGTCCTTGATAGCCATGGAACCGGCGATCTTGAAGGCGGCCTCGGAGGAGTCGACCTCGTGGTAAGAACCGTCGAACAGGGTGACCTTAACGTCGAGGACCGGGAAGCCGGCGATAACACCGGTGTTCAGGGCCTCCTGGATGCCCTTGTCGATGGACGGGATGTACTCCTTGGGCACGACGCCGCCGACGATAGCGTTGACGAACTCGTAGCCGAAGCCCTCCTCCATCTTCTCGAGCTTGATGACGGCGTGGCCGTACTGACCGCGACCGCCGGACTGACGGACGAACTTGCCCTCAGCCTTCTCGACGTCGTGACCAGCGGTCTCGCGGTAGGCAACCTGGGGCTTACCAACGTTAGCCTCAACCTTGAACTCGCGGAGCAGACGGT
>CABRFG010000101.1 GCA_902470095.1 uncultured Collinsella sp.
TCGAGCGACTTGGCACCCAGGCCGCGCTTGGCAGGACGCGAGCCGATCGGCAGCAGACCGACCTCGGTCAGCGGCGTCACGGTCGAGAACCACGGCGTAAAGTCCTCGGTGTTCAGCAGGTCCAGATAGCGCTCGTGGCTTGCGGCGTTGAGCTTCTCGGCCATATCCCAGAACTTCTGCGTAGTCTCGGTGTTGGTCTTCTCGACACTCGGGGCCGACTGCAAAAGCGTTGCGGCGGCAACGGACTCAACATGGCGCTGAGCCAGCGTGCGGTTGCCGTAACGGGCAAAGATGACCTCGCCCTGCTCGGTGAGCTTAAAGAAGCAGTTGACCGAACCCTTGGGCTGAGCCAGCACGGCCTTATTGGCCGGGCCGCCGCCACGGCCCACGGCACCGCCGCGACCGTGCATGAGCACCAGGTCGATATCGTTCTTCTCTGCCCACTTGGCGATGCGCTCCTGCGCGGAGTGCAGCGCGAGCATGGCCGTGGTAGGACCGGCATCCTTGGAGGAGTCGGAGTAGCCCAGCATAACCTCCATGCGGCGGTTGGTCTGGGCAAGGCGCTTCTGCACCACGGGCAGCGTGAGCATCTGGTCGAGCACGTCGACGCAGCCCTCGAGGTCCTCGAGCTGCTCGAACAGCGGGATCACATCGAGCTCGGGGACATCCTCCTCGTGTGCAAAGGACAGGTGGGCGAGCTCAAAGACGTCGGCCACATGCTGGGCGCTCTTGGTGAACGAGATGATATAGCGGTGCGCCATCTTCTTGCCGTAGCGCTTTTGGATGGAGCCGATGGCACGGAAGGTATCGATGACCTCGCGCGTCATGGGCTGCAGGTCGCCATGGATACCGTTCTCGTGGATATCCTTAAGGGCGCGGGCGTGCACCACGGAGTGCTGACGGAACTCCATCTCGACCATATGGAAGCCGAAGGACTCGACCTGCCAGATGATGGTTTGGACCGGACCGTAGGCGGCACGGACGGCACCGCAGGCAGCAAGCGAACGCTGGACGACGCGCAGGTCATCCAGGAACTCGTCGGCGCTGTGGTACATGGTGTCGGTGATGCGGCGCACGGTGGCGTTCAGGCGGTCGGCCATGACGAGCATGACGGCACGATGCGGCTCGTGCTCGGAGATCAGCTCGGCGCGGGCCGTGTAACGAGGGCTCATCTCGACCTGATGGTTCCACAGGTTAATGAGCTCGGCAGAAGGCTTGCTGTAGGTGGCCTCGAGCGTGAGGTTGTGGCCGATGCGGCGGCACTTGTCCTCGAGCTTGAGCACCATGTGAGTGAAGTACTTGGCGGCGACTTCGCGGCTCACCTTGGCGGTGACGTTGGGGTTGCCGTCGCGGTCGGAGCCGATCCAGCTGCCGGGATGGAAGAACGCCGGGCACAGCGGCGGCACGGTACCGGCCTTGTCGCCCAGCACCCAGTCGTCAAAACGACGGTAGATGACGGGGATAACGTCGAACAGCGTGTTATCGAAGATGTCGATGATGGTATCGGCTTCCTCGACCGGCGTGGGCTTCTTGAGCGCGATGGGGCTCGTACGCACCAGGGCGTCGATCTCCTGCAGCATATGGCGCTCGTTCTCCACCAGGTCGGAGCCGCCCAAACGCGGACGCTCCTCCAGCAGGTTGGAGATACGGCGAATCTTGCCCTCGACGGCCTTACGACGGGCCTCGGTGGGATGTGCGGTAAAGACAGGGTGGAACTCGAGCTTGCCGAGCAGCTCATTGGCACCCTCGACGCCCATCTCGTTTACCAACTGGTGATAGGCGACGGTGAGTTCGTTGGCGGGATCGACCTCGGTATCGGTCGATGCGCCGGCCTCGCGCTCGCGCAGCTGCGCCACACGGTAGTTCTCCTCCGACAGGTTTGCCAAGTGGAAGAAGCTCGTAAAGGCGCGAACGATGACCTGCTGCTTATCAAGCGGCAGGCTGTCAATCAAATCGACGACTTCGCGAAACGCCACGGCGGTGGGCTCGTCGGCAGTGGGCACGCCCTGTTCGTCAACGGACTCGTCGGCAGCGCGGCTACCGGGGTTGCCAGCATTGACCACAATCTCGGCTGTCAAAATCTTGTCGAACAGGTCCGCGATCTCGGGATCATACTCGCTAAGCACACGACGTTCCAGGCGCAGGAACAGCGCCAGATTATCGCGCAGCTCCTCGGGGATCTCGATCTCGGCGAGACGCTCCCTGGACTCGGCATTCGAGCCGATTCGGTTAACGAGGCGGTTGACCACGGCAGCGACGCGCGCCGCGGCTTCGGGTACAGACTGGTTGCTTAGGTTCTCAGCCACGTTTCCTCCCATTCCTCCTTCTATGCACGTAACATGCGGTATTCATTATAGGCGCTTGAGAAATACTTTCGACACTGATTGCGCTTTACCACACAAAAGTATTTTCTGCATTGCAAGGGTTTTTGCCCCAAATGGTCGTATTTCTCGGTGGGCAGCATATGCAAGCGAGGGCATTCCGCATAAATGCGAAACACCCCCGTAACAATAGCTCGTCGCGAGCGGGACATGTTAGCGGGTCCGCAGCTCAAAAATCATGCGCTACAGACGCTCGCGAACCGCCTCGACGACGTTGGCCAGATCGACGAGAACCTCGTCATGGCTCTGCATGTCGCGCACCTTGACCTTGCCGGCGGCAAGCTCGTCGCCGCCCAGGACCAGGATGAGCTTGGCGCCTACCTTATCGGCCTGCTTAAACTGGGCCTTGAGCGAACGGCCCTGATAGTCGGCCTCGGTCACAATCCCTGCGGCGCGAAGCTGCTGCGTAATGGTAAAGACGTTCTGACGCAGCTCCTTGCCGGCATTGGCGACGTAGACGCACGGGACCTCCTCGGCACCCAGGTCGCTGCCAAAGGCCTGCAGGGCCAGCAGGGCGCGCTCAAAACCGACGGCGAAGCCGACGCCCGCCGTGGGCTTGCCACCCTCGAGCTCGACCAGGCCATC
>CABRFG010000102.1 GCA_902470095.1 uncultured Collinsella sp.
TAGGGACTGTTTATGCAGCTAAAGCCGCAAAACAGTCCCTATTTCACCGCAACTCATGAGGAGGCTATTCGTCGCTACCCGGCTTGTGACGGTTGGCCTTTTTAATGGCGTTGAAGTGCTTGTCATTGAGTCTGCGCTGGCGAGAGCGCTGAGGCACCTTGGTCTTTACGCGTCGGCGCGGCGGACGGCCACGACGCTCAAGCTCTGCCCTCAGCTTACGCAGACAGCTTGCACGGTTTTGGAACTGACTACGGCTCTCGCGCGCCGTCACGGTAATCCCCGAAGGGATATGCTTCATGCGCACCGCCGAGTCCGTCGTGTTCACGCCCTGTCCGCCCGGACCCGTCGCGCGAAACACCTGTACCTCGCAATCGCGCGCCAGCTCCTCGACCGACATCTCGGCATAGCGCGCATACTCACGCCATCCCATCGTGTTCTCATCCATATCAACACCTCCCCTCATACAAAAAATGTGACAAAGGGAAAGTCCCTTTGTCACATCGCATACCAATCGCTTGTGTTGCGCGCTTAGGCGAAGGTGATCTCGCCGGTCTCGCAGTCCATATCGGCGATACGGGCCAGGCTCTCGACGCGGAAGCCGCGCTCGCGGAGCTTATCGCCACCGCCCTGGAAGCCCTTCTCCACTGCAATGCCAATACCGGACACCTCGGCACCCGCAGCCTCGCAGATCTTGATAAGACCCTCGAGCGCGCAGCCGTTGGCCAAAAAGTCGTCGATGATCAGGACCTTGTCGCCCTCGGACAGGAAACGCTTGCCAACGATGACCGGGTACTCCTTCTGCTTGGTAAAGGAGTAGATGGTCGTGGCATACTGCTCGCCGTCGAGGTTGATGGACTGCGCCTTCTTGGCAAAGACCACCGGCACACCGCCAAAATGCTGAGCCGCGATGCAAGCCATGCCAATGCCCGAAGCCTCAATCGTCAGGATCTTGTTGATCTCGACGCCCTCGAACAGACGGGCCCACTCGGCACCCATGTGGTCGAACAGCTCAACGTCGCACTGGTGGTTGAGGAAGGCATCAACCTTAAGGACGTTACCGGCCTTTACGATGCCGTCATGGCGAATACGATCCTCAAGCTCCTGCATGGCGCAACCCCTTCTCGCGGCAACGATACCGCGCGATTAATAAACGTTGTTCGATAGTCTACCACGGACCGACCCCCGCCCGCTCCACAAGCCCCATCGCACCACAAACCAGTCTTTTTGGGACGGCGCGAATCGTGGCAGACAGCCACCCAACATGCTAATGGCGGGCGCGTATCCTCACCAAACGCACCATGGCGAGCGCAAAGCCCACAGCGGCCACAGCCATGAGCACGTAGAACACCGAGCGAAAGCCAAACAGGAACACATCCGGACGGCCTGCAACAAAACTGGTCACGGCCTCGCCCATCGCCACGCTCATCTGCCCATATAGGATATTCGACGCCACCGTAATACCGAGTGCCATGCCGGCGTAGCGCGCCAAACTGCCCAAGCTGCCCGCAAAACCGAGCGCCTCGCGCGGAGCCGAGCCCATGTACAGCGAGTTGTTGGGGCTCTGGAAAATCGACGTACCGCACGACATAAACGCGACACAGCACACGATCACAGGGATAGAAGAGTGCTCGTCAAGCGTGCTTACCGCAAAAAGACCGCATACGTACACGCCCAGGCCGACTGCCGTGGGGCCCTCGCAGCCAACACGGTCCGAAACCGTACCCGAAAGCGGGCCGATAAAGGCATTCACCATCGGCAGCGCCAAAAAGAGTAGTCCAGAGATGTCAGAACCAAAGCCGTGGGCGTCCTGAAAATAGAACGGCAGAATAAATTCGGATGCGCCAATGCCAACGAACACGATGAGCATGCAGGCAAGGTTGATGGTGAAGGCCGAATTTGCAAAACAGCGGCGAGCAGCCTCGGCAAGGGGCATGGGGCGTTCGCCAGCCTCCGGCTTAACATGCGGTAGCGTATAGAGTCCCACGATAAACGAGATGACGCCAATGGGCAGGTTGATGAGGAAGATGCTCTCCCAGGGAAAGCTTGCCACCAACATGCCGCCGAGCACGGGGCCACACATCATGCCGAGGGCCACAAAGGTCGCGAGAATACCCATGGCACGACCTCGTTCGCGCGCCGGAAACGACTCGGTGATGATACCCATATTGTTAGCCATGGCCGCCGCGCAACCGACGCCCTGAACAATGCGTGCCAGGATAAGAACCTCGAGCGAGGCCGAAAGGCCGCACAGCAGCGAACCGACCGAAAAGACGATGACGCCCAGCTGGAACACATTCACCTTGCCGCGCAAGTCACCCAGACGGCCAAACGGCAACATAGCCACGCATGTCGCAAGCAGGTACACCGAACTCACCAGCTGAATGCGATCGAGGCCCACGCCCAGCTCCTTTTGCATCACGGGCAGCGCCACGGTCACGACGGTCGAATCCAGACACACCATAAACGTCATGATGAGCACGGTAAACAGAATCGCCCATTTGTTCTTTCCATGGGTGTCGCCCTCTAGAGCAATGTGCTCGCGGCGCAGCTGCTCTGCAGTTTTCTCCATATCCATCCTTTCGAGTGGCCTAACGCAAAAAAACGGGGCCCCGATCGCCTGCAAACAGCCGCGATTGGGGTCCCGCCTACGGAATCGGAACGAAAGGTCGCCGAAGCTTTCTGCCAGCATCGGCACCTTGTACGGAGCTAGCCTAGCACTGCTCGAGCGCCTGCTCAAGGTCAGCAATCAGATCGGCCGTGTCCTCGAGGCCGCACGACAGGCGCACCATGTCGGCGGAGATGCCACAGGCAATGAG
>CABRFG010000103.1 GCA_902470095.1 uncultured Collinsella sp.
CTTTCCGTCTTGCGCAGGACTGTAGAGCAGCAAACTTAACCCCCGCCCTCAGCCCCGGAGACCCTCCCGGAGGGACCCAAAAAATTTTTTCAAAAAAGTTGTTGCGCGCCAGACAGACTTCTGTGTATACTAATCCCCGCAGCGCACGCGAGCGGAAACAAACGCGAACGTCTGCCTGGGGAGTTAGCTCAGTTTGGTTAGAGCGCCGGCCTGTCACGTCGGAGGTCGCGGGTTCGAGCCCCGTACTTCCCGCCAACGCAATTAAAGCCACGTCTTCGGACGTGGCTTTTTGCGTTTGATGCACTTTGTTTCGATAGAACGATCGCCCTGGTGCATCTTCGCCCAGAATCCCCGCGCCTTCGGGAACGCAAGTAAAATCCAATAAGTATATCTGTCTGAACAACAGCTTTGTTGCGCAACACCTGTTCAACGAGACAGGGGGGTTAGGTTATACTAAATTGCACTGTAGGCCGCATCTGATGCATTTCGCTCCAAGCGCGGCACTCAGAGGATATCCGATTTACCATTTGGATGTCCTGGCGGTCATTTAGCGTCTCGACACAAGCTCGGCCCCGGAGCTCGTTCGAGCTGTTCGTATTCCTTGAAAGGGGAAAAATGGACATATCGAGGAAGACTGATTACGCCCTTCGTATGCTGGCGATGCTTGCCGAGGATCCGGAGCGTTTGCTTTCTGTTCGCACCGCTGCCGAAGAGGTCAATGTCCCGTATTCGTTTGCCCGCTCGATTCAGCACGGTTTGGTCCAGGCCGGTATTGTGGAGAGCCTGCGTGGCGTCCACGGTGGCATGCGTCTCAAGGTCAGTCCGGACGACGTCACTATCCGCCAGGTCGTCGAGGCCGTTCAGGGTCCTATGGTTATGAACGATTGCACCGCGCCCGATGGTGACTGTGCGCGCATGGGCGCGTGCTGCTATCATCCCCTGTGGGCCGGAGCCCAGGCGTTGATGCGCGACTACCTCGATTCCGTTTCGCTCGGCGACATCGTCGCTCACCGCCAGTTCCCAGCCGTCGATCCCAAGTTCGCCGACCGCGAAGCGTTTCCCGAGTACGCCACCTGCGCGTGCGCTTACCGGGAGGAATAGCGCCGCATAAGGAGCATAGCCATGATTCAGGACCCCTTTCGTTCGATGATTCGTTCGGAAGGGGTCCTTCGTTATCGCGACCTTCCGTGGCGCCGTACACGCGATCCGTACATCATTTGGCTTTCTGAGGTTATGTTGCAGCAAACACAGGTGCCGCGCGTGGAGACGCGTATGCCGGCGTGGCTCGATCGCTTTCCGACTGTTCAGGCGCTCGCTCAGGCTGTCCCTTCCGATGTCTTGGATGCGTGGCAGGGGATGGGCTATAATCGCCGCGCCTTGGCGCTTCACAGGGCTGCACAGTGCGTTGTAGAGGACTGGGATGGGGAGTTTCCGCGCGAGACGCGTGACTTGGTCGCTCTGCCCGGCATTGGCCCGGCAACGGCGCAGGGCATCCGTTCGTTTGCGTTTGATCTTCCGGGCGTGTATTTGGAGACCAATGTGCGCACGGTCTTTTTGCATCATTTCTTTCCCGATGTGCCGGCCGTTCCCGATCGCGAACTGGTGCCGCTGATCCAAGCTGCCTGTCCGGCGGCCCCCGGTGCGGCGGCGGACGAGATCGCGCCCTTTGCCGAGCCTCAAGACGATGCCGACACGCCGCGCGCGTGGTATTACGCATTGCTGGATTACGGCGCGTATCTTAAAAAGACGCTGCCCAATCCGTCCAGGCGGTCGGCGGGCTATAGTCGTCAGTCCAAGTTTGAGGGCTCGCGCCGCCAAAAGCGCGCGCATATCGTGCGTATGTTGTTGGCAGCGCGCGATGGGCAGCCGGCGGGGATTACGCTTGCTGATGCCGTGGTGGGCGTTAACGAGATGGAAGCGGCAGCCGGTCGCGGGCCGGTCGAGTGCGACTTGATCGCGGGCATTCTAGCTGACCTGGAGCGCGAGGGCTTTTGCCGAGCCGAGGACGATCGTTGGTTGAGTGTGTAGCCCGCTCAAATCTGAAGAACGGGATTGTAAGGTTTAAATTCGCGGCTTGAGGGCATCCTAAAGACAAGGTCGCTCAAAGCCTATGGGCGGCACGTGTTGAAGGGAAGTACACCTATGGATTTTGAGAATTCCCAAACCAAGAAGAACCTCGAGACCGCTTTTGCCGGTGAGTCCCAGGCACACACCAAGTATCGCTACTACGCATCTAAGGCCAAGAAGGATGGCTACGTTCAGATCTCGAATATCTTTGCCGAGACGGCGGGCAACGAGTCCGAGCACGCCAAGCTGTGGTTTAAGTATCTGCACGACGGCGCCGTTCCGGGCACTCTGGACAACCTGCGCGACGCCGCCGCGGGCGAGAACTACGAGTGGACCACGATGTACGACGAGTTCGCCAAGACCGCCGAGGAGGAGGGCTTTGCCGAGATCGCCGAGAAGTTCCGTGGTGTCGCCGCCGTCGAGAAGGCCCACGAGGAGCGCTACAACAAACTCGTCGAGCGCATCGAGTCGGGCGAGGTGTTTGAGCGTGAGGGCGTGAAGGTATGGAAGTGCCTGAACTGCGGGCACCTGCACGTTGGTGCCGAGGCGCCTGAGGTGTGCCCGGTGTGTAACCACCCGAAGGCGTACTTTGAGGAGCAGGTGGTGAACTACTAGCGCGTGATGCTAGTTGCGGGGCGCGGTGCGGGGAGATGCCTTTCCCTCTCGCTCACGGCTTCGCAGCG
>CABRFG010000104.1 GCA_902470095.1 uncultured Collinsella sp.
GTACGTCATGGCAATCCCCGGTAGGTCGCAGGGCGCTTCGCGGGCGGGCCAGGCTTTATCTGAACGACTTTGCGAAGCAACCGGAGTGAAGATAAAGCCTGGCCCGCCCGCGAAGCGCCACAAAGACCGCAGGGACGGGAGCAGCTATACTACTCTCAGTAGTTAAGGGTCGCGGATCCGCCGCGTCGCCGCTCTCAACAGGAGGTCTTTGTTTATGGCAGATCAAAAGCCGGTTGTCGGGATTATCATGGGTTCCAAGTCCGATCTGGGCGTTATGGAAGGCTGCACCGCCGAGCTCGAGGCACTGGGTGTGCCCTATGAGCTTGTCATTGCGAGCGCACACCGCACGCCGGCGAAGGTCCACGAGTGGGCTTCGACTGCTGCCGATCGCGGTATCAAGGTGATTATCGCCGCCGCTGGCAAGGCCGCTCACCTGGGTGGTGTCGTGGCTGCCTTTACGCCGCTGCCGGTTATCGGCGTGCCTATGAAGACGAGTGACCTGGGCGGTATGGATTCGCTGCTGTCGATGGTGCAGATGCCTTCGGGCGTGCCCGTGGCCTGCGTTGCCATCAACGGCGCCAAGAACGCCGCCATCTACGCCACGCAGATTCTAGGCGCTTGCGACCCCGAGTACCGCAAGGTTATCGAGAAGATGAAGCAGGAGATGGCCGACGCCTAGGCGTTCCGCCGTTTCGCCGCAGTATAAGGAGAGCCATGTCCGACTATCAGGGAAAACGATTCAAGGCTTCTCAGATCCCCGATCCGTCCAAGCCGAGTGCTGCCCATGGGGCACAGCAGGGTCGGACATCCTCTCCTCAGCAGCCGCGCGCGCCGCGCCCCGTGACGCCGGCGACGCATCGTCGACAGGACGCGCCAGCCGCATATCGACCTTCATCTTATAGCAACGCTAAGAAGCCGCCCCGGTCTTCATCGCATGCCGCGCCGTCGGATTACACCGAGCCGCCGCGCAAAAAGCGCCGCTCCATTATTCCCATTCTGCTCATCATCATCGGCATCGGCCTGATTGTTGCCGCCGCTGCCATCTTTATCAATGCTCAGATTGGCTATAAGCAGGCAAGCGATTCGTACCAGAAAATCGAGAAGCAATATGTAAGCGATAAGGACGCCAGCGGCGTGCCGATTATCGACTTCGATGCACTTGCCCAGACAAATCCCGAGGTTGTGGGTTGGATTTACGCGCCGGGAACCAACATCAACTATCCCGTGGTGCAGACCAATAACAACTCCAAATACCTCAACACGCTGTTTGACGGTACGTCCAATGCATCGGGTGCGATCTTCTTGGACAGCGACGACACCGCGCCGGGAATGGTTGACCAGCAGACCACGATCTACGGCCACCACATGAATGACGGGTCGATGTTCAACGTGATTTCGGACACCACTGATCAGGCAACGTTCGATAGCATCGAGTTCGTGTATTACATCACACGGGATGCTACGTATAAACTGCGACCACTGGCGACCAAAGTTGTCGAGGACACGTATGCCAAGGCGCGCACGACCAATTTTGAGGGCGACGACGGGCTCAAGAACTACCTGTCCGAGATGCTCGACGGGGCTTCTGCCGTGGCGAGTGATGCCACCGATCGTGCTGCTTCGGCAACCAAGGTCGTAACGCTTGTGACCTGTCGTTCGTTATCGCTGAGCAACACGCGTGCCGTCATGGTGCTCACGCCGGTCGAGGAATAAGTTGTTCGAGAGTAGCTAAAAAGCCCCGTTCCAAATTGGCTACTCGACGACGGTAAGGGAGAAATGATGCTCGAGAATGGCAAAACGATGCCTTCGGTTGATGCTTGGCTGCGCGAGGCCAAGGCCGATTCGTCGGCACCTGCGTGCGGTATGTATCTGACACATAACGGTGTGGTGCGCGCGACGCCCAAGGCCGAGGCGCGCGGTGTCGAGACCGATGGCGTGGCGCCGGGCCACAAGGTGGGCGGCATGGTGTTCGGCTTCGATGCTCAGAAGGTGCAGGCTGCTATCGAGGCCACGAGCGCGATGCCGGGTATCGGCTATGTGCGCGTGTGGCTGGCAAGCGGCGAACTCGCCGTGGGTGACGACATCATGCTCGTGCTCATCGGCGGGGACATTCGCCCGCACGTGGTCGATGCGCTGCAGGCGCTCGTTGGCACCATCAAGAACGAATGTGTGAGTGAGGTCGAGCGCGAGGCGTAGAGGCTTGCGTCGATAGAAGACTCGTTTATAAAAATGCCCGCCGGTACGTGTGATACCGGCGGGCATTTTGCGTTTTGGACGCGGTTGGCGCTACACGCGCGTCGCATCCTTGGGGCTCATGGTCATGCTCTGGAAGCGATTCTCCATAAAGTCATTATCGAAGTACTTGCCGTAGAACTGCGCAACGGGAATATCCGGTTCCGTGCCGTTGACGCGCTGATACCAATAATCGAGCGACTGCAGCGTCATAACGCCATCGACCAGCATAATGATGGTGAAGATGACAGTAGCCGAGTAGCGACTCTTCCACGGAATCATGTTGATGAGCTTGAGCAGCCTCGGCAGCAGCAGCTTGATCCAGATGAGTCCGCCCAGGCCCCACAGGCAGGCAAAG
>CABRFG010000105.1 GCA_902470095.1 uncultured Collinsella sp.
TAAGTGGCCTTCTTTGCGTGCGGAACTCGCGACCAACCTTATGCCTCGCCCGCGGTCCCGGACCTTCCGGGTTCGGGGCGCGACACACCGGACTGGGTTATCTGAATAAATATGGCGAAGGCCCCTTTCGGGGCCTTCTTTGTTAAAGGAATTCGCCTACTCGGTGGACTTCGGGTTCTAGGTCTACGTTGAATTGGTCTTTGACGGTTGCCTGGATGTGGCGGATGAGTTCGTCGACATCGGCGGCGGTGGCGTGGTCGGCGTTGACGATGAAGCCGCAGTGCTTCTCGCTCACCTGCGCGCCGCCAACGGCGTATCCTCGCAGGCCGGCATCCATGATGAGTTTGCCGGCAAAGTAACCCTCGGGGCGCTTGAAAGTGGAGCCGGCACTCGGCATGTCGAGCGGCTGCTTGTCCTCGCGGCGCTGGCGGTAGTCGTCCATGTCGGCCTTGATCATCGCGGCGTTGCCCGGGGCGAGATTGAAGGTGGCCGAAAGCACGATGAAGCCGTCGTCGGCGATGCGGCTCTTGCGATAGCCCAGGTTGAGCTCATCGACATCGAACTCGATGATATTGCCGCTGCCGCGGGTGCCGTCGTCGAGCTGGCGAGCGGGTTTGTAGACGCGCACGGACTCCAGCACATCGGCCATGCAGGCACCGTAGGCACCGGCGTTCATGTAGCAGGCGCCGCCGACCGATCCGGGGATGCCCGAGATGGGCTCCATGCCGGTGAGACCGGCCTCGGCTGCCGCAGCGGCGACATCGGAAAGCAAGGCGCCGGCTGCCGCCGTGACGTGCGTGCCGTCGACCGTAATGTCGGAGAGTCCCTCGCCCAGCGCCACGACGACGCCGCGGATGCCCTTGTCGCCGACGAGCAGGTCGGAGCCGTTGCCCACGATGGCGAGGGGCAGATCGCAGCGATAGCAGGTATCGAGCGTGGCGACGAGGCCCTGCTCGGTATCGGGCGTGACAAAGACGTCGGCCGGGCCGCCGATCTTAAACGTGGTGTGCTCGCGCATGGGCTCGCTCATCAGCACGTTGTCCTCGCCGGCAACGCCAGCAAGCGCGCACAGCAGGTCCTCGTTAAAAAAGTCGTTCTCGTGCATACGAATATCCGCCTTTTGGTGGTCGTTGTCATCAATCGATTGCAATATACCCCACCCGGACGGATTTGGTGCGCTGGCGGCGATAAAACAGCCGTCTACCGGATTGGTAAAGTGTTTATCACCGAGGTAGAGGGGTAGTCGCTATACTTTCAAGAGATTGCGCGTAAACCCGGAAGGAGCGAGATGGCCAACAAAGTCACCCTCAAGCAGATCGCCCAGGAGGTGGGGCTTTCCCCCTCGTCGGTCTCGCTTGTGCTCAATAATCGGCCTTGTCGCATCTCGGAAGAAAACCGCAAACTCATCAAGGAGGTTGCGGCGCGCAACCACTATGTTCCTAACCAGATCGCGCGCAGCCTGGTCATGCGCGAGTCGCGCACACTGGGCCTTATCGTTCCCAATATCGAGAGCCGCTTTTTTGCCTCGCTCGCCGGCAGCCTGGAAAAGCGCTGCCGCGAGGACGGCTACGCGCTCTTTATTACCAGCTCGGGTGGAAGCGCCGAGGACGATCTGGAGCTCCTGCGCCAGCTGGTGACGCGTGGCGTCGATGGTGTGTTCTTGGTCGTGGGTGACGAGTTCTCCGACGACCGCGCCCTGCGCGAAGAAGTCAGCCATCTGCCCATCCCGGCGGTAATGGTCGACCGTGCCATTGAGGGACTCGAGTGCGACAAGGTGATGTTCGACCACGAGATGGGCGGCTATATGGCCACCCGCTATCTGATCGAGCAAGGCCACCGTCGCATTGCCTGCTTGGTTAATGCGCGCCGTTCCAATACGGGTCGCAAACGACTTGCCGGCTATGAGCGCGCACTGCGCGAGGTTGGCTTGCCTATCGACGCGCGTTTGGAGTTTGAGAGCGAGTACTACATTCCAAGTGCATACGAGGCCTCGGAGGCGGTGCTCGCAACTGATGCCACCGCCGTGTTCGCAAGCTCGGATAACATTGCCCTTGGTTTGCTCAAGCGCCTGCACGAGATGGGGAAGAGCATCCCGGGCGATATTTCGGTCGTAAGCTATGACAACTCGGCGGCCGACGTTCTCTTTGAGCCGGCGCTGACCGCCATTGAGCAGGATCCTGGTGTCCTTGCGGAGCATGCTTTTGGCTGCATGTCCAAGCGTCTTGCCGGTAGGGGCGGTAGGCGTGCCGAAGAGGTCGTCCTGGAGCCGGCGCTTATCGTTAAGGACAGCGTTCTCGAGCTTACCGAATGTAGCTAAGCGTACCTGTTTGTTTGCATAGATTGCATGCGGAGTGTCCGCTATTTGCCGGCGGGGCCGGGGTGCCTGCCTTGTTTTGAGAAGTTCGCGGAGCCCACTTCTCAAAACAAAGTATGCCTCCCCGG
>CABRFG010000106.1 GCA_902470095.1 uncultured Collinsella sp.
ACGAGCGGGGGCTCCTATCTTTTTAGTGCCCTCGGATTGGGTCATAGTGTCTGTCTAAGCTCGGCATCGATCGCGGTATTTGCAAGAGTATGATCTCGTGTGGTCTGCCACTCGGTTTTCAATCGGCTGCCTATTCGATCTCGAACGTGCTGATCCAGGTGTCGGTTAATTCGTTTGGCGCCGATGTCACGACTGCTTGGGGTCTATCTGGGCGCCTGGATGGCATTATCTGGATGGTGACCGAGGCGCTCGGCGTATCGATCACTACGTTCTCGGCGCAGAACTTTGGCGCGCGCAATTACGAGCGCATGCGCAAGGGCTACCATACGTCGCTCGTGCTGTCGTTTATGCTCATTGGTGGCCTGTCTGCCGTGCTGCTGGTGTTCTCGGGCCCGCTGTCGCGTTTGTTTGTCGACGATGCTTCGATTTCGGCGTACACCACGACTATCCTCCATTTCATTGCGCCGTTCTATGCGATTTTCTCGATTATCGAGAACGCCTCGGGTTCCATCCGCGGCGCCGGCGTGAGTCTGCAGCCTATGATGCTCACCATCTTTGGCACTGTCGTGCTCAGGGTGATCTGGGTGTTTGCGATTATGCCGTTCGATCCGTCGCTTGAGCACCTGCTGCTGGTTTACCCCGTAACCTGGTTAATCACCGCCATGATGTTCACCGTCTACCATCACAGCGGCAACTGGCTCGGCCGCGCCACCGCCTAGCCATTCGGGACGTCCCCAATGGCTAGTATTCGATGCCTTGGCGGGCTAGGAGTCCTTCGTCGAAGTAGTGTTTGATGGGGCGCATTTCGGTGACAAGGTCGGCGAGGTTCGCGAGGGGCAGCAAGCCCCGGCCGGTGAGCACGAACTCCGTGGTGGCGGGCTTTATCGCGATCAGCGCTTCGACATCCTCGCGCGTCACGAAGCCGCGGCGCATGGCCTCGCCGAGTTCATCCAAAATCAGAACGTCGACCTGTGATATCTGCTCGCATGCGAGCTCCATGATCTGCGCGGCGCAAGCCTCGGGTGTGTCGCGGTCGGCTTGTACGATGCGTAGCCCTAAACGAGGTGCTGCATCATGTTCGGCGCAGTGCAGCTTCTTGGCAAACTGAAGCATGAGCACGTTAAGTCCATAGCCCGTGGCACGCAGCGCGAGCCCCAGCGCAGCCGTCGTCTTGCCCTTGCCGTCGCCCGTATAGATTTGAACCTTGCCGACTTCCAGTGATGCCATCTCTGTCTTTTCGTGCCCGGCGTCGGTTTATCGCCGTCCGGGTTGGGTATTCTAGAAAGCATTATTAACCCCAGTAGATGGAGTTCAAGCAGATGGAGATGGATGACAACAAGCGTAGACGGAATATGATCCTCTACGTGCTCATCGCCTTCGTCGTCTACCTCGTGCTCTCGACCGTACTGTTCCCCAACATCGGTCACACGCAGCAGATTACGAAGACCGATTACTCGACGTTTGTCAAAGCGCTCGATAAGAAGAGTGTCGACAAGGTCGAGTACAACACGGACGATTACTCGATTTATTACACCAAGAAGGGCGAGGACGAGAACATCGCCTATAAGACGACCGGTGTGCCGAACGATGCGGGCTTTACCGATCGCGTGCTTGAGTCTGGCGCTTCGCTGGAGTCGGTCGTTCCCGATAAAAACTCGGGTTTGATGACCTACTACCTGCTTACGCTCATCCTTCCCATGGCGATTTTCTTCCTGATCGGCTGGTGGCTCAACCGCCGCATGAAGAAGGCCATGGGTGATGACGGTCCTTCGATGAACTTTGGCGGCGGTGGCTTTGGCGGCGGTGGACTGGGCAAGTCCGGCGCGCGCGTGATCGCCTCCAAGGACGTGGGCGTGACCTTTAAGGATGTCGCCGGCCAGGAAGAGGCCAAGGAGTCCCTCAAGGAGGTCGTCGACTTTCTGGAGAAGCCCCAGCGCTACGAGGAGATTGGCGCCAAGCTGCCGCGCGGTGCTCTCCTTGTCGGCCCTCCGGGTACCGGTAAGACCCTGCTAGCCAAGGCTGTTGCCGGCGAGGCTGGTGTTCCGTTCTTTAGCATTTCGGGTTCTGAGTTCGTCGAGATGTTCGTCGGCCGTGGCGCCGCTAAGGTGCGCGACCTGTTTAAGCAGGCCAAGGAAAAGGCCCCGTGCATCGTCTTTATCGACGAGATCGATACGATCGGCAAAAAGCGTGACGGCGGCGGCTTTAGCGGCAACGACGAGCGCGAACAGACGCTCAACC
>CABRFG010000107.1 GCA_902470095.1 uncultured Collinsella sp.
AACCCGCGACCCCAACCTTGGCAAGGTTGTGCTCTACCAACTGAGCCATGTCCGCCTGCGAGGATTTAATATACGGGATGATCCACCCAAATGCAAGAACTTTTTTTAAAAAGTTTTGCGACGCTCTCGCGAGGGCATCAGTCGTCACGAAAGGCGCGGACAAACGCAGGCTCGCAGCGAGATGTCCCTACATCTCACCGAGCATGATCCAGGCAGAGCTGTCCTGTGCGAGCCTGCCGTCTGCAAGCGGTGATGAGGTGAGCAGGACCCTGCCCGCCGGCAGCTCCACGGGTGCTGCACCGAAGTTCGTCACACACGCCCAGCCGTTATCGCGGCGATAGGCGATGACGCCGCCCTCAGCGCCCTCGGCACCATCCGCAAGACCGGTGCGCCCGTCAAGATCGAGCCACGCAAGATCGTTGGCGCACCCGCGCAGCTTGCGCCGCAGCCAGAGGGCGTCACGATAGAGCGCAAGCATCGATGTCGGGTCCACTTCTTCCCTATCGGCAGCATAATCGGAAAACCATGCAGGCTGCGGCAGATGGGGCGCTGCATCGGCGTCTGCCGGCGAAAACCCAAACGATCCGCCATGCGCGGGATCGTCCGCCGCCACCCACGGCAGGGGCACACGACAGCCGTCGCGCCCCTTCTCACGCTTCGGTCCGTGCGTATTGGTCGCAGTAGGGTCTTCGAGTGCAGCCCACGGGATATCAGCCACCTCAAAAAGGCCGAGCTCCTCACCCTGATACACGTATGCCGAGCCCGGAAGCGACAGTTCAAGCAAAAGGGCCGCCCGCGCGCGGCGCTCGCCGAGTTCACGGTCCTCGTCATAAGACGACCCGTCGCGTAAGAGCCAGTCGAGCGCAATCTGGTGGTAGCGCGTCGCCTTGATTTGCGGCAGGGCATAGCGTGTCGCCACGCGCGGCACGTCGTGGTTGGAGAGTACCCAGGTCGAGGCGGAATCGGATTCGACGGCTGCCTTCAAGCCCTTCTCGATTGCAGTGTGCATGTCATCATAGGTCCAAGTGGCCTTGGCAAACTCAAAGTTGAATGTCTGGCCAAGCTCGCTGGGACGCGCGTAGAGATACTGGCGCTCGGGCAGCACCCATGCCTCGGCAACGGCACTGCGCGGCGGATTATAGCGGTCGAACACGCGGCGCCACTCGCGATAGATCTCGTGGACCTCATTGCGGTCCCACAGCGGGTGGGTGCCGTCGTCAACCATGTCATCGCCCTCGGCGAGATGCCACCGGTCGAGGTCATCGCGGTCGAGATCCTTGGCGAGACCCTGCGCCACATCAATGCGAAAGCCGTCGACGCCTCGATCGCTCCAAAACGCCAGGACGTCGCAAAAGAGCGCGTGAACCTCAGGGCATGACCAGTCAAAGTCCGGCTGCTCGGGCGTAAACATGTGCAGATACCACTGACCATCCGCAACACGCGTCCATGCGGGGCCGCCAAAGTTGGCATTCCAATTGGTGGGAGGCAGCTCGCCATGCTCGCCGCGACCATCGCGGAAGATATAACGGGCGCGCTCGGGCGATCCGGGGCCGGCGGCAAGAGCGGCTTTGAACCAGGGGTGCTGGCTGGATGAATGGTTGGGCACAATGTCGACGATGACCTTGATGCCGCGCGCGTGAGCCGCAGCGATCATGTCATCGAAGTCGTCAAGCGAGCCGAGACGTGGATCGACATCGCAGTAGTCCGCCACATCATAGCCGCCATCGACAAGAGGCGATGGGTAAAACGGGCTCAGCCAGATGGCCTCGATACCCAGCCGCTCAAGATAGTCCATCTGCTGGGTAATGCCCGCGATATCGCCCAGACCCGAACCAGTCGAATCCTTAAACGAGCGCGGGTAGATCTGATAGATCGCGGCATCGGACATCCATGAGCGCGAAGAAGACTTTTCTGTAGCCATGGGGCGTATCTCCCTTGCAACGAGGTTATGCGAGATGCCCACGATGATACGCCCAAAGCGCACATTCGCAGCAAACAACGCCACAGCCACGCCCCAAAACGCTCGCTCCCTCTCGGGTTCGAGCCCATGCGATGGATACAAAAAAGCCCGGCTACCGTAGTAGCCGGGCTGTTGCGTTTGGAGCGGACAACGGGGCTCGAACCCGC
>CABRFG010000108.1 GCA_902470095.1 uncultured Collinsella sp.
AGCTGCTTGGTGAGCACCAGGCGGCCGAGCATGGCGAAGCCCATGGCAGGCAGGATGTTGGCGGCAACGCCGCAACCATCAATGATGAAGGACGGGACGAAGTCGAGCAGGCCCTGGATGGCATCGGAGCCCAGATAGAAGGCGCCGCCGCACAGCAGGAAATACTCAAGGCAGCCCCAAAGACCCATGCCCCAATGAACGGCGTAAATGCCTTTAAGGTTTCCCTTGAGGGCGAACCTGTCTGCCATATCGACAAACACGGTGAACAAGGCACTAGTAATGTTGCCGATCGTCAGCGAAAGGACAGCGATGGGCATGGCGAGCGCGATGGCCGTCTCGGTACCCTGACCGAGCTGAATGGCAAACGCGCAGGCGAGCACGCCGCCGATCGTTTCGTTAGGCGGCACGTAGGCGCCGATGGAAACCGAACCCATGAACAGCAGCTCCAGGCTGGCGCCGACGGCAAGACCAGTCTGCAGGTCCCCCAGCACCAGGCCCACGAGCGGGCACAGGACGATGGGGCGGAACGCGTAGAGGGTGCCGAGCTGGTAGTCGAGGCCTCCAAACGCTCCGACTAAGCCGACGAGGATTGCTTGGGTAAGCATGGTTCCTCCAAAATAGGAAATCTCGAGTCATAGCCGGTCACCGTCGCGCGCGCTGTTGATATCAATCCGGAAACTCGACCACACGGCCCGAAGCGTACCTGGTGTGCTGTTAACACCTATGCCAGGCACAAATGATTTGATACCAATTATAGATATGCAGGTTCTTACTATTTAATACCACTCGCTCAGCGGGGTGTTTTTTACCGTAAACGGCAGACGTATCCCATCAGGCGCGCTCTTTGTTTCGATGGCGGACAAGCGCCACCAGAAAGCCATCGCCAAAGGCATCGTATGCCAAGTTGCCTACAATCACCAAAACGATTATCGCCGCGCCCAAAAACTCGTTCCAGCGAAAGACCTCGCCAAAGAGGAGCGCCGACCAGCAGGGAGCGAGCACGACCTCGCTCATGCAAACCAAGTTGGCCGCAAACGCGTTAGTGCGCGCAATCCCCTTGGCATACAGCACACTCGCAAGGCCGCTGCAAAAAAGGCCATGCACCAGCATAAGCCCCCACTCAAAGGGTTTTACGGAGCCTAGGTCGCCGGCAAAATAGACGATCGGCAGTATCGAGATGCCGCAGGAGATGAGCGAGGACACCATGGGCGACGCATCGGGGCGAGAGTTTAAAAAGAAACACAGCCCAAAGGTGGCTCCCGAAATGACGGCAAGCAGGTTGCCGAGCATGCCCTCGGCGCTCAAATCGCCTAAAAAGAAAAGTCCCATACCCGTAAAAGCAACCAACACGGAGGCAATCTTCGCAGGCGAGGGCAACGTGCGAGTTGCGAGCGACTGATACACGATAACAAAAATCATCGAGGTGTACTGCAGAACGATCGCGTTGCCGACCGTCGTGAGCTGGTTGGCAAAGTTAAACGTGGTGCCCGTCACGAAGTTGCAGACGGCCACAAGGACAATAAGACGGCTGACGCGGAGGACGGGCCTGCCGACGAGCAGGATAAAGAGCGCCATAAATATTGCCGTAACGGCACCGATCAAAAGAGCTGACTGCGAATTGGCGCGAACGAGGATGCCGATAAAACTCCACAAGAGCGCCGTGCCAAATAGATACATCGCCCCGCTCACGCCATTATCGGGTGGATTGTCAGATCGAATCACGAAGCACCTCCAGCTAACTTTCGGTAATAAAAAACGGCGACCGCAACGGGTCGCCGTTTCCCTTGGGGGCAGAATAAAACGCAGGAACCTACGCCAGCACGCCGAAGAACGCGCCGATGATGCCCACGACCATGGTGGCCACGA
>CABRFG010000109.1 GCA_902470095.1 uncultured Collinsella sp.
TTGCAACCTAAAAGAGGAACGTATGGCTCATAACGACAAACCCGAAAGCGCAAACGAAGCGCAGGATCATTCCCAGCCGCTCGACGAAGGCGGTTTTTTCTCCCTGAACGACGTCATCGCGGCAGGCAGGCATCAGCTCACCCGCTCTGAGCATCTCCTGGCTGCCGACACGCGCCGCAACGCCCGCAACCTACTCGCGAGCGCCAAGTTGCTCGCACTCGTCGTCATCGTCTCGCTCGCCATGGGCGTCGCCGCTTGGGCGTTTTTGGCCTCGTTGAATATCGCGACCGATTATCGCGAGCATCATTCGTGGGTGTACGCCCTGCTCCCCATCGTGGGCATGGCCACCGCGTGGGTCTACAAGAACCACGGTCTCGCCGCCAAGCGTGGCAACAACCTGGTCATTGACTCCGCTCTGGGCACACGCCTCATCCATATGCGCATGGCCGTCCTCACCTTCGTCTGCTCCACGCTCACGCACCTCGCGGGCGGATCGGCCGGTCGCGAGGGAGCCGCGGTGCAGATTGGCGGCACCATCGCCAGCAACATCTCGAGCCTCGCCCACCTCAAGAAGCATGATCACCACGACCTCATGCTCGCCGGCATCTCATCCGCTTTTGGCGCCGTATTCGGCTCGCCCCTCGCCGGCGCGTTTTTTGGCATGGAGATGTGCTTTATCGGCAAGATCGACTACACCGCAGGCATCTACTGCCTGGTTGCCTCGTTTACCGGCTACTTTACGTCGCTTGCCTTGGGAACCGAGTACGAGGCGAATGTTATCGCCAGCGTTCCCGCCATGACACCCAAAACGGTCGTCATCGTTGTTACCAGCGCCATTATCTTCGGTCTGACGGCACGCCTCTTTGCCTGGTCGGTTCGAACCGTCAAGAGCCTGTACGGTCGCTTTATCACCAATTACCTTGTTCGCGCACTTATAGGCGCACTCGTGGTTTTGGCCGCCTATGCCCTCCTCGACGCCTGGGACTACGCCGGCCTTTCCACGTGGCTTTCCGGCGCCGGATTTGCAGGCAACACCACCCTGGCGGACGTAGCCATCAAGTTGGTCGTCACAGCGCTCACCCTGGGCGCCGGCTTCCAAGGCGGCGAGGTCACGCCTCTGTTTGGCATCGGTGCGGCGCTCGGCGGCTGGATCGGCTGCCTCGTCGGAATCGACCCCAGCTTTCTGGCGGCTCTCGGCATGCTCGGCGTGTTCTGCGCCGGCCTTAACGTGCCCATCACCACCTGTATGATGGCCATCGACCTGTTCCACGGCACGGCCTCCGGCTTCTTCGTGATCGTGGCGTTTATCAGCTATCTCGCCGGCGGCCACCGCGGCGTGTACCCCGCCCAGCGCATCATCTCACCCAAGCGCCGCTCGCTTATTGTGGACGAGGGAGGCACGGTGGCAGAGGCTATCGAGCGCCACAACGACCTGATAGAGTAGACGTTAGTATTCGCCGTGCAGCCACAATCGGGGGCAATTCGACCTGAGCGCGACCGCACCGTCACGTCACACGCCGGGAGTCGCCCCATGCACGCAACTGATTTTGGCCGCACGCTCATCATCGCCAATCCTGCCGCCCAGTCGGGCGCCGCGCATGAGGTTGCCGAGCGCCTGCAGCGCTTTTTGGATATGACCGCGCGCGCATCCCAGTTTGACTTGGTGCTGACCGAGCGCATGGGGCATGCCAAGGAGCTTGCCGCACAGGCTCAGGGCTATCGCACCGTTATCGCTCTAGGCGGCGATGGCGTGATCCACGAGGTCGTCAATGGCTTGATGGCGCAAGAAGAGGCAGTTCGACCGGCGCTTGCCGTCCTGCCCGTAG